>DASQGE010000138.1:0-24928 GCA_035632775.1 Solirubrobacteraceae bacterium | reverse complement strand
GCGGGCGGACGGCCCGCCGGCCGCGGCGCCTCTCCCAGTCCGGACGGCGGCGTCATCGAGACCGCCCGCGACCGCGTCGAGCGCCGCGTGAGCGCGGTCGCGCACGACGCTCTCCGGTATCGCCAGCAGATCGGCGACCTGGGCGTAGCTCTTGCCGCGGTCCACGAGCAGGGACAGGGCGGCGCGCAGGTCGGGGGGGAGTTCGTCGAGTCGGCTCATCTGCGGAAGGGCCCGGAGCCCGGGACCCTTAGGCTATCGTGGCGCCCCGATGGTGACCCCCACGATGGAGCAGCTGAACGAGGCCGTGACGGGATTCGACAGGCTGTACGGCCTTCAGATCGCGGAGCTCGACGACAGCCAGGCGCGCGCGCGGGTGGCGGTGCGCGACGAGGTCAAGCAGGCGATGGGGCTGGTGCACGGCGGGCTGTACGCGTCGATCGCCGAGGCGATGGCCTCCCTGGCGACCGCGCTGTGCGTGATGGACGAGGGCAAGATGGCGATGGGCCTGTCGAACAGCACGAGCTTCCTGCGCCCGATCACCGAGGGGACGGTGCACGCGCACGCGCGGCGGCTGCACCGGGGCAGGACGACGTGGGTGTGGGACGTCGAGTTCAGCGACGACGCCGGCAGGACCTGCGCCGTGACGCGGATGACGATCGCGGTGCGGGCGCTGCCCGAGAAGGGCTAGCGAAGCGCGCGCAACGGGGACGGCGTCTGCGACGGGAGCGGGCGCTGGGCGAAGCCGGTGTCGGGCAGCGGCGCGGCCAGCCGCGCGCCGGGCGCGCCGGGGAAGTTGATGGGCACGGCGGCCTGTGCGGCTGCGCGCGCCAGCGCCGGCGTGTGGGCGTAGACGTCGAGGACGACTCCGTCCGTGGCGATCGCGATCGCGGCGCCGTGCTCGGCGAGGTACGCGACGGCGCCGCGCAGGGATGCGGTGGAGCGCGAGGGAGAAGCTTCGCCGGGAACGAAGCTGTTGTCAGGCGAGGTGATCAGCTTCAGCGGCGGGACGCAGGCGCTCTGGCCGCCCCGCAGGCAGTCGCCGTACTGGACGGTGAACGCGCCGCCGGGGTCGCGCGAGGCTTCGGTGATCGCCAGTCCGTGGAAGCTGGCGCCGAGCCAGTAGACGGGGAAGGGCGCGAGCTCCAGGCTCTCGAGCGAGTTGTGCGGGATCGGCTGGTCCTGCAGCGTGTCACCGCACCCGCCGAGCACCAGCGCGCACAGCGCGGAGACGAACGCGAGAATTGCCCGAGCGCGACGCCGCACGTGCTCTCAGCCTCTGTAGCGGTTGGTGATGGGCATGCGCCGATCGCGGCCGAAGGCTCGCGTCGTGACCTTGATCCCGGGGGGCGCCTGACGCCGCTTGTACTCGGCGAGGTCGACGAGGCGGATCGTCCGGTCGACCTCCCGTTCGGGCAGGCCGGCGGCGATCAGCTGCTCGCGGCTGCGGTCCAGCTCGATGTAGCCGCGCAGGATGCGGTCGAGCAGCTCGTATGGAGGGAGCGAGTCGACGTCGCGCTGGTCCGGCCTGAGCTCGGCGGAGGGGGCGCGGGCGATGATCGAGGCGGGGATCGGCGCGTTCGCGCGCGCCTGTGCGGGCCCCCTCGCGGAGGGGTCGCGCGGCGTGGCCGCGGCGGGATCGGGGAGGGCGCCGGCAGGCGAGTTGCGCCACTCGCAGAGGCGGTAGACGAGCGTCTTGGGAACGTCCTTGATGACCGCGAAGCCACCTGCGAGATCGCCGTACAGGGTCGTGTAGCCGACGGACATCTCGGACTTGTTTCCGGTCGTCAGCACGAGCCAGCCGAACTTGTTGGAGAGCGCCATCAACAGGTTGCCGCGGATGCGGGCCTGGAGGTTCTCCTCGGTCAGGCCCGGCTGCAGGCCCGCGAAGTCCCCAGCGAGCGTCTGCGTGTAGGCGTCCATGACCTGCGCGATGGGCAGCTCGTGCGTGCGAATGCCGAGCGCGGCCGCGAGCGCGTGTGCGTCCGCCTGCGTCTCCGCGGAGGAGAAAGGGGAGGGCATGATCGCGACGTTGACGCGCTCGGCGCCAAGGGCATCGACGGCGAGGCACGCGACCAGCGCCGAGTCGATCCCGCCGGACAGGCCGAGCACGACGTCGGAGAAGCCGTTCTTGCGAACGTAGTCGTGGAGGCCGAGCCGAAGGGCCGCATACACCTCCGCCTCGACAGGCTCGATCGGGGTGTGCAAAGGAGGACGGCTTCGTGAGCGGTCCGCGTTCGGCGCGAGGTCGAGGTCGCAGACCAGCAACTCCTCGGCGAACTGGCACGCCCGCGCGATCGTCGCGCCGGCAGGGTTCAGGACGAAAGAGTGGCCGTCGAAGAGGAGCTCGTCCTGGCCGCCGACGAGCGCGCAGAAGGCCACATGGGCGCCGCACTCGCGCGCGCGCCGCGCGAACAGCCGCTCCCGTTCGACGCCCTTGCCGGCGTGGTAGGGAGAGGCCGAGATGTTGACGATCAGCCGCGCCCCGGCGGCGGCCTCCTCGGTGGCGGGCGGGCCGGGCTGCCACAGGTCCTCGCACACGGTCACGCCGACCGGGTGACCGCCGAGATCGATCGTCGCGCCGGCGGAACCGGCCGTGAAGTACCGCTGCTCGTCGAAGACGCCGTAGTTGGGGAGGTGGACCTTGCGGTAGATGGAGCTGACCCCGCCGCCGGCGAGCACGGCGGCGGCGTTGTAGACATGGCCGTCGGAGGTCTCGGGAAAGCCGACGACCGCGGTCGTGCCATCAGCCTCGGCGGCGAGAGACCGAAGCGCGGAGCGGGAGTCCTCCAGGAAGTGGGCGCGCAGCAGCAGATCCTCGGGCGGATAGCCGGTGAGCGCGAGCTCCGGGAAGAGCACCAGCTCCGCGCCGGCCTCGCGCGCGGCACGCAGGCCGGCGAGGATGCGCTGCGCGTTGCCGGCGATGTCGCCGACCGTGGCGTTCATCTGGCAGAGCGCCAGCCTCATCTCGGAGCGGACCTTTTCCGTTTGGCCTCGAGCCTCAGCTTCGCGCAGCGGGCCCGCGGGGGACGCGCTTGCCCGTGGCGGCTTTGCCGCCGGCGCGTTTGCCGGATGCGGGCTTGCCACCGATCGTCCGGGGTCGGCCAGCGCGCCCGTTGGCCGAAGCCCCAGCGGCCGGCGCAGAGCGCGGGCCGTCGGCTTTGCCGTCGGCGTGTCCGCCGGGTGCGGGCTTCGGGCGCGCGTGTCCGTTGGCCGAAGCCCCAGCGGCCGGCGTGGCGCGCGCGCGGGTGCGGCGAGCCGGGACGCCCGCGGCGCGCGAGAGCGCTGTGATCGCCCGGCGCAGGGCGCGCGCGATGGTCTCGAGCTCGGGCACGGCGTCGTAGTCGGCGAGCAGGCCGAAGCCGAGATGGCCGTCGTAGCTCATCACGGCGATGCCGAGCGCCTGGCGGCTAGCGAGCGGGACGACGGGGTAGAGCCCGCGCAGGCGATGTCCGAGCAGGTAGAGCGGGAACTGCGGGCCCGGGACGTTGGTGACGACGAGGTTGAAGAAGCGCTGGCGAGCCTGCAGGCGCGCGGCCTGGCTGAGGATCGTCGGTGGCGCGAAGCCGGCGAGGTTCGTCAGGACCTGCGCTCCGACGGCCTGGCCGGACTCCTTGATGTCCTCCATCGCCACGCGGATCTGGGCGAGGCACTCGGCGGCGTTCTCCACGCCGACCGGCAGCGGCGCCCACATCGCGGCGACGCGGTTGCCGAGCGCGCCCCGCTCGGAGTCAGCGCGGACCGAGACGGGGACCATCGCCTTCAGCACCAGCCCCCTGGTGTCGTGTCCCTGGGCGCGCAGATAGCTTCCGAGCGCGAGGCTGACGGCCGCCAGCACCACGTCGTTGAGCGTGCCGCCGAGCGAATTCTTGACCGCCTTGAAGCGGGCGAGGTCGGCGTCGAGGAACGTGTAGCGCCGGTGCGTGCCGATGTCGACGTTGAAGGGGCTCGCGGGCGCGGGCGCGCTGATGCCCGCCAGCGTGGTCGCGCCTACGCTGGCGAGGCCCTCCCTGACCTGCGAGACCGCCCTGCGCGGCGCTCGCAACAGCGCCCGCCCGCCGCGGATCATCTCGCCGGGGACGGTCGTGCGCTCCAGCAGCGCCTCGCCCAGCAGCTTGGCGGGTCCCGGCAGCGGCTTGGCCGTCCACGGCGTCGCCGGTTCGGACGTGGGGACGGGCTCCGGCGAGGTGTCGAACAGGACGGTGGTTATGTCCACGCCGGAGATCCCGTCCACGAGCGCGTGGTGGGTCTTGGCGATCAGCGCGAAGCGGTTGCCCGTCATGCGCTGCACCAGCCAGATTTCCCACAGCGGCTTGGAGCGATCGAGACGCTGCGAGAACAGCCTGCCCGCGAGCCGCTTGAGCGCCGCTTCGTCCGCCGGGCGCGGCAGCGCGGTATGGCGTATGTGGTAGCGCGGGTTGAAGTGGGGGTCATCCGTCCACACCGGCCGCCCCTGCCCGAGCGGCACGTGCGCCAGGCGCTGGCGGTAGCGCGGCACCAGATGCAGGCGTCCGAGCACGTGGTCGACCAGTTCCTGCGGCGTCGGCGCGACTCCCTCGAAGACCATCACCGAGGCCACGTGCATGTGCGCCGTCGAGTTGTCCTCCAGGTGCAGGAAGGTCGCGTCGAGCGCGGACAGGCGGTCGGGATTGGCCACGGGGTGATTGTCGCGCTTGGAGCTGTCAACGTCAACGAGCGCAATAAAAGTCGCCAAGAGCTCGTCGTCTCGCCGCAAGCCTTCTCGATCGCCAGCAGAACCGGCGGCGTGCGTGTGTGATGGACCGCACACATGACCCTGCTTCGCGGCGGCTAGCGTGCAGCACTCGACCTGCCGAGTCGCCTTCGTGGATGGAGGCGAGCGGGGGACCCACTGCCGGACCGCCTGAAACCCAGGACGGTCTGGATGGGGCGAATCGGCCGCTGCTGCGGCTGTAACGCCCGGCTGGAGCGTGCTCGGTGCGCGCTGGACGGCCGGCCGTGAGCCCGACAGCTAACCCCGTAGGCGGACACAAGGAGGTTCTTCCTGATGTATGCCCCCGCGCCGCCCGCGCCGCCGCTCGTCGCCGCCGCGCCCCTGACTGCCGTCGAAATCGCCGGAGGCACGCCATCGCCCGGCGAAGCTCGACTCATCGCGCCGCCCGCCGGGGCGGGGATCGCGGCCAGTGTCTCGCTGGCGGCTCGCCGGCCGGAGTTGAACGTGCTCGCAGGCCACGCAGCGACGATCCCGGGCGCTCTGCTGGCCGATCTGCCGGCCGATCCCCGATCGGCGGTCGGCCTGTCCGGTCGGGTCATCGCCCTGCAGGCGCGCGGCGCGCGCGGCTGGAGCACGATCGCGAGCACCCGCGCGGGGCGGAGTGGACGCTTCCGCGTGCGCTTCATTCCGCGGCGCTTGGGCAGCGAGCTGGTGCGGCTGAGGTTCGCCGGTGACCTGTCCGACCGCCCCACGAGCCGGCGGCTGGGCCGCCTGAACGTGTACCGCCTCGCGGAGGCGTCGTGGTACGGCGGTGGCGGCGGCCTAGCGTGCGGGGGGCAGTTGACCAGCACGACGATGGGCGTCGCCAACAAGACCCTTCCCTGCGGCACCGAGGTCACGCTCCGCTATCACGGGCGCACGGTGCGGGTGCCGGTGATCGACCGCGGGCCCTACGTCGCGGGCCGGGAATTCGACCTCACCGAAGCGACCAAGCAAGCGCTCGGGTTCGGCGACACGGGGCAGGTGTGGAGCACCCGCTGAGCCTGGATCCACCGATGGCGGGTTGAGCATCGGTGCCGGGGGTCGAGCCTCCGGACATCGACGGAGCGCCCGTAGGGTGACCCCTCGGGGCGATGGCGCCTGGCGATGCGCCATCCGGTGCCGAGGCGACCGCGAAATCGTGGATCCAGGCTGAGCCGAGCTCGAAGCGCCCATAGGCTGACGGCGCGCTGGCTCAGGTGATCTCGATCGGCGTGCCCAGCGCGATCTTGGCCCACAGGCGGACGATGTCGGGGTTGCGCATGCGGATGCATCCATGCGACGGCCGTCCGGGGATCAGCTGCGGTTCGTCGGTTCCGTGGATGCCCACCACGCCGCCCCCCGGCCACTCGCTCAGGGTCGGCGCATACGCGCTCGTGCCGATCGCGTAGGGGCCGTAGAACGGGGCGCGCAGCGTCGTCAGCTTCTCCATCACGTAGAAGTGGCCCGACGGGGTGACCGTGCTCGGCTCGCCGACCCCGACGGGGGCACCGAAGATCGCCCGCCCATCTCGAAACAGCGTCGCGCGCAAGCGGCGCCGGTCTATCAGCAGAAAGCCGTTCACCGCGTGCAGCGATCCGAGCGCTTCGCTCGGCACCCACCCGGTCCGCCCGTTGGGGCGGGCCGGCAGCTCCACCCGGATCCACGTCTGACCGGAGGCGAGCCGCTCGGAGGCCAGCGCCAGGTACAGCTCGGCCTGGCCGTCGCCGGTCAGGAATCGCAGCCGCCCGAGAGCGTGTGCCCTCGCTGACGGCGAGGAGCGGATGAGGGCTGCGGACGCCGGATACGCCCAGCGCGAGACGGCGTGCAGATCGGACAGGCGGGTGAGGACCGCGCCTGCGCTGTCCTGCGCAGCAGCGAGGTTTGGGCCGGCCAGCGCCGCGGAGAGGGCCGTCGCGCTCAGCAGACCCACCAGCGCACGGCGTCGCCGGGTGCCCGCTCGGTGTTTCACGATCACGCCTAGCCGGTGAACTTGGGCGTCAGCGCCGCCGAGCGACAGCGCAAGACCGTGATCGCGCGCGACGCGTGTGCGGGCTTGGTCGAGGACGCGATCCGCGCCATCGTGATCTTGGCCACCAGCCTGTGCGCGCCGACGCCGAGCTTCGCCGGATTGATCGCGACCGTCAGCAGCCCGTTGTGCGCGTTGCGCGCGGTGAGCGTCTTCAGCTTGTGCCCGTCCAGATAGAACGTCACGCTGCCGACGCCGGCCGACTTCACGCTCGCGCGGAAGCTGCCGCGCACGCAGCCCTGAGGGCCCTTCAATGCCGGCACGGTCACCGCCGAGAACGCGAGAACGCCCGATTTGGGCGACTGGGCGCTCGACGAGGTCGACGACTGCGAGGAGGACGTGGGGGAGGAGGAGCCGGACGTCGACGGAGGCGCCGTTGTGCCCGGGGGCGTGGGTTCCCCTGGCGTCTTTTCTGCTTCTTCTTCGCGCGCTCTTTCTTCCGGAGACGGGACCTTCGCGACAACCGTGTTGGAGGCGTGCGTGACCGGAAAGCCTTCGCCGTGCGGCGGCGTGCCCTTGACGGTGACCGTGTTCGAGTACGAGCCGGCGGATTGGTCGGCTTCGCGCAGCAGATGCGTGCAGAAGTATGTCGTGGAGGCGCCCGGCGCAACTTCGCCGCCGGGCCCGCCGGAGACCGTCCCGGGATCGCAGCGCGGGTCGCTGAAGCCGCCGTACGCCAGCGGAACGTTGCCGGTGTTCTTCACCAGGATCTCGTAGTCGACGGTCTGTCCGACCCGGCCGGCCACCTGCGCGGTCGTGTAGGACCCGCCGCCGCCGGCGATCTGCTGCAGCTTTTCGACAGAGAACGCGGGCGTGGGCGCGCAGCTCACTTTGAGGTGGATGTCGAACCCTGCTTTCAAGCCCTTTTCCCACGGCCTCCATTTCGCAGCGGTGTCGATCTGATAGGTGCCCGGAGGATCGTTGAGAGGCGTCGTCTGCGTGGCGCTCGGACCGTCGAAGCTGAACGTCGTAGGAGCCAACTTCGAATGGTTGATGGTGAGCGTCTCGGTCACGGTGTTGTTGGGCCTGTCGGGGAAGTTCCTGAACTCCCACCGCACCTGGCCGCAGCTGATCAGCACCACCGCGTTGTTCCGCTCGTTGGAGCTGACGATGCGGGCGGCGCCTCGTTCGAGTTCCCGCGCCGCTTTGCGGGCGGCCGCGCGTTCTTCCCTTTCAGCCTTCCTCACGGCTGCGCGTTCTTCCTTTTCGACGGCCTTCCTTTCGGCGGCGAGAGCTTGTTCTTCCGGCGAGCGTCGGCTTGCCGCCTGCCCAGCCGGGGCGAGGAGAGCGACCAGCACGAGCGCGAGCGGCAGCACGAGCGCGATCCATCCCGCCCACAGCCGGCGCCTGCTGCCCGGCTGGCGCGTCCCGTACGATCGGCCCAGTCCATGCCTCAATGCCCGTGACTGACGGTTGTGGCGAGTCGGCATCCTTGTCTCTCCCTCTCTGCTTCCCATTCTACTGTCTCGTCTCCCGACGGCCGCAGCGCGCTCCGCGACCCCTCGTCCGCGGCCGTCCGCGCAGCCTAGAAACACTCCAGATGAAGATTGCCAGAGATCGTCGCGTGCTGCAACGGCACCGCCGCAGACGTCGCTGGATTCAAGAGTCGTGTCCGCGGCAGAGCCCTGCGCGTCGCGCACTGGATGCCGACGCTTTTGCGACTGCGCTGCTATCGGGTCTTTGCGAGCGGAATGACGTAATGGGTGTATGACATAATCGTCGTATTCCGGATTGTCCGTAATCGTATTCCGGATTGTCCGCTACAGTAGCCCTACTTTGTCCGCGCAGGAGATCCCCCGGCATGCGGCGGCACGTGTCGTCGAGGCGCTCGCGGACACGCGCATCGTGGCTGTCGAAGGTCCACGGCAGGCGGGCAAGTCGACGCTCTGTACGAAGCTCGCCTCTGAGCGGGGCATGCGGATCGTGACACTCGACGACGCGAACACTCGCCGCGGCGCGAGCGACGATCCGCAGGGCTTTACGGCGGCGCTCGGCGACCGGGCGTTCATCGACGAGCTTCAGCGTGTGCCCGAGCTCGTGCTCACGCTGAAGATGGCGGTGGACGAGGAACCAACGGCAGGTCGCTTCCTGGTGAGCGGATCGGCCAGCCTGCTGCTGGCGCCCCGCATCGGCGACTCGCTGGCCGGGCGCGTCGAGCGGGTTCCGCTGCGTCCGTTTACACAGGCGGAGATCGCACGTAAAGCCGTGCCGCGATGGCTGGATGAGATCTGGGAAGGCGCAGGCGCCCCATATGTGCAGTCGCGGGAGGTCGGCAGAGCCGCGCACGCACAGCGCATCGCGACAGGCGGATTCCCGGCGGCGGTCGCCCGCTCGGAGCGCCGCCGGGAAGCGTGGTTCGATGACTATCTTGCGGCGCTGGTTGCGCGCGATGTTCCGGACCTCGTCGACGTTCGCCGTCCCGATCTGCTTCCTGCGCTACTCGTCCATCTCGCCGCCGGCTCCGGCTCGCTGATCTCGATGCGACCGATCGCGCAGGCGCTGGCGGCCGACGAGAAGACGGTACGTGCCTACGTTCGCCTGCTGGAGCTGCTGCACCTCCTGGTAAGCGTGCCGGCCTGGACCCCCGGCTTCCCCGCGCGCGCCGTGCGCGCGCCGCGCCTGTTCATCGAGGACGTAGGCCTGATGGCCCATCTGCTGAACGCCGACGCGACGCGGATCGCGCGGGACGACGCACTCAGCGGCCGTGCATACGAGTCCTTCGCAGCGATGGAGCTGGCACGCCTGCTGCCCCACACCGAGACGGCGCCGACGATGCGCCACTGGCGCGGCGCGCACGGAGAGGAGGTGGACGTCGTGCTCGAAGACCGCACGGGCAGGGTGATCGCGGTCGAGATCAAGGCCGGCGCAACGGTCAGGCAAGGTGACCTTCGCGGCCTGGGGAGATTTCGGGCCCTCGCGGGCGAGAGGTTCGTCGCTGGTCTCGTGCTGTGCACGACACGCCGGACCACCCCGCTCGGCGGTCGCATATGGGCTACTCCGATCGAGGCTCTGTGGACCTGACGATCGGCCACGGCCTCGACTCGACCCCGGAGAGCTGCTCAAGGGATGGAGCCACCAATCCACGACGGGACGAGCGGCGAGGCGTAGCGGTCGAGCGGACGGGAGTCATCGCAGGAACTGTAGGGCGCTGCGGAAGCCTCGGGCAAATGCGCCCAGCTGCTCGTGGCGCCCGCCGGAAGGAGCGCTAGATTCGGCCCAAATGCCTGCCGAGTCGTCTGAGCTGAGCACCGCCCACGTCGATTGCGACGCGTTCTACGTCTCGATCGAGCTGCGCCGCCGGCCCGAGCTGCGCGGCAGGCCCGTGGTCGTGGCCGGGAGCGGGCCGCGCGCGGTCGTGACGACCGCGAGCTACGAGGCCAGGCGCTACGGAGTGGGGTCGGCGATGCCGGCAGCGCGGGCGCGGCGGCTGTGCCCGCAGGCGGTGTTCCTGCCGCCGGACTTCGCGACATACCGGGAGGCGTCGCGGGAGGTGATGGACATCGTGCGCGCACACGTCGATCGGGTCGAGATCGTGGGGCTGGACGAGGCCTACCTCGACCTGAGCGAGCTGTTCTCGCCGCGCGCGGCGATGCGCAGGCTCGTCGCGGAGATCGAGGCGGCCACGCGGTTGACGTGCTCGGTGGGCATCGGCCCGAACAAGCTCGTGGCGAAGGTGGCGTCCGACGCGGAGAAGCCCGCCGGGTTCGTGGTTCTCACGCGCGAGCAGGCGTGCGCGCGCTTCGCGCAGGCGCCGCCCGCGCTCGTGCCCGGGATCGGGCCGAAGACCGCCGCGCGCCTGGCCGAGCTGGGGCTCACCACGCTCGGCGCTCTCGCCGCGGCGCCCGAGCGGATGCTGATCGGGCGCTTCGGGCCGAACCTCGGCGTCGAGCTGGGCCGCCGCGCGCGCTTCGAGCACGACGGCGTCGTCGGAGCGGCGCGCAAGGTGGCGTCGGAGTCGCGCGAGCGGACCTTCGACCGCGACGTCGAGGACCCCGCCCGGCTGCGCGACGCGCTCGAGCGGATGGCCGACGAGCTGTGCTCGAGCCTCGCCGCACACGGCCGGCGCGGGCGCACGATCGGGATCAAGGTCCGGCTCGACGACTTCACCACCGTCACCCGTGCTCATACGATCGAGCAGCCCACCAGCGACGTCGAGCGGGTGACCGCCGTGGCGCTGCGCCTGCTCGACCGGTACGCGCCGCCACGACCGGTGCGCCTGCTGGGGGTGCGGATCGCGGGCCTGACCGCGGCGACATCCGCCGCGCCCGAGCCGCCCGCGACCGGCCCGCGAGGCCGGCCGGACGAGCTCGACGGCGCCCGCCACAGCTTCGATCGCCGCGGCGGCGTCGCCGCAGCGCGCCCCACGCCGAACCAGCTCTCGCTGCTCCTATAGGATCAGAAGATGCCGCTGGCAAGCGTCGGGGGGACCGAGTTGGACTACGAGCGCGCGGGCTCCGGCCCGCCGTTGTTGGCGATCATGGGGATGAGCGGCACGCTGGAGCATTGGGGGGCGCCCTTCCTCGAGGACCTGCGGCGCGACTTCGAGGTGATCGTCTACGACCATCGCGGCGTCGGCGCCAGCAGCCGTCTGGAGGGACCGATCACGATCGCCCAGCTGGCGCAGGACGCCGCCGGCCTGCTCGACGCGCTCGAGCTCGACTCCGCCCACGTGCTCGGCATCTCGATGGGCGGGATGGTCGCCCAGGAGCTCGCGCTCGCGCACCCGCAGCGCATCCGGACGCTGACGCTGGGCTGCACCTACTGCGGGGGCGAGGGCAGCGCGCTCACCTCCGAACAGGTCATGCGCAGGCTTGCGGAAGGGATGAGCTCCGGCGACCGCGAACGGGCGCTCAGGATCGGCTGGGAGGTCAACGTGTCGCCCGGCTTCGCCGCGGACGAGGACGCGTACGCGCGCTTCCTGGAGATCGGCCTGCGCAGGGCGGTGTCGGTGGGAGTGATCATGGAGCAGATGCGGGCCATCTCCGGACACGACACGTCCGCCCGCCTGCCGCAGATCGCGGCGCCGACGCTCGTCGTGCACGGCACGCTCGACGAGCTGCTTCCGGTCGAGAACGGCCACATGATCGCCGGGCTCATCCCGGATGCGCGCCTGGAGATCCTCGAGGGGATCGGTCACCTCTTCTTCTGGGAGCGGCCCGAACGCTCGGCCAAGCTGCTCCGCGCGCACGCCGCCGTGCATGTCTAGCAGCAGCGCCGGCGAGCTGAAGATCCAGACCGACGACAGGGTGGCGCTGGCCGGCGAGCAGGCCGGCTCGGGCCCCGTGATCGTGCTGTTGCACGGCCTCAGCGCGACGCGTCGCTACGTCGTGATGGGCTCGCGCCTGCTCGAGCGCTCCGGCCTGCGGGTCCTCGCCTACGACGCGCGCGGCCACGGCCGCTCGAGCGCTCCGCGGGACCGGCGCGCCTACGGCTACGAGCGCCTCGCGCGCGACCTGCTCGCGGTGCTCGACTCGCTCTCCATCGAGCGGGCCGTCCTCGCGGGAGCGTCGATGGGGGCGCATACGATCGCGCGCTTCGCCCTGGACCATCCGGCGCGCGTCGCGGCTCTCGGGCTGATAACGCCCGCCTACGACCCCGCGACGTACGCGAGGAGCGAGGCCGCGTACGCGGCCTGGGACGCGCTCGCGCGCGGGCTGCGCGAGGGTGGGGTGGAGGGCTTTCTGGCCGCGTACGACCTCGCCGCGGTTCCCGCCACGTGGCGGCCGACGGTCGAGAAGGTGCTGCGCCAGCGCCTGTCCGCGCACGATCACCCGCTCGCGGTCGCCGACGCGCTGGAAGCGGTGCCCCGCTCGCGCCCGTTCGAGCGGATCGAGGAGCTCGCGCGCATCTCGGCGCCGACGCTGGTGGTGGCAAGCCGCGACGAGGCCGATCCGGCGCATCCGCTCGCCGTGGGCGAACGCTACGCGCAGGCGATCCCCGGCGCGCGCCTGGAGGTGGAGGAGCAGGGTTCGCCTCCACGCTCGCCGATCGCGTGGCAGGGCGGACAGCTCTCGCGGCTGCTCACCGAGCTCGCCTCGCGCGCCGCGTAGCCCGGCGCCGTGCGTGCGGGCGGCCGCCTCCCGATCGGTGCGGCGCGCCGGAAAAAGATCGTAGGGTTAAGCCATGAACCTGTCCGCTTCGGAGGTGCGCGTGCTCGGGTGCATGCTGGAAAAGCAGATCACGACGCCCGACATCTACCCGCTCACGCTCAACGGCCTGCGCCTGGCGTGCAACCAGTCGACCAACCGCGACCCGGTCGTCGACTACGACGACGCCGCCCTGCGCGACGCGCTGCACCGGCTGGAGCGTCGCGGCTACGCGCGCCTTGCCAGCGGGCGCGGCAGCCGCGCGCCGAAGTACCGTCACCTGCTGGCCGAGGCGCTGCCGCTGAGGGGCGACGAGCACGCGGTCCTGTGCGTGCTGCTGCTGCGCGGAGGGCAGACCCCGGGCGAGCTCAAGCAGCGGACCGAGCGGATGCACGGCTTCGCCGACCTCGACGCCGTCCACGACACGCTGCAGCGCCTGATCGCACGCGGGCTCGTCGCGCGGCTCGATCGCCGCCCGGGGCAGAAGGAGGAGCGCTACGGCCATCTGCTCAGTGCCGACTCCGACGACGCCGGCGCCGCGTCCGGGGCGACCGTGCCGTCTGCACCCGCGGCCGACCTCGAGCGTCTCGCCGCCCCCGTTCTCGCCGCCCCGCTGACCGGACTGGAGGAGCGCGTCGCCCGGCTGGAGCGCGAGGTCGCCGAACTCCGGGCGGCGCTCGGCGACGCCGGGGAGCCGGAACCGGAACCCGATCGGACCGTCACGTTTCAGACATGAGCTCCGTCCATCCGCTGATCGCCGCCGCGTCCTCCGCCGACACCGCCACGGGCGTCGGCATCCCGATCGCGCTCGCGGCCGGGCTCGTGTCGTTCCTCTCGCCCTGCGTGCTGCCGCTGGTGCCGGGCTACCTGTCGACCGTCGTGGGGGTCGCGCCCGCCGATTTGCAGCACACCGGGGCGCGGCGGGTGCTCGTGCCGAGCCTGCTGTTCATCGCCAGCTTCTCCTCGATCTTCATCCTGCTCGGCCTGGGCGCAACCGCGATCGGCTCGACGTTGAACGCCCACAAACAGACGCTCGAGCAGATCGGCGGCGTCGTGATCGTGCTGATGGGCGTCGTGTTCCTCGCAACGCCGTTCGTGGAGAAGCTCAACTTCGAGTGGCGCCCGGGGTCGCGGATGCTGGCCGATCTCCGATCGGTCGCCGGTCGCGGCGGTCCGCTGCTCGCGGGGGCGGCGTTCGCGATCGCCTGGACGCCGTGCACGAGCATCACGCTGGGCGCGATCTTGACGCAGGCCGCGGTCTCCAGCTCGGCCGCCCACGCGGCGCTGCTGCTCGCGTTCTACTCGGCGGGCCTGGCGATCCCGTTCTTGGCGATCGCGCTCGCGTTCGAGCGGGCGACGAGCGCGCTGGCGGTCGTAAAGCGCCACTTCCCGATCGTGATCGGCGTCGGCGGCGCGGTGATGATCGCGCTGGGCCTGCTGATCTTCACGGGTGAGTTCACGACCCTGAACTCCCAGGCCAACACGCTGCTGCAGGGAACGGGCCTGGACGTGTCCGGCGTCTGAGGTTTTTTGGGGCGAGACCGCGCGCGAAGCGACTCCGCGAGCCGTGTCCGTCGCTGGGCGCGTGCGTAGGGATACGGCGATTTCAAAAGCGGGCGCGAACCTTCTGGGATGGTGCGCGCGGTGACACGCCCTCGGCCGACTAATCTCGCACGATGAGCAAGCCGCGGCCAGTCGCCTCGCCGCAGCGCACGGCGCTCCTGTCGGTCGCGGCCGCCGCGGGGCTGGTGGCGATCAAGCTCGTCGTCGGCCTGTTCGCGCACAGCCTCGGGCTGATCGCCGAGGCGATCCACTCCGCCACCGACCTGGTCGCGGCGCTGCTCACGTTCTTCGCCGTGAGCGTCGCCGGACGCCCGGCCGATCGCGAGCACCCCTACGGTCACGGCAAGGCCGAGCACCTCTCCGCGCTGGGCGAGAGCGCGATCCTGATCGCCGCCGCCATCGCGATCGCGATCGAGGCGATCGGGCGTCTCATGGGCCACGGCCGCACGGCCGACGCCCGCTGGTACGTGCTGGCGGTCGTCGGCGCGGTGATCGTCGTCGACGCCGGCCGTTCGCGTGCCTCGCACCGCGCCGCCCACCGCCACTCGAGCGCCGCGCTCGGCGCGAACGCGCTGCACTTCACGCTCGACCTCGTCGGCTCCATCGCCGTCCTGATCGGGCTGGTGCTCGTGCGATCGGGACACCCTCAGGCCGACTCGATCGCGGCCCTGCTCGTGGCCGCGCTGGTGCTGTTCTCGGCCGGCGGCCTGATGCGGGGCAGCGTCAGGGTGCTGATGGACACCGCCTCAGGGCCGGCCGAAGGCGCCGTTCGCGCTGCGATCGGCGCGATCGACGAGACCGTCAGCGTGCGCCGCCTGCGGATGCGCGAGTCGGGCGGCCGGCACTTCGCCGATGTGGTCGTCGGGATGGAGCCCGACGCGGACCTCGCCCACGGCCATGAGGTCGCCAGCGCGATCGAGGACGCGATCGAGCAGGTCCTGCCGGGGAGCGACGTGGTCGTCCACGTCGAGCCCGACGCCGCGCTCGGCTCGCGCCACCTGGCCCACGGCCCGCGCGCGGTGCTCACGCTGTGCCTCGGGCCCGAGCGCACGCTCGCCGACGCGCGCGCGCTCGCGGACGAGCTCGAGCGCCGGATCAGGGCCGAGCACCCGGACGTGATCGACGTCTCCGTCCATACCGACCACGACTGATCTGCTGGACCGCGTGTGCTATGCGGCCGCGGCCCGCTGCGCCTGCTTGCGCGCGCGGTAGCGCTTCTCCCAGGCCTCCTGGTTGCGCTTGGCATCCAGCACGAACGGCGAGTAGCCGATCGCCTTGACGATCGCCCGGTTGATCAGCGACTCGGGGAAGGGGAGAGGCCGCAGAACGTCCACGAACAGCACCACCCGCGTCTCGTCGGTGTCGTTCCAGACCTCGTGGTTGAACGTGTCGTCGAACACCATGCTCTGGCCCTCCTGCCAGTGCCGGTAGTCCTCGCCGACCCTGATCCGGCAGGCCTCGGCGTCGCGCGGCACGATCAGCCCGAGGTGGTAGCGCAGCACGCCCTTGTACGGGCCGCGGTGGTCGAGAATGTGCTTGTGCGGCGACAGGATCGAGAACATCGCGGTCGTCATTCCGGGGATCCGCTTCATCAGCGCCGCGGTCTCGGGGCACATCTCGATCCCAAGCTTCGCCTCGAAGCCGTAGCCGTACAGGAAGAACGTCTTCCAGCGGTCGTCGTCGGTGATCTCGATCTGGTCCTTGGAGATGTCCTGGAAGTTCGGCAGCGCCTCGCGGTCCTCGAGCACGCGTTCGAGCTCGGCCCTGATCGTCGTCCAGTTCGCCTCGATCTCGGCGATCCACGGAAAGCGGTCGTTCGCAAAGAAGGTCGCGTCGCCCACCAGCGAACGCTTGCCGATGAACCGCTCGATCGGCGCCAGCGCCCGTTCGCCGGCGGCGATCGTCAGCTCGACCGTCCGCTCCCACAATGACTTCCGCACGTCGCCGTCGGTCACGTCCGCACCTCCGCCGTTGCACTGCCAGCGAGCCACCCAGGGTAGAGGGCGACGGGGACGGCCGGCTTCGAGCGCTAGGCGGCCTCGCGCAGGGCCGCCATCTCCGGCGACTCGGCGAGCTTCTTCAGCGCCCGCTGCTCGAGCTGTGAGGCCCGCTCGGCGGAGAACCCGAGCCGCTTGCCGATCGCGGTCAGCGTCTGCGGCTCCTCGCGTCCGGTGCCGAACCGCAGCGTCAGCACGGTCCGCTCGGTGTCGGGAAGCTGGGCGATCGCCTCGTGCACGATCCGCTCGCGCTCGGCCTCCCAGGCGGTCTCCTCGGGCGCCTCGACGTCCGAGGGCAGCAGGTCTCCGAGGGCGGTGTCGCCGTCCTCGCCGACCTGCTGGTCGAGGCTTACGAGCGCCGCGCGCTGGTGGCGCACCTCCTCGATCTGCTCGATCTCCAGTCCTGTCTCGGCCGCCAGCTCCTCGATCGTCGGCTCGCGCCCTAGCCGCACCGACAGCTCGCGCTCGACCCTGCCGACCTTGCGCGAACGCTGCGCGACGTGCACCGGCAGCCTGATCGTGCGCCCGGAGTTCTCCAGGCCGCGCTGGATCGCCTGCCTGATCCACAGCGTCGCGTAGGTGGAGAACCTGAAGCCCTTGCGCCAGTCGAACTTCTCGCTGGCCCGAATCAGCCCCAGCATCCCCTCCTGCACGAGGTCGGCCAGCGGCAGTCCCTGGTTCTGATAGCGCCTGGCGTTGGATGCGACCAGCCTGAGATTCGAGTTGACGAGCAGTTCCTTGGCCTGCAGATCGCCGCGCTCGATCTTCTGCGCCAGTTCGATCTCCTGCGCGGGCGTCAGCAGCGGGTAGCGCCGCGAATGGGCCAGGAGCTGGTCCACGGACTCGGGGATGAATGCGTCAGTCGACGCGCTCGCGGCGCCGGCGACGCTGTTCGGGGTGGTCTTGCGAGGTGTGTCTGCCATGTCGGGTCCTTCTAATCCGATGCTTGTGGTCGGAATTATACGCCGCGATAGTTGCGTTGTCAATCATTCTTCGCGGACGGTCGATCTGCGTCACGTTCGACGCGCTGTACGCCGCTCCCTGCTGGATAGAGCACACTTTCTTGTCGGCTTTCGCGCGCCGCTGCTGAGCGCTGTCCGCGGTTTGCTGGACGTTGTGCGGATACGCACGTGGGCGTAGCGCGTCGGCCTCGCCGTGGCTCGACCGCGATGGCGGGACCGTCCCGAACCCCTTGAACCCGCGAGCGCTCCGGAAGTCGCTGTGAGATCAACCTCGATCCGCCGATATCGGGCGACCGCGGCAGCGGTCGATCCCGTCGGATCGGCGGGGCCGTACTCTTG
The DNA here is from genome assembly GCA_035632775.1 of Solirubrobacteraceae bacterium. Classification (GTDB taxonomy): domain Bacteria; phylum Actinomycetota; class Thermoleophilia; order Solirubrobacterales; family Solirubrobacteraceae; genus Palsa-744. Next base: position 7,244 of record DASQGE010000138.1, on the reverse strand, counting down.
CGCTCGCATGCCCGCAGATCGTGCCACGACCGCTCCCTCGCTTGCCGAGATCGCCCGCGAGTGGGGGCGCATCGGCTGCATCGGATTCGGCGGCCCGCCTGCGCACGTGGCCCTGCTGCACGACCTCTGCGTCGATCGCCGTGCTTGGCTGACCGCGGCCGAGTTCGAGCGCGCGATCGGAGCGACCAACCTGCTGCCCGGCCCGGCCTCGACGCAGCTTGCGATCTACTGCGCTTGGCGCCTGCGCGGGACGCGCGGGGCGCTGCTCGGCGGCACCTGCTTCGTCGCGCCCGGCCTCGTGCTGATCCTCGCCCTCTCCGCGCTGTTCCTCGCGGGCTCTCCGCCGCGCTGGCTGCGCGGCGCGGGCATGGGAGCCGGCGCGGCCGTCGCCGCCGTCGCCCTGCGCGCGGGCCTGACGCTCGCCGTCCCGATCTGGGCGCGCACGCCTCCCGGCGAGCGTCCGCGCGTGTTGCTGTACGCGTTGGCCGGCGGCCTCGCGGCGGCTCTGACCGGCCCGTGGCTGGTGCTCGTCCTGCTCGGGTGCGGCCTCGCCGAGCTCGGTCTGCGCAGCCTCGTTCGCGGCGCCGTCGGCGCGCACGCGTGGCCCGCGCTGCTCGCCGCTCTCCCCGCGGCGCGCATCGCCCGAGCGGCCTCGAGCGCTCCCGTGGCGCAGGCGATCTCGCTGTCGCCGGCGCCAGCCACGGCTGCGGCGGCGCCGGCGGGCGTGGGTGCGCTCGTGTGGACCGCGTTCAAGGTCGGCGCGCTCGCGTTCGGCGGCGGCTTCGTGATCGTCCCGCTGATGCAGGGCGACGCGGTCGGCGTCTACCACTGGATGACCCACACCCAGTTCCTGAACGCCGTCGCCCTCGGCCAGGTCACGCCCGGCCCTGTGACCCAGACCGTGGCGGCGGTCGGCTACGCGGCCGCGGGGCTGCCCGGCGGGCTGCTCGCCGCGCTGGTGGCGTTCGCGCCCTCGTTCTCCTTCATCCTGCTCGGCGCCGCCCGCTTCGAGCGGCTGCTGATCGACGAACGTGTCCGCGCCTTCCTCTCCGGCGCGGTCCCCGCCGCGGCCGGAGCGATCATCGGCGCCGCGATCCCGCTCGCGGGGGCGATCGGCGAGCGCTGGCAGTACCCGATCCTCGCCGCGGCCGCGATCGCCCTGCTGTCCCTGCGCCGTGGCGTCGTGCAGACCCTGCTCTTCGCCGGCGCCGCCGGGATCCTCGCAGCGCTGCTCGGCGCGCCGATTCCAGGCTGAGTCTCGGTCGCGCGGCGGGCGGCAGGGGAGGGGGGAGGGTGATTCCGGCTCCATGTCAGCATGCTCTGAGCATGCGTTTAGCATGCTATTGTCATGCCATGAGCGCGATCCAGATCAAGCATGTCCCGCCCGAGCTGCACGAGCGCCTACGCGTGCGCGCGCGGCAGGAGGGCAGGAGCCTGAGCGACTACGTGCTGAGCGTCCTCGATCGGGACCTTGCCGTTCCGACGACGCGCGAGTGGCTGGAGCGAGTGAGGCAGCGAGAGCCGGTGAAGGGCGTCTCCAGCGAGGAGATCGTAGATCTGATTCACGAGGGACGCCGTGAGCGCGACGAGCAGATCTGGAACGCTATTACGCATAATTGACGCGTCGGCCGTAGTTGAGCTGCTGTGCGCCGGCGAGCAGGCGGAAGCGGTGGAGAGAGCCATTCGCGGCATCGCGTTGGTGGCGCCCGACTCGATCAACCCTGAGGTGGTGCACGCCATCAGACGACTTGAGCGCTCCGGCAAGGCCGCGAGCGCGCGGGCGAACGAGATGCTCGCCGACTTCCTCGACATGTCGATCGCGCGTATTCCCACGCTCGACCTCATGGCCGACGTATGGAACCTGCGCGGCAACTTGACCGCCTACGATGCCTGCTACGTGGCGCTCGCGCGCGGGCTGCGCGCCGAATTGATCACCGCCGACAAGCGCCTCGCGCGGGCCCCGAACCTCGGCATACCGCTGGTCGTCGTCTGACCGCGGCATGCAGGGCCGTCGATCGCCCGCCTGCCGGCGCAAGAGATACCGCGGGAAGGTTCCCGGGCACGTGGCGTCTGGAGGCATGAGGCGCATTCGCGCGAGACCCGAAGATCAGGAGATCATGGTGAGAAGCCCACTTGCATTTGGAGCCGTCGCATCGACGGTCGCCCTGCTGGCGGCCGGCTGTGGCGGCAGCGGCAAAAGCACGACCTCCGCGGCGAGCGGCTCGCCGTACTCGGAAGCGCAGAGCACGACAAGCGCCGCGTCCGCGCCGGCCGGCGCGACGAGCTCGACATCGGCGCAGTCGACGACCGCGAGCGCCGGGGTGGTGGTCACGACCAAGCACAGCAAGCTCGGCCCGATCCTCGCCGCCGGTCCGAAGCGGCTCACCGTCTACATGTTCGAAGGCGACAAGGGCTCGACCTCCAGCTGCTCGGGCGGGTGCACACAGGTGTGGCCACCGGTCACGACCGCCGCCGGCGCGACCGTGGCAGGCGCCGCCTTCGCCGCCGATCTGGGCACGATCACGCGCCCAGACGGGACCAAGCAGGTGACATACAAGGGCCACCCGCTCTACTTCTTCAGCCAGGACAAAGACAACGGCGACGCCTATGGCCAGGGCGTCAAGGGCTTCGGCGCCTCGTGGTATGTGCTGAAGCCGACGGGGGCCAAGCTCGACAAGTCCTGACGGCCCGTGTGGCCGATACGGCGTCGGCCTGTTTCAGCGGCTCTCGCCGCGCATATCCACAACGTCACGTCCCTGCCCGCGCCGTGTGACACGATGCGGGCGGGGAACATGAGAACGAACGGAGGATGAAACGATGACGACAGCGACATTCGGGCAGGCGGCACAATGCCGGATGCGGCGCGCAACGGCGCTCGGCATCCTCCTGGCGGGGATCGCGATCGCGGGGTGCGGCAGCTCCTCGAGCGGCAGCTCCTCGTCGTCCTCCACGCCGGCGAGTCCGGCCGCCACCCCGACGACGTCCTCGAACTCCGCTCCGGCAGGCGCCGCTGGTGAAGGGCAGAGCCTGAGCCTGGAAGCCAACAGCGAAGGCCAGCTGAAATACAACACCACCGCCCTGACAGCCAAAGCGGGAAACGTTTCGATCGCTTTCACGAACATGGCCTCGCTGAGCCACAACGTCACGGTCGAATCGTCCTCGGGCTCCGTGATCGGCGCCACGCCGACCTTCCAGGGCGGCTCAAAGACGCTGACCCTCAGCCTCAAACCCGGCGCCTACAAGTTCTACTGCTCGGTCCCCGGTCACCGCACGGCCGGCATGGAAGGGACGCTCACGGTGAAGTAGGCGCCGCGGCGGCTCCCGGGTCGTGTACGGTGCGTCGTCTCACCGATGTGAGACAGCCCAGTCTCAGTCATATGAGATCGTAGGCGTCTCATCGATATGAGATCGGCTCAACGGATGTCGCCTCGCCAAAGCGTCAGTCGATCACTTCGATGTCTTGTGCGCCGATCGGCTGGCGGCACTCCGAGCACACAAGCAGCGGACGCGTGGGCTTGCCGCAGGCGCTGTGGCGGATGCGTATTGCCGGTCGCCCTGGGTCGCCGTAGTGCGTGTCGGCCCAGCGGAAGAACGCGAGGATTGCGGGGTAGAGGTCAAGGCCACGTTGGGTCAGCCGGTACTCGTACCAATCAGGGTCAGTGCGGTAGCGCACGCGCTCGAGCAGGCCGTGCTCGACCAGCTTGGAGAGTCGCTCGGCGAGGACGTTGCGCGCGATCCCGAGGTTGCGCTGCAGCTGCCCGTAGCGGTGAACTCCGCGGTAGGCCTCGCGGATGATCAGAAAGCTCCAGCGGTCGGCGAGCAGCGCGAGCGCCTGCTGGGCGGCGGCGGTCTTCGCGGCCTGCTCGTCAGTGTGGTTCTGTGGTGGCAACTAGTTTCAATCTCTCGGTAGTTTTGTTGTAGGACTGGTTGCTAAAGACTACTATGGCGTCCTCTCGACGGCTCGTGTCGCCGGGCAAGCAAAGACAGCTCGATCCGAGAGGAGCATCGATGAGCGTCGTGGACCCCAGAGAGCTACCCCGCTTGTTCGCCGAGTGCGTGAACGCCGGCGACCTCGAAGGACTGATTGCCCTATACGAGGACGGGGCGACGCTGGTGGGGCCGGACGGCGTGCCGGTTGCTGGCAATCGGGCGATCCGTGAGTGCCTGGAGCAACTGCTGGCGATGACCCCGCACATCGTCCCCGTAGGCGGCCGCGCGATGGTCGTCGGCGACATCGCGCTGATATCCGGCGACTGGCAGATGCGGTTTGGGGGCCAACGAGGGGGAGGGACGAGCTTCGAGAGCTCGAGCACGGAGGTGGCGCGCCGCCAGCACGACGGCAGCTGGCTGTACGTCATCGACGACCCCACCTCCACAGTCGGAGCGCGCGACGCTGCGAGCCGGGCCGTCGAGGGTCCGGCTGAGTTCGAGCAGCTGCTGTACGAGCAAGACGACCAGGTGGCGCGCATTACGCTGAACCGCCCTGAGCGCCACAACGCGTTGTCGATGCGACTCTCCGAGGAGCTGGCGGCAGCGCTCGAGCTCGTACGGGACTCGACGACGGTGAAGGTGCTGGTCGTCCAGGGCGCCGGCGGGACGTTCTGCGCCGGCGACGACATCACTGAGATGAACCAATGGGGCGACGCAAACGAGATCGTGCGACGGGTGCGCGGCTACCAGCGAATGGCTGACACGCTCGCCGACCTCGACAAGGTCACGGTCGCCGTCGTCGACGGCTTCGCGGTGGGAGGCGGTCTGGAGATCACGATGGCGTGTGACTTCGTGGTGGCCGCCGCGCGGGCGCGCTGGGGTATGCCAGAGGTGGATGTAGGCATCACGCCCGGATGGGGCGGCACCACGCGCATGACCCGCCTGATCGGCCGGCGGATGACCAAGGAGGTCAATCTGCTGGGCGCGCTGTATCCAGCCGCCCGCGCGGTCGAGCTCGGTCTGTGGAACCGTGTGGTGGACGATGAGCGGCTGGGGGCCGAGGTCGACGCGCTCATACGCGTGTTGCTGTCCAAGAACCAGCAGGCGGTGCGACAACTGAAGCTGATCATCGACAAGGGCGCCGAGGCCGACCTGCACACGGCGCAGGGCTTCGAGGCGCTCTCGGTCGGCCTGACGGGCGCGCTCAACGGCGCGTGGGCGGTGCCCGACGCAGACCAGTCCGCCGGCATCGTGAGCTTCGTCACTGGCGGCGAGCGCTGGCAGAAGCGACGTTCGCTGGCACGCGACTTCTGGACCGAGGCGGCGAGCGAGCGATGAGCGTCGCCATGGCAGCCGACGAGCTGCCGTACATCGACGCATACTCGATCGAGGTGCAAGCGCCAGTCGGGCGCGTGTGGGACCAGATCATCGAGAACACTCTGCGCCACTTCGGTGCCGGCATGGGGCCGCTCGGCCCGTACGCCACTCGCTTGGGCGGCTGCCCGTACGTCGAGCCGCCACCGCCGGGGCAGGATGTGCCCGAGACGATAGTCGGCTTTTGCGTCGCCCGGGCAGAGGCGCCGTCGCTGATCGTGCTCGCCGGCAAGCACCGCTTCGCGCGCTACTCACTCACGCTGCGGATCGAGCCCGTCAGCGACGGCCGCGCGAGCCGCTTGACGGCCGAGACGCGAGCCATCTTCCCGGGTGCTGCCGGCCGTCTCTACAAACGGATCGTGATCGGAACGGGCGGCCACGTGATCGTGGTGATGCGCATGCTGAGATCGATCGGGGCAGGACTGACCGCAGACGATCGACCGCGCCGTCGTCGTTCGGGCTGAGACGCCGCGCGGAGTCTGCGGCGTCTCTCCTCGAATGTCACATTCTCGCCGCCAAGCTTGTCCTGGATCCCCGAGACCATGCTCTACATGGTGCATCTGCGCGCGAGCCAGATCAACGGCGGCAGCGTGTGCCTCGACATCCACACCCGCGAGCTCGAGCACGCGGGCGAGAGCAGCGAGCGCATCCACACGGTCGCGGCGTGGCGCGAGACGCCGTGTTTCAGCGACGCCGAGCGCGCGGCGCTGGTTCTCACGGAGGCCGCCACCCGTCTCGCCGACCGCCCATACGACACGAGCACGTCTCAGTGACGCTGGGCATCCAATGCTTGCGTTCGATGGGTAGTGCATCAGTTTGAGGATCGGGGTTGCGCCGGGGGTTTCTGGGTTTAGGCTGCGGGGCGTCGTGATCCCATTGTTGCCCCCCGCGCTGCGCTAACAGCCGGGGGGCGTGACACAGGAGCCGTAACTCCCATGCCCGATCAAGATACCCGGACGCCTGCTCAACGGATGGAGCAGGTCGAACAGCGCGTGCTCTATCTGCTCACGGACGAGCAGCCCCTCTGGTCGATGGATGATCTTGGCCGGGAGGTCGAGAGCGCCGAAGACGCCCGCATCGCCGTCCAAGAACTCCTCGCCGCCGGACTCGTAGCGAAGACCGGAAACGGCTGCGTGTTCGCCACGCGAGCGACCGTGCGGATCGTGGAGTTGATCGGCGGCACGATCGCCGTCTGAGCCATGTCGCCCAGCAACACGGACCTCGGCGCGGCCATCCGAAGGCTGCGCCGAGAACGCGGCCTGACCATCGAAGGGCTTGGCTTCCGGGCGGACTGGCACCCGACCTACGTCTCGCAGGTTGAGCGCGGCATCAAGAGCCCGTCCTGGGGCAAGCTCGTGGCGCTCGCGGCGGCTCTGGATGTCTCGATGGTCGAGCTGGCGCAGCACGCCGACGATGAGGCTGTCGTGGCCCGCGCAGCCAGTGTGGCTCGTTTGCGACTTCGTGAGAGAAGAAGCCACGTCGTTTTAGTCGAGCAGCGCCACGATCTCCCGTAGCGTCCAGACGTGATCCGCGACTCCGGCGGCCATCGCCGGAGTCCGTGGATATGGGTTGGCGAGTGTCTTGTGAGCCCGGGCGAAGTTGTAGGCCATGAAGTGCAGCGCCACCGCCGCCGCATGGCTCTCCAGTTTCTTCGAGAACGCGTTAGTCAGCCGCGTGAATCGGCGCATATGCATCCTCATCGTGAGGTTCTGGCGCTCGATGTAGCTCGTGCTGGCCTTCTCCAGGTCCGGGTTTCCGAGCTGCGGCTTGACGCGTACGCCCGTGCAGGCCGGCGGGCTGTAGCGGCCCGGAGCGATGTTCGTGGACTGGTATTCCTTGACGATCTGCGCCCAATCCACGTCGCCCGCGAACACGAGCCCCACAGCGCCCTTGTAGCTCGCATGAGCGTCCGTCGAGAGCTGGATTCGATAGCGCAGGCG
>DASQGE010000137.1:0-14571 GCA_035632775.1 Solirubrobacteraceae bacterium | reverse complement strand
CGCGCGCGCGCGCGAAGAGCTGCTGGAGCGAGCGGGGTCGGCGGCTGGAGTGTGGTCGGCGGTCGGGGCGGAGTCGACGGACGAGGCGGAGTCGACAGACGGGGCGGAGTCGGCGGACGAAGCGGAGTCGACGGACGAGGCGGAGTCGACGGACGAAGGTGGCTCGGCGGCAAGAGCGGAGTCGGCGGAGGCGGGGACGGCTGGAGATAGTGTTGACTTTTTGGGCGGACCCACGCGCGCGCACGCGCGCGCGCGCGAAGACGCCCGCGATCGAGTCATCTACGAGCTGCGCTACCGAGGCCAGTCGTTCGAGCTGCCGGTCGAGTCCGACTCGACCGATCCGGAGGTCCTGCGGGAGGAGTTCGCGCAGGCGCATGAGCAGCGTTACGGCTACCGCGACGACTCGGCCGGGATCGAGCTCGTGACGATCCGGGCGTCGGTCTGGGACAAGGCGCCCGAGCTGAGCCTGCGCGGAGTCGATGCCGGCCATGGCCGTATCGTGGGCCCAGCGGTATATCCCCTGCCCGACGCCACCCTGTTCGTCCCAGCCGGCTGGTCCGGCGAGGTGGACGAGTGGGGCACCGTGCATCTCCACAAAGCCCTCCGACACCCACCCAAAAATGAGGCGGGGCGAAGCCCCGCCGGTCACGGACGGCTCCAGGACGGCCCACCAAATCAGGACGCGGGGCAGGATGCCCCGCGGAGCACTTCACCACGAGCGCCCATGACCCAACAGAGCCCGGGCGGTCAATGAGCGGCCTGGACCCGATCGAGCTGCAGGTGGTCACCGGCGCCCTGCGCGCGGGGTGCGAGGAGATGGGCGCCGTATTGATCAGGTCGGCCCATTCCTCCAACATCAAGGAGCGTCGCGACGCATCGACCGCCCTGTTCGACAGGCACGGCGAGATGACGATGCAGGCCGAGCACATACCGGTGCATCTCGGCTCGATGCCCGCGGCGGTGGCGGCGGTGCTCGACGAGGACCACTCCGACGGGATGCCGTGGGTGCTGAACGACCCGTTCGCGGGCGGCACGCACCTGCCGGACATCACGGTGATCACGCCCGTGCTGGCCCCAGACGGCGGCGAGCTGCTCGGCTTCGCGGCCAGCCGCGCGCATCACGCGGACGTGGGCGGTCGCATTCCCGGTTCGATGCCGGCGGACAGCAGCACCCTGGCCGAGGAGGGCGTCGTGATCGGCCCGACGCGCCTGGACGAGCCCACCCTGAGAGAGCTCGCCGCACAGATGCGCCAGCCGGCCGAGCGCGAAGCCGACCTGCGCGCCCAGCTGGCCGCCAACCGGCTCGGGGCGTCGCGCCTGCGGGAGCTCGCCCGGCGGATCGGCCCCGATCGCCTGCACGAGGCCACGAGCGCGGTACTCGACTACGCCGAGCGGCGCACCAGGGCCTGCATCGCGGCGCTGCCCGACGGCGAGCGCGTGGCCGAAGACGTGCTCGAGGCGGCTGAGGGAGACCTCGTGCTGCGGCTGCGCGCGACGGTCGCAGGCGAGCGGCTGATCCTCGACTTCGGCGGCAGCGCGGGCCGGCACGCGGGCAATCTCAACTGCCCGCTCGCGGTCACCCGCTCGGCGTGCCTGTTCGCGGTGCGCGTGCTCACGGACCCCGACATCCCCCCGTCCGCGGGCGCGTACCGGCCAATCGAGATCGTCGCACCCGAGGGGTCGCTCCTGAACGCCCGGCCCGGAGAGGCGCCGGCGGGCGCCCGTCCGGCGATGGCTGCGGGAGCGGACGCCCAAGCCGCCGGAGCGAACGCCCAAGCCGCGGACGGAGGGTCGAGCACAGGCGCAGACGGAGGGTCGAGCAGACCCGCGGCCGAAGGGCCGGGCACACTTGCCCGCGGAGAGTCGAGCGCGGACGCCAGGGCGATCGCGCCGGCCGTGGCCGCGGGCAACGTCGAGACCAGCTCGCGCGTGGCGGACCTCGTGCTGGCCGCGTTCGGGCGAGCGCAGGGACAGGGCACGATGAACAACCTCACGCTCGGCGACGGCGGGTTCTCCTACTACGAGACGGTCGGCGGGGGCCAGGGCGCGTGCCCGGACGCGGACGGCCCGAGCGGCGTGCACGTGGCGATGAGCAACACGCTGAACACCCCGATCGAGGCGCTCGAGCGCGAATTCCCGTTGCGCGTGCTCGAGTACGGGCTGCGCCGGGGCTCGGGGGGCGGAGGCGCGCATCGCGGCGGCGACGGGATCGTGCGGGAGATCGAAGCGCTGCGGGAGCTGACGTTCTCGCTGATCGCCGAGCGCCGCCGCCACCCGCCGCGCGGCGCGGCCGGCGGCGAGCCGGGCCTGCGCGGGCGCGACCTGCTGGACGGCCGTCCGATCGCGGGCAAGGCGACGGGCGTCCTGAAGGCGGGCGGGCGGCTGCGCATCGAAACCCCCGGCGGGGGCGGACACGGGCCGGCGCCGCCGGAATAGACGCCAAAAAAGCGCTGATTTGCAGGAGATTTGGGATTTCGATCAGGATTTCGTATCTTTAAGACCGTTGCCGTCCTGACCGCCCGGCAATGGTGGGCGGCATGCGGTTTACATCGAGACGTCCTCTTTCAACGCCTATCTCCCCCATCAGGTTCCGCCATGCCAACTGCTCTTAGAGAATGGGCTGTCACCGTCCGCGCCCTCGCGGAAGGCGAGCAGCTGCTGACCCTGCGCAAGGGCGTCCTGCGCCAGCCCGGCAGGCCGTTCAGGCTCGCCCATGAGCGCTTCTTCCTGTATCCCACGTTCGACAACCAGAGCGGCGACCTCGTGCGCGAGTCCCACCAGCCCGAGCTGCGGCGCGCGCTCGAGGAGGGCGTCTGGAGCGACGGCGAGCCCCCGCTGCACGCCTTCACCTCCCCCATCCCCGTCCAGCAGCCCGACCGCGTGCGCATCCGCGCCTGGGCCGAGGTCGCCGGGCACTTCACGATCACCGACCCGCGCTGCGTCGACGCGCTCTCGCCTTTCTACGTGTGGACACCGACCTACGCCGAACGGCGCCTCGGCTGGCGCAGGCAGCAGCCGCTGCACGTGCTGCTGCTGCGCACCTACCGCATCCCGCGGCCGGTCACGGTGAAGGTCAGGGACGAGTACAGCGCCTCCCAGGCCTGGGTCGAGCTCCAGCGCGAACTGCCGTTCGAGGGCACTCCGGTGCTGTCCGACGCCGAGTTCGAAAGAGCCTCCGAGGAGATCGAAGCGATCACCAACGAAGCCGGCGCGCCGGCGCTCGTGTAGCCGGCCAGCCTCAGAGCCGGCGCTCTTTGAGGCTACGCGCGGGGGGACGCCAATATGTGAGCCCACCCTGGGGCTTCGCGCGTAGGCGTATCGCACTCGATGGGCCTGTGTTCGTAGTTCGCCTCGTCGAGCAGGTCCGCGACCGCCGTGCGTGTCGCGTGCAGCTCGACGATCAGCGTCGGCGCGGCCGCTCGGAGGGTCTCCCTCATCCCGCGCAACGCGCCGATCTCCGCCCCCTCGATGTCGATCTTGACGACGTTCGGCGGAGCTTGGCCCGTCTGGCCGATCCAGGTGTCGAGCGCGAGCACGGGAACGGGGATCTTGCCGCGGCTGTCCTGGTTTTTCGCCGCGCGTCGCTTGGCTTGGGCGGCGTCGTCGTCTTTGTCCAGGCGGCTCATGAGGCTGCCGTTGTCCAGGAACGTCGCCCATCCGTCCTGATCGCTGACCGCGGCCGGGACCACGGTCACGTTTGCGAGCCCGTTGATCGCCGCGTTGCGCTGCACGCAGCTGGCGTTTGCGAGCCCCGGCTCGAACGCGACCACTCTGCCGGTCGGTCCGACGCGCCTTGCGGCCAGCAGGGTGTACCAGCCGATGTTCGCCCCGATGTCGTAGACCACGTCTCCGGGACGCAGCAGATCCAAGAACGCATCCTCGACCGCCCGCTCGCCGTTGCGGACGATCCGGCTCAGAGCGGACTCGCCGACGCGGACGCGCAGCCCCCGGCCGTTGCCTTTGAGCACCGGCAGAGCGGCGTGCCGAGCTGGACGCGTAAGCCAGCGCGAAGGGGTCCGCATGGGCTCCGACCGGCTCATCCGGGCGATCTTAGCTGCGAGCCTGCCCGCCCGAGCCCGAGCCTGAGCCGTTCAGGGCCTGGCGGGCCGCTTCGACGCCCGATTCCGGGACGAGGATGTCGCGGGGTCCGGCCGCCAGGAAGTCGGGCACGTCGAAGCCGGCGGCGCGGCGCGTCATGCTGGGGATGCCCTCCTCGAGCAGCAGTCCCTGGATCAGCTCCGCCTCCGGCTGGTTCTGCGCGTAGGCCACCTTCACGAGCTTGCCTTCGCTGTATTGCGGCTTGATCTTCCGCGCTCGCGCACGACGCTCGCCGGCCGGCTCGCCGGTTTGGCCGGCGCCGGCGGCGTAGACGAGCGGCATCCCGCAATCCGCGCAGAAGCGCTCGCTGCGAGGGTGCTCGGACCCGCAGGAGGGGCAGAGGAGGGGCTCGTCGCCGGCTGCCATCGTCACTCCCGCTCGAGCGCGACCTCCCGCACCCGACCGCCGTCGATCAGGTATGAGCGGATCTCGGGCGCGTCGGGGCCCGCGAGGCCGACGATGACCCACTCCACGCCCGGCCAGTTGGCCGCGAAGTTGACGTCGGTCTGGGAGGGGTAGGGCTCGCTCCGTACGTGCGAGTGATAGATCGCGCCCAACATATGCCCTGCCGCCTCGATCGCGTTGTGCAGCTCGAGCAGTTCTTTCGGATCTATCTCGAACTTCAGCGGGCTCGCATGAACATTGACGGCTCGATGCACGCCAACCGCTCGAGCAGGTGAGCCCGGCTCGACCTCGACCACACCGCAGCACTCGTTCTCCGGGTCCTCGCGCACGTGCGCAAGCACTTCGTCGAGCAGGCGCCCCGAGATCTTCATCTCTCGTCCGACCCCTCGGCGCCGATCTCTCTCGACCTGCGCGCACGCGTGTGCGCATACGCCGGCTCACGGCCGTCAAGCGGACCGCCGGCGATGCTCCTCATGCTCGCCCGGCCCGGCGCTGCGCGCCACCGTCTACCACCAGACGGTGGCGTCGAGGTTCTCGATTTCGTCTACCGGCAGCGTGTAGATGCCGCTCGACAGGTACTTCCAGCCGTCGTCGGCGACGACGAACACCACGTTGCCCTCGGCCAGCTCGCCCGCGATGCGCACCGCGATGCTGGCGATCGCTCCGCTGGAGACGCCTGCGAACAAGCACTCCTCGTCGAGCAGCTTGCGCGTCCAGATGATGGCGTCGCGGTTGGTGACGAAGATCTTGCGATCCAGCAGCGAGAGGTCGATGATCGGCGGGATGAAGCCGTCGTCCAGCGAGCGCAGCCCCTGCACCGGCTCGCCCTGCATCGGCTCGGCGGCGACGATCTTGACGGCGTCGCCGAACGTCTCCTTCAGCCGGCGGCCGTTGCCCATCAGCGTGCCGCCCGTGCCCAGCCCCGCGACGAACGCGGCGACCTCGTCGAGCTCTTCCAGGATCTCCAGCGCGGTGCCGTTGTAGTGGGCGTTGGGATTCGCCTGGTTGCCGTACTGGTAGGGCATGTAATAGGAGGGGTCTTCGGCGGCCATCGCCAGCGCCTTCGCGACCGCGCCGTTCGAGCCCTCGGCGCCCGGGGAGTAGACGATCTCCGCGCCGTACATCTGAAGCAGCTGCGTGCGCTCGGGCGTGACGTTCTCGGGCATCACGACCTTCAGCCGGTAGCCCTTGCGCCTGCAGATCATCGCCAGCGAGATGCCGGTGTTGCCGGACGTCGGTTCGAGGATCGTCTGGCCCGGTGCGATCGCGCCCTTCTCCTCGGCGTCCTCGATCAGGGCGCGGGCGACTCGGTCCTTGACCGAGCCGGTCGGGTTGCGCGACTCGAGCTTGGCCCAGATGTGCACGCCCGGCTTCGGGGACAGCCGCGGCAGCTCGATCAGCGGCGTGTTGCCGATCGACTGCACGATGTCCCCGTAGCGGCCCCCGCAGGGCCGGTTCCTCAGCCTCTCGACCGCCATTACTTCACGGAATATAGCGTGGTGGGGCCCCCGTGTTGAAACCATTAGGATGGTGGTCGTGACGGGCGGCTTCGACTTCGACTGGCTGGTGATCGGCTCCGGCTTCGGCGGCAGCGTCTCGGCTCTGCGCCTCTCGGAGAAGGGCTACTCCGTCGGCGTGCTGGAGTGCGGACGGCGCTTCGCCGACGATGAGCTGCCGAGCTCGACCGCCGATTTGAAGCGCTACTTCTGGAACCCCCTGCTCGGGATGAAGGGGATCTTCCGGCTGACCACGTTCAAAGACGTCTCGGTCGTCTCCGGCTGTGGCGTCGGCGGCGGCAGCCTCGGCTATGCCAACACGCTGTACATGCCGCCGAAGGCCTTCTTCGAGGACCGCCAGTGGGCGGACATGAACGACTGGGAGAGCGCGCTCGCCCCACATTACGCGGAGGCGCAGCGGATGCTCGGGGTCGTCCAGTACCCGCACGACGACCCCGCCGACCAGCTGCTGCGCGAGCTCGGCGAGGAGCTCGGGGTCGGCGACACCTACAAAAAGACGCCCGTCGGCATCTACTTCGGCGAGCCCGGCCAGACCGTCTCCGACCCGTGCTTCGGCGGCGATGGACCCGACCGCACGGGCTGCCGCCTGTGCGGTCGCTGCATGGTCGGCTGCCCGCACGGATCGAAGAACACGCTCGTCAAGAACTACCTCTACTTCGCCGAGAAGCGCGGCGCGCGCGTGATGCCCGAACGGACCGTGCTCGACGTCCGCCCGCTCGGGGACGGCAGCGGCGCGGACGGCTACGAAGTCGAGAGCGTGCGCTCGGGCGCCTGGCTGCACAAGGACCGGCGGGTCCACCGCGCGCGCGGGGTCGTCGTCGCGGCCGGGCCGCTGGGCACGAACAAGCTGTTGCAGCGCTGCCGCCTGAACGGCTCGCTCGGCCGGATCTCGGCGCGCCTCGGCGAGCTGGTGCGGACCAACTCGGAGTCGATCCTGACGGTGACCGTGCCCGAGGACTACCCGGACGACCTGATCAAACGGGTCGCGATCACCTCGTCGATCTACCCCGACCCGAACACCCACATCGAGACCGTCACCTACGGCGACGACGGCGACTCGATGCACCGCCTGTACACGCTGCTCGTCGGCGACGGCACGCGCCTGACGCGCCCACTGAAGCTGCTCGCCCAGATCGCGCTGCACCCGAAGCGCTTTGCGAAGGTGCTGTTCCCCAAGCACTGGTCGCGGCGCACGATCATCATCCTCGTGATGCAGACGCTCGACAACGCGATCGCGCTGCGCCCGCGCAAAGGCCCGCTCGGCTCCTTCTGGCTGAGCACCGAGCAGGATCCCGAGCGGCCCAATCCGACGTTCATCCCGATCGCCAACGAGGCCGCCGAATGGTTCGCCAGGCGCACCGGCGGAATCGCCCAGAGCTCGGTCACCGAGGCCCTGTTCAACATCCCCACGACCGCCCACATCCTCGGCGGCGCGGTGATCGCCGCCGGTCCCGATCGCGGCGTCGTCGACGCCCGCCAGCGCGTGTTCGGCTACGAGAACCTGCTCGTCTGCGACGGCTCGGCGATCCCCGCAAACGTAGGCGTCAACCCGTCCCTGACGATCACCGCGCTGGCCGAGCACGCGATGAGCCACGTGCCGGGGGCGAGCGAGACGGCCGAGCCGGCCTCCACAGCCACGGCGGTCTAACGGCCGCCGGCCATCGCCGGCAGGATCACCAGCGTGTCGCCGTCGCCGACGGCCGTTTCGAGGCCGTCGAGCACGCGCACGTCTTCGTCGTTGAGATAGACGTTGACGTAGCGGTTGAGCTCGCCGTCGGCGGAGAACAGCTGGTCCTCGGTCGCCGGGTGGCTCGAGGCCAGGTCGCGCAGCACCTCGCGTACGCTGCCGCCCGCCGCCTGCACCTGCTTCTCGCCGCCCACAGACGCGCGCAGCACCGGGGGGATCTTGATCGTGGCCATCGCTTCGATTCTCGCTCTCAGGAGTCGTGTTGGGTCGTCGGCTGCGGCTTGGACGCGTCGATCTGCTCGGGCCGCCCGCACCGGCGCCCGCGTCAGGCTACCCGGCGGCGGCGCAGAACGCCTCATAGTCGGGGAAGGAGCCCATCTCCTCGTCGGCGATCTCCTCGGGAGCGCGCGAGCAGATCGGGCAGTCGGGGTCGCGGTGGACCTTGACCTCGGTCAGCGTCGCGCCCAGCGCGTCGTACAGCAGCAGCCGTCCGATCGCGGGCTCGCCGATGTCGAGGATCAGCTTCACGACCTCGGTCGCCTGCAGCAGCCCCATCGTGCCGGGCAGCACGCCGAGCACGCCGTTCGCGCCGCATGACGGCGCGAGCTCGGCCGGCGGCGGCTCGCGGAACAGGCAGCGATAGCACGGGCCCTCGTAGGGCTTGAACACCGACAGCTGCCCGTCGAAGCCGAGGATCGACGCCGAGACCACCGGGATCCGCAGGCGCACGGTCGCGTCGTTGAGCAGGTAGCGAGTCGGGAAGTTGTCGACGCCGTCGACGATCACGTCCCAGCCCTCGACGATCTCCATGATGTTCTCCGCGTTCAGCCTCACCGGGTGCTTCACGACCTTCACGTCCGGGTTGAGCGCGTGGATCGACTCCTCGGCGGAGTCCACCTTCGGGATGCCGATCCGCTGGGTGGAGTGGATCACCTGGCGCTGCAGGTTGGACAGGTCGACCTCGTCGTCGTCGACGATCCCGAGCGTGCCGACGCCGGCCGCCGCGAGGTACAGCGCGGTCGGCGAGCCGAGCCCGCCGGCGCCCAGCAAGAGGACCTTCGCGTCCAGCAGCTTCTGTTGGCCCTCGGCGCCGATCTCGGGGATCAGCAGATGGCGCGAGTAGCGCTCGCGCTGCTCGGCGGACAGGGCACGCGGGATCTCGACCTCGTAGCCGCGGTCCTTCCACAGCGCGATCCCTCCAATCATCGAGCGCACGTGCGCGTAGCCCATGTCCTCCTGCAGCGTGCGCGCCGCATACGCCGAGCGGCTGCCCGACGCGCAGTACAGGATCACCTCGCTCGAGCGGTCGGGCACGACGCCCTCGATGCGCGACTCCAGATGGCCGCGGGGAACGCTCTTGGCGCCCGGGAGGTGGCCGGTGGCGAACTCTTCGCTCCCGCGCACGTCCACGATCGTCACGCCCTCGTCGATCAGCTCCTTGACCTCGGAGGGGTCGATCTCGTCGATCTTGCTCTTGATCTGCCTGAGCAGCTCTGCGCTCGAGACGCTCATCGTGAAACTCCTAAATCATGGTCGGGATTCATGGAGACTTCACAAAGTATAGCGAGACGCGAGGCGGGCGAGACCTTAATCTGAACCACGATGCGCCCGCCCCTTCGGCTCGCCCTGCTCGCTCTCACCAGCGCGCTCGTGCTCGGGCTGGCGCTCGCCGTAGCCTTGGGGGGCTTCTCGGGCACGTCGCGGGACGGCTCGCCGCCGACATCCCCCTCGGTCTCGGGCTTCGACGGCGCCGTGCTTCCCCAAAGCGAGCACGCGCGGGCCTTCACGCTCACCGACCAGTCCGGGCGGCGCGTCTCGCTCTCCTCCTACGGCGGCCAGGTCGTCGTCCTCGCCTTCCTCTACTCCACCTGCGGCCCGAGTTGCACCGTCATCGCCCAGCAGATCCGCGGCGCGCTGGACGAACTCGGGCACCCGGTGCCCGTGCTCATCGTCAGCGCCGACCCCGCGGCCGACACGCCGGCGCGCGTTCGCCGCTTCCTCGCGCAGGCCTCGCTCACCGGACGCGTCCACTACCTCACCGGCCCGATCTCGGCGCTGCGACCCGCCTGGCACGCGTACGGCGCCGTCCCCGCGAGCGCCGGCCGCTCGGCGTTCGAGCGCTCGGCGTCGGTCTTCCTGGTCGACTCCCAAGGCCGCCTGCGCATCGTGTTCCCCGTCGAGCAGCTCACGCCCGAAGCTCTCGCGCATGACATCGGCCGGCTCCAGTCCGGGTCTTGATCGCCCTTCGCGGCGCCAGCCGTTCAAGCCCTCCCGCGCAAGCGGCGGGTGCGGTGACCGGCGCCGACAAACGCCGTACCGGTCATCGCGCGAACGCGTCTCCCCCCAAAGCCCGCACCGGACGCCGCCAACCGACTGATATCCTAGTGCCAAGGTAGGTATTCACTGATGATGTTCTCAACCAAGGCCGAGTACGGCGTGCGCGTGATGGTCGAGCTGGCTCGGCGCAGCGGCGAGGAACCCGTGCCGCTGGCTGAGATCGCCTCGCACGACGGGCTGCCCCTCGCCTACCTCGAGCATCTCGTCGCGCGCCTGCGCAAGGCCGGGCTCGTCGATTCGCGGCGCGGCTCGCGCGGCGGCTACATGCTCGCGCGCTCGCCCACCGAGATCACGATGGCCGAGGTCGTCGAGGCGCTGGAGGGATCGATCGCACCGATCGAGTGCATCTCCGAGGCCGCCGACGGCTCGATCGTCTGCTCGCGCGAGTCGACCGATCCGGCCCACCCGGCCCACATCTGCCCGACCAAGCTGCTGTGGACGCGCGTTCGTGGCGCGATCGTGCGCACCCTCCAGGAGACCACGCTCGCCGACCTCGTGCTCGGACCGGCGCTCGCCGGGACCGGACTGCCCGCGGGCGGCGCCACGGCCGCGACCCTTCCGACGCTGGACACGGCCGCCCGGGCCGCCGCCGCGCGCGCCACGACGCTGGCCGCGTCGCGACACTGACCGAGCCACATCCAAGCAAACTCACGACTGGAGCCCGAGCAGACGACATGGCCGACCTCGAGATCAGAGACCTGCACGTGCGCACCGAGGACCGCGAGATCCTCCGGGGCGTCGACCTCGACGTCTCGCGCGGCGAGATCCACGCCCTGATGGGCCCCAACGGGTCGGGCAAGTCGACCCTCGCCAACACCCTGCTCGGGCATCCCGCGTATGAGATCACCGATGGCACGATCGTCTTCGAGGGCGAGGACATAACCGGGGCCGAGCCCCACGAGCGCGCCAAGGCCGGCCTGTTCCTGGCCTTCCAATACCCCGTGTCGATCCCCGGCGTGTCCGTCGCCAACTTCCTGCGCATGGCCATCAACGCCAAGCGCGATGAGCCGATCGGCGTCAAGGAGTTCGGCGCGCAGCTCGATCACGCGGTCAAACTGCTCGACGTCGACCGCGCCTTCACCTCGCGCCACCTCAACGACGGCTTCTCGGGCGGCGAGAAGAAGCGCGCGGAGATCCTACAGATGGCGATGCTCGCCCCCGACATCGCGATCCTCGACGAGACCGACTCGGGTCTCGACATCGACGCGCTGCGCACGGTCGCCGAGGGCGTCCAGCGCCTGCACGAGGAGCAGGGGCTGGGCGCGCTGATCATCACCCACTATCAGCGCATCCTCCACTACATCGAGCCTCGGTTCGTGCATGTCATGATGGACGGCCGCATCGTGCTCGAGGGCGGCGTCGAGCTCGTCGAACGCCTGGAGCGCGAGGGCTATGACCAGATCCGCCAGGAGGTCGGAGCCGGTGCCTGAGGCGCCGGCGGTGGCGGTGGCGGCGGCGGTCAAGCCGGGGCGCCACCGCGAGGCAAGTCTGTATCACGCGTTGCACGGCGCCGGCGCGGGCTCCGGCGGTCGGGACGGACTCTCGCCCGAGGCTCTCCGCGAGGCCGCGAGGCTCCTCTACGAGGCGGCCGAGCTTCCCGTCTGGCGGCGCTCGGGCTTCTGGACGACCAGCCTGCGAGATCTCGACATCGACGCGCTGGAGGTCCGCTCGCACGAGCCGGGCGAGCTGCCGGAGCTCGTGACGCGCGCGCTCCCCGAGCGCGGTGCCGTCGGCCGGGGGCGCAGCGGGCGCATCGTGCAGCTCGACGGCTCGGTCGTGCACGTCGAGCTCGATCCTGGGCTGGCCGAGCGCGGTGTCGTGTTGTGCTCCCTGGAGGACGCGTTGCGCGCCGGCGAGAAGCGCGCGCATGAGCACTTCTGCAAGCGCCTGACCTACGACCGCCACAAGCTCGAGGCGGCCAACGCCGCGTTCTGGACGGGCGGCGCCTACCTGTACGTGCCCCCAGGCGTGGCGGTCGAGGACCCGTTCGAGATCGTCTATGCGATCGGCGAGGCAGGCGTCGCGCAATATGGGCGCACGCTCGTCGTCGGCGACCGCGCCAGCGACTTCCGCGTGCACGAGCACGACCTCGCCGAGGATTTCTCCGGCGGCCAGGCGCTGCATGCGGGCGCGTTCGAGTGCTACCTGCACGACGGCGCGCGCTGCCGCCTCGCGCAGGTCCAGGATTGGGGCCCTGGAGAAGTATTCGACGTCTCCACGCGCTTCGTAGGCGTGGGTCGCGACGCCTACTGCCACTGGCTGCCGTCGCTGCTCGGCGGGCATCTCGTGCGCCAGCACCTCGAGCTCGCGGTCTCCGAGCCCGGTGGCGACATGGCCTTCCGCGGCCTGTTCTTCACCGAGGGCAACGAGCATCTGGACGCGTTCGCCGTGGACCTGCACGAGACCGGGCCCTCCGGCGGGGACGTCCACTGGCGCGGGGCCGTCACCGGCGAGAGCAGAGCCTCGTTCGAGGGCCTGATCCAGATCGACCCAGGCGCCCAGCAAACGCATACCTACCTGCAGATCCACACGATGATGCTCTCCCCGCGGGCGCGCCTGGACGCGATCCCCTCGGTGCTCGTCTCCGCCGACGACGTCTCGGCCTCGCACGGGGGCACGGTCGGCGAGCTCGACGAGAGCGCGATCTTCTACATGCAGTCCCGCGGCCTCGACCGCCCCGCCGCCGTGCGCGTGCTCGTCGAAGGCTTCTTCGAGCCGCTCCTCGCGGAGCTGGACGACGAGCCCCTGGAAGAGCTCGTCCGCGCCAAGCTCACCGCGAAGCTGGCCTCCGCGCGCGAGGACATCGAGGCGTATGCGACAAGCCGCTAGTCGTTTGGGTGGGAAGCAATCTGGCGCGGCCCCCGCTGCGACGGTTCGTGTCACCGGCTGCATCGCGCGTGCGCCGGGCCTGGTCGGTCAGAGGCGCGGTCCGTGACACGCGCCGCTTTGACAGACGCGGGCGTCGGGGCGTCCTCGCTCGGGGTGCGCGGCGACTTTCCGATCTTCGCGCGCCGCTTCGACGGGCGTGAGCTGATCTACCTGGACACGGGCGCGACCTCGCAGAAGCCGTCGGTCGTGATCGACGCGGTCGCCGAGCACCTGCGCGAGCACAACGCGAACGTCCACCGCGGCGTCTACGCGCTCGCCCAGGAGGCCGACGCCGCTTACGAGGGCGCGCGCGCACATGTCGCCGCGTTCGTCGGCGCGAGCCCGCGGACGACGATCTTCACCAAGAACGTGACCGAGGCGATCAACCTCGTCGCCTATGCCTGGGGCCGAGGGAGCGCCGGGGGGCAGCCGAACATCGGTCCCGGCGACGCGGTGCTGATAACGCAGATGGAGCACCACGCGAACATCGTCCCCTGGCAGGTCCTCTGCCGCGAGCGCGGCGCGGAGCTGCGCTACCTGGAGGTCGACGATCGCGGCGAGCTGTCGCTGGCGGAGCTCGACGCCGAGCTCGCGCGCGGCGACGTGAAGCTCGTGGCGTTCGCGCACGTCTCCAACGTGCTCGGAACGCGCAATCCGGTCGTGGAGATGGCGGCGCGCGCGCGCGCGGCGGGCGCCGTGTCGCTGGTGGACGGCGCCCAGGCGGTGCCCCACATGCCCGTCGACGTCGCGGCGATCGGCGCCGACTTCTACGCCTGGACGGGCCACAAGGCGCTGGGACCGACCGGCGTCGGCGTGCTGCACGGCCGGCTGGAGATCCTCGAGGCGATGGAGCCGTTCCTGACGGGCGGCGACATGATCGCGACCGTGGACTTCCAGTCGGCGACCTGGAACGAGCTTCCGTACAAGTTCGAGGCCGGCACGCCGCCGATCGCCGAGGCAGTCGGTCTCGGCGCGGCCGTCGACTATCTGTCGGCGCTGGGCATGGCTGGCGTGCGCGCGCACGAGCAGGCCCTGACCGCCTACATGCTCGACCGCCTCGCCGAGGTCCCGGGCCTGCGCGTCGTCGGCCCACCCGAGGCCGAGCGCCGCGGCGGTCTCGCCTCGTTCATGATCGAGGGCATCCATCCCCACGACGTGGCCGAGCTGGCCGACCGCGGGGGCGTGTGCATCCGCGCCGGCCACCACTGCGCGCAGCCGCTGATGCGCCGTCTCGGAGTCGGCGCGACCGCGCGGGCGAGCGTAGGGGTCTACAACGAGCCCACCGACATCGACGCGCTCGTGGATGCGCTGTTGGCGGGGTGCGATGTGTTCGGGCTGCGGTGAGCCCCTGGTGAGACTGGTGAGACGGCGGCCGAGGCAACCCGAAGGACGGGATGCGAGCGAATTGGTGCGCTTCTGGGCTGATTGGTGTGATTCGTGTGCGATCGTGTGATTCGTGTGCGACTTCTGTCACACCTTACTGGAGATGACTATTCAAAAAAAAGTTGCGTATCTCCATAGTCGCTACAGCCGGGAGAGTTGTTTTAGACGGTCGGGAGAGTTGTTTGTTATCCAAAAAAAAGTTGAGTATCACCGTGGTTATACGCAGTAAAAAAAATAGTGCTTATCCCCCGAGCCGTCCCTTCCCCGGTTCGAGCC
>DASQGE010000136.1:0-21261 GCA_035632775.1 Solirubrobacteraceae bacterium | reverse complement strand
GCGCCCCTCGCCCTTCCCTGGCGCCGTGGCCCTGTCTGCGGCCGTGCTCATCTTGCGATTATCGCCCACGCATCCCCGTTTCCGGTCGAGTCGTCCTCGAACGAGGTCTTTGCGCCTGGAGATCCCACCGGCGCCGCCTGCAAGCCCGCGCCCGTCCTCCCAACACGCGCCGAGTCCAGCCGCCGTTGTTCAGGTTCGTCGGGAGGGTGCCGACGAGTGGGCGTCGAACTCCTATCCGGTGTCTCATGTGCTGGCAAGACAACGAAGAAATCTGCGATGAGCGTCGGCGCGGCCGAGCTGCTGCCCGGCGCGGGCGGCGGCCTGGACTTCTCCGAGGGCGCCGGGCCGGCGCTGGCGCGCACCCCGACGCAGCTGTTCTGGCGGCGCTTTCGCCAGGATCGCCTTGCGCTGGTCTCGCTCGGATTCGTCGTCTTCGTGATCGTCGTCGCGATCGCCGCGCCGCTGGTGGTGAAGCTGCTCGGCCTGCCGGGTCCCTCTGTGCAGAACCCCAACCTCACAAACGCGTTCGGCAGCCCGCTCGGCCCGAGCTCGGCCCACCCCTTCGGCGTGGACCCGCTTGGCGAGGACGTCGCCTCGCGGGTCATCTACGGCACGCGCGTGTCGCTGCTCGTCGGCATCCTCGGCACGGCGCTTGCGACCGTCCTCGGCGTCTTCGTCGGGCTGCTCGCCGGCTTCTATCGCGGCTGGGCCGACACGCTGCTCTCGCGTCTGGTCGACGTCGTGCTGGCGATCCCGATCCTGCTGCTCGGCCTGGGACTCGGCGCCGCCTGCGAGGTCCGCGGCTGCTTCGGCGGCCACGTCCAGTCGGGGCTGGGCGTGATCATCTTCCTGATCGTCCTGGTCAGCTGGACGTACATCGCGCGGATCGTCCGCGGCCTGGTGCTCTCGATGCGCGAGAGCGAGTTCGTGGAGGCCTCGCGCTCGCTGGGGGCCTCGAACGCGCGGATCATGTCGCGCGAGATCCTGCCGAACCTCGTCGCGCCGATCGTCGTCTACTCGACGCTCTTGATCCCGCAGAACATCCTGCTCGAGGCGGCGCTCTCCTTCCTCGGCGTCGGCGTGCGTCCGCCCACCGCCAGCTGGGGGCAGATGATCGCCGCGGCCACCCCGATCTTCAACACCGCCTGGTGGTACATGGCGTTTCCGGGCATCGCTCTGCTGCTGACCGTGCTCGCCTTCAACCTGCTCGGCGACGGCCTGCAGGACGCTCTCAACCCAAGGATCGCGCGATGACGGCCGCGATCCCCCACACAGAGGAGGGGCCGTGGTGATTCGGTCGATCAAGAGGTTCTCATCGAGCGCGCTCGTCGGGGGCGCGCTCGTCAGGTGTGCGCTTGTCGCCAGTGCGCTCGTCTCACTGGCGCTCGGGCTCGCGGCGTGCGGCTCGGGCGGCGGCTCGGTGGCTGGCGCCGGCGGGATCAAGGCGCCCCCCGGCGTCAAAACTCCCGAAGCCGAGCCCCAGGGCGGAGGAGTCCGTGGGGGCACGCTGACCGTGCTCAACCACCAGGACTTCGAACGCCTCGACCCCGGCCAGGCCTACTTCTCGATCGACTACGAGGCGATGTACGCGACCCAGCGCCCGCTGTACTCGTACAAGCCGAACACGTTCGCGGCGCCCTCCCCCGACCTCGCCTCCGGCCCGCCGCAGATCTCATCCGACCGCAAGACGGTCACGGTCCACATCCGTTCGGGCGTCCACTTCAGCCCGCCCGTCAACCGCGAAGTGAGGACCGCCGACGTCGCCTACGGGATCGAGCGGGGCGCCAACCCGAACGTCAACAACACGTACTTCTCGAGCTACTTCGGCGCGCTGGAAGGCGCGAAGAACGCCAACGGCGGGCCGATCCCCGGGATAACGACGCCGGACAGTCACACGATCGTCTTTCACCTGAGAGAACCGAAGGCGCCGATCCTCGCCGACGCGCTGGCGCTGCCGCTGAGCGCGCCCGTGCCTGAGGAATACGCCAAGCGCTACGACGCCCACAAACCGACCGAATACGGCAACCACCTGGTCGCGACGGGCCCGTACATGTTCAAGTCGAGCTCCGAAGGCAGGGTCCTCGGCATCGGCTACCAGCCCGGCAAGTCGGCCGTGCTCGTGCGCAACCCCAACTGGAGCGCCGCGACCGACTTCCGCCCGGCCTACCTGGATCAGATCGACATCCAGATCGGCGGCGACACCAACGTCATCGGCCGGCAGGTCCTCGAAGGCTCGCACATGGTCGAGAACGACGAAGTGGCGCAGACGACCGTCCAGCTCGCCTACGAACGCTTCCGCTCCCAGCTCGAGATCTCCGCGGGGGCCGGCACCAACTACATCGCGGTCAACAACAAGCAGGGTCCGTTCGCCGACGTGAACGTGCGCAAGGCGTTCTGGGCGGCGCTCGACCGCGTGGCGCTGGACAAGGCCCGCGGCGGCGAACTGGTCACGAACGTGATGACCCACTTCATCTACCCCGAAATCCCCGGCTTCGAACAGGCCGGCGGCCTCGCCGGTCCGAAGGTCGACTACAACGAACATCCCACCGGCGACATCCAGGTGGCCGAAAAGTATTTGCGCCTCGCGGGCTATTCGAGCGGCCGCTACACCGGCCCCAAGACGGTCCAGGTCGTCGGCGCGACCGGCAGCCCCAACTCCACCGACGCCGAAATCGTCAACCAGACGCTCGAGAACCTCGGCTTCAAGACGAAGTTCAGCCTCGTCGACAAGTCGGTCATGTACTCGAAGTTCTGCGGCGTGCCCGCCGAAGAGATCGACGTCTGCCCCAACGTCGGCTGGGCTGCGGACTTCGGCGACCCCCAGGCGGTGCTCGACGTGCCCTTCAACGGCGAACACATCGAAGCCGAAAACAACTCCAACTACGGCCAGGTCAACGACCCGACGATCAACCGCAGGATGGCCGCCGCCGAACCGCTCGTCGGTACGCAGGCGCGGGCGCAGGCGTGGGCGAACATCGACCGCGAACTGGTCGCCCAAGCCGTCGCGATCCCGTTCGCATGGGACAAGCAGCCGAACATCGAGGCCAAGGACGTCGCCGGCGTCGGCGACGTGTGGAACCTCGGGGCCTGGGACTACAGCTTCACGTCGCTGAAGTGAGGTCATGACCCGCTACATCGTCCGGCGCATCCTGTGGGGCGTGCTGCTGCTCGTCCTCGTGTCGGCGCTCACGTTCGTGCTGTTCCGGATCCTGCCGACCGCCGATCCCGCACGGCTGCGCGCCGGGCACAACGCGAGCCCCAAGGTGATCGCCCAGATCAGGGTGGATCTCGGCCTGAACAAGCCGCTGATCACGCAGTTCTGGCTGTACATGAAGGGCCTCTTCCTGCACTTCGACCTCGGCTACAGCTACTACAGCGGCGCGTCCGTCAGGAGCCTCATATTCGATCGCCTGCCCGCGACCCTGTCGCTGACGCTGGGGGCGGCGTTCCTGTGGATGGCGATCGGGCTGCCGATCGGGATCGTCTCCGCGCTGCGCCGGCGCTCGCGCATGGACCGCGCCTCGATGGGGACCGCGCTCGTGTTCGTCTCCATGCCGGAATACTGGCTGGGGCTGATCGTTCTGTACCTGTTCGCGGCGGACATCGGCCAGGTGAAGGTGTTCCCCGGCGCCGGCTCCTACGCGGGGCTGACGTCTGACCCGGGGAAATGGTTCAGCTCCCTGATCCTGCCCTGGCTCGTGCTGGCGGCCGGGTTCGCGGCGATCTATGCGCGCGTGATGCGCGGCAGCCTGATCGAGACGATGGGCCAGGACTACATCCGCACGGCCCGCGCCAAGGGCCTGCCCGAGCGTCAGGTGGTGCTGCGCCACGGCGTGCGCGCGGCGATCACGCCGATCCTGACCATCTTCGCGCTCGACGTCGGCGTGCTGCTCGGCGGCGCGGTGCTGGTCGAGACCGTGTTCGACATCCCCGGGATCGGGCGCCTGAACTACGACGCGATCACCCACGCGGACTTCCCGATCATCCAGGGAACGGTCCTGATCGCGGCGCTGTTCATCATCGTCGCGAACATCCTCGTCGACATCGCCTACGCGTATCTGGACCCCCGCGTGAGGTTCTCATGAGCGCCGCGGGCGATCCGCTCCTGCGGGTCGAGGACCTGCGCGTCTCCTTCTCCACCGAAGACGGCCTCGTGCAGGCCGTGGACGGGATCTCATACGAGCTGGGCCGGGGCGGCACGCTCGGGATCGTCGGCGAGTCCGGGTCGGGCAAGACCGTGGCGGCGCTCAGCGTGCTCGGCCTGACGCGCACGCAGGGGGCCCGGGTGAGCGGTCGGATCGGCTTCGAGGGCCGCGACCTGCTCGCGCTCTCCGACGAGGAGCTGCGCAGGGTGCGGGGCGAGGAGATCGCGATGGTCTTCCAGGACCCGCTCTCCTCGCTGCACCCGCTCTTCCGCGTCGGCGCGCAGATCGTGGAGGCGATCCGCGCACACCGCAGCGTTGCAAAGGTGAAGGCCCGCGCCCGCGCGATCGAGCTGTTCGAGCTCGTCGGGATCCCCGATCCGGCCCGGCGCGTGGACGCCTACCCGCACGAGCTCTCCGGGGGCATGCGCCAGCGCGCGATGATCGCGATGGCGCTCGCCAACGAGCCCAAGCTGCTGATCGCCGACGAGCCGACGACCGCGCTCGACGTGACCGTGCAGGCGCAGATCCTCGAGCTGCTGGAGCGCCTGCAGCGCGAGCTCTCGATGGCGGTCGTGCTCGTCACCCACGATCTCGGCGTGGTCGCCGAGATGGCCGACCACATCGCCGTCATGTACGCCGGGCGGATCGTCGAGGTCGCGTCCGCCGAGCGCATCTTCACCGCCCCCGAGCACCCATACACCTGGGGCCTGTTGCAGTCGATCCCGACCCTCGACGGCCCGCGCGAGGAGCTGCTGGAGCCGATTGCCGGCAACCCGCCGAGCCCGCTCGCGCCGCCCTCGGGATGTCGCTTTCATCCGCGCTGCCCCTACGCCCAGCCCGAGCATGCGCGCACCGATCCGATCCTGCAGCCCGCTCCCGGCCACCCGGACCACCGGGTCGCGTGCCTGCTGGCGCCCGAGGTGCGCCGGCGGCTGTGGAGTGAGCTGCGCGAGGGGCGCCCACCCGAGCAGGCCGCGGCCGCCGCGGGACTGCCGGCGCCGCTCTTGCCGAGCGCGGCGGAGGCGGGCGTATGAGCGAGCCGCTGCTGCAGGTGCGCGACCTGGTCAAGCACTTTCCGATCACGCGGGGCGTGATCCTCCGCCGCGAGATCGACGCGGTGAAGGCCGTGAACGGCGTCAGCTTCGAGGTGATGGGCGGCGAGACGTTCGGCATCGTCGGCGAGTCCGGCTCGGGCAAGAGCACGACGGCGCGCCTGATCGCGCGGCTGCTTCAGCCGACGTCCGGGGAGGTGCGCTTCCAGGGACGCGACATCACGACGCTGCAGGGGGCGCGCCTGAAAGAGGTCAGGCGGGACATGCAGATGATCTTCCAGGACCCCTACTCGTCCCTGAACCCGCGCAAGACGGTCGGCTCGATCGTCGCCGAGCCGCTGGCGATCCACAGGGTGCAGCCCGACCGCGCGGGCCGCAGACGGGTCGTGCAGGAGCTGATGGAGACGGTCGGGCTGAACCCCGAGCACTACAACCGCTACCCCCACGAGTTCTCCGGCGGTCAGCGCCAGCGGGTCGGCATCGCGCGCGCGCTCGCGCTGCGCCCGCAGCTGTTGATCGCCGACGAGCCGGTGTCGGCGCTCGACGTCTCGATCCAGGCGCAGGTGCTCAACCTCCTGCGCGAGCTGCAGCGGCGGCTCGGCCTGACGCTCGTGTTCATCTCCCACGACCTCTCGGTGGTCAGACACATGTGCGACCGCATCGCCGTCATGCGCCACGGCACGATCGTCGAGCTGGCTCCCAACGACGCGCTCTACGCCTCGCCGCGCGACCCCTACACACGCGAGCTGCTCGCGGCCGTGCCCGGGGCGCGGCGGCGGGATCCGCGTACGATCCCGGCATGAGCTGGTGGTGCGAACTCGCTCCCGAGGCGGTCGTGGGTGGGCACCGCCGCCGCAAGGCGGTGGTCCGGCAAGGACGCAGTGAGCGAAATGTGCTCTGCACATGAGCGATCGAGGACGCCGCACCGATCGGAGATCGGCCAGCGAAGTGCCCACGGTTGCCTCGGAGGCGCAGGAGCTGTTGCGGGACCTGATCCGCTTCGACACCGTCAACCCGCCCGGCAACGAGCGCCCCGCGCAGGAGCGCCTCGCCGCGCACCTGTCCGGCGCGGGCTTTGAGTGCGAGCTGCTCGGCGCCGAGCCCGACCGGCCCAACCTGCTCGCGCGCCTGCGCGGGCCGGAGGACGGTCCGACGCTCTGCTACCTCGGTCACGTCGACACCGTGCTCGCCGACCGCGAGGAGTGGACGCATGACCCGTGGTCGGGGGACCTCGCCGACGGGTGCCTGTGGGGGCGCGGCGCGCTGGACATGAAGGGGCAGGTCGCGGCCGAGGTCGCCGCCGCCGCCTCGCTCGCGCGCTCGGGCTGGCGACCCGCCGGGGGCGAGCTGCTGCTCGTCGCGGTCGTGGACGAGGAGACGGGGGGAGCCCTCGGGGCGGAGTGGATCACGGCCACGCACCCGGAGAAGGTGCGCTGCGATCTGCTCGTCAACGAGGGCGCGGGGGCGGTGTTCGAGCTGGGCGGCGTGCGCCGCTACGGCGTGTGCTGCGCCGAGAAGGGCGTCTTCCGCTTCACGGTCACGACCGGCGGGGTCGCCGGGCACGCGTCGATGCCGAGCGTGGGCGAGAACGCGCTCTTGAAGATGGCGCCGCTGCTGCAGCGTCTCGGCGCGCGCCAGCCCTCGTACGAGCTGACGGACGTGCCGCGGGCGTTCCTGGACGCGATCGGCGAGGACTCCGACGACCCGGCCGGCTCGATCGCGCGGCTGCGCGCGGCCGACCCGCGCCTGGCGACGATGTTCGAGCCGATGCTCGGCGTCACGTTCGCGCCGACCAGGATCAGCGCGTCGGAGAAGATCAATGTGATCCCCTCGAGGGCCGTGCTGAAGGTGGACTGCCGCGTGCCCCCCGGCCTCGGCGAAGCGGAGGTCAGGCGCGCGATCGCCGAGGTGCTCGGCCCCGAGGATGGCTTCCAGGTCGAGTTCACAGAGCGGATCGTCGGCAACCGCTCGCCGGCGCACTCCCCGCTGATGGACGCGATCTCCGAGTGGATCTCCGAGCGCGATCCCGGCGCCCGCACGGCGCCGACGATCCTGCCCGGCTTCACCGACTCGCGCCACTTCCGCGCCGCCTTCCCAGAGTGTGTCGCCTACGGCTTCTTTCCCCACCGCCACCAGTCGCTGCTGCAGACCGCGCCCCTGATCCACGGCGCCGACGAGCGCATCGACGTGCGCGACCTGGGGCTAGCGGCCGAATTCTTCCAAGATATGGCGTTGCGGTTCCTCGGCTGATCGCAGAGCAGGCCCGAGCCCCGACGTTGCTTACAGGCTCGAAGCTTCCAATCGCTGACTATCGCTCGCAAGATCGGTGAAGAACCCCCATAATGGTCGGAGGCTGATCTTGCAAGGCCAAGGCAGGCTGACGGAGAGGAGCAAGGATGACGCCGGTGATCGGGACTTCTGTGGTGCAGGAAATCCAGAACTGGGCCTACAACTGGTCGCCGGTCGTGATGATCCTGTTCTTCGCGGCGCTGCTCTACCTGATGTGGCGCACCTTGAAGGTGATGCCGAAGGTCAAGCCGCAGCAGATCAAGCCGGCGTCGGACCAGTCGGTCTCGTTCGCGGACGTCGCCGGCGTCGACGACGCCAAGGGCGAGCTGCAGGAGATCGTCGAGTTCCTGCGCGACCCCAGGCAGTTCCAGGCGCTGGGGGCGAAGGTGCCGAAGGGGATCCTCCTGCACGGGCCGCCGGGGACCGGCAAGACGCTGCTCGCCAAGGCGGTCGCGCACGAGTCCGGCGCGCAGTTCTTCGCCCAGTCGGCGGCCGCCTTCGTGGAGATGTTCGCCGGTCTCGGCGCGGCGCGGATTCGGCGCCTGTTCGCAATCGCCCGCAAGCATGAGCCCGCGATCATCTTCATCGACGAGCTCGACGCCGTCGGCGGTCGCCGCGGCTCGGACATCTCCGGTGAGAAGGACCAGACGCTCAACCAGCTGCTGGTCGAGATGGACGGCTTCGCCGGCGGCAGCGGGCGTCTGGTCGTGATCGCCGCGTCGAACCTCCTGGAGAAGCTGGACCCGGCGCTGCTGCGCCCGGGGCGGTTCGACCGTCAGGTGTTCGTCGCGCCGCCCGACATCAAGGGGCGCGAAGGCGTGCTGGCCGTGCACACCCGCGACAAGCCGCTGGGGGACGCCGACCTGTCGCTGGTGGCGGCGCAGACGAGCGGCCTGACCGGCGCCGACCTGGCGAACATCTGCAACGAGGCGGCGATCTTCGCCGCGCGCCGGCGCGCTCGGCGCATCGGCGCGGACGACTTCGACTCGGCGATCGAGCGGGTGATCGCGGGCGTGCAGTCGCGGCGGGTGCTGAACGCGCACGAGAAGCGCGTGGTCGCCTTCCACGAGGCCGGCCACGCGCTGTGCGGCGAGCTGCTGCCGTCCGTGGATCGCGTACACCGCATCTCGATCGTCCCGCGCGGGCGGGCGCTCGGGTACACGCTGAACCTGCCCGCCGAGGACCGCTACCTGAAGACGCGCGAGGAGCTGCTCGACTACATAACCGTCCTGCTCGGAGGCCGGGTCGCCGAGCGGGTCGTGTTCGGCCAGGTCACGACCGGCGCCTCGGACGATCTCAAGCGCGCGGCCGACATCGCGCACTCGATGGTGCACGACTTCGCGATGGGCAACGCCGGCGTGGGACGCTCGCCGGACGGCGACGTCAGGCTGTCGGAGACGACGCTGCGGGTCCGCGACGAGGAGCGCAAGGACCTGATCGACGAGGCCCGGCGGGCCGCCCAGAAGCTCGTCGTGGGCCACCGCCGCCAGCTCGACGCGCTCGCGCAGGAGCTGCTCGAGCACGAGGTGCTCGACCGCGACGCGATCGACCGGATCATGGCCGGCGTCCCGCGCCTGGAGCGCGCGCCCGGCGTCGGGCTGCGCGTGGTCGCGACGGCCGAGCCCTTCGAGGGGCCCGGCGGGACCGCCGCGATCGACGGCCCGCCCGAGGCCCAGACCGGGGCGTCGCCCGCGGCCCACGAGCCCGCATCGCCCCCGACTTCGAGCGGCGGCGAGGCGGAACGGCGCGTATAGACTGCGCGGGGTGTTCGACCGCATCGACCACATCGGCGTGGCCGTCGAGGAGATCGACGCTTCGCTCGGGCTCTACCGCGACCTGTTCGAACTCGACGTCGCCCACCGCGAGATCGTCGAGGAGCAGGGCGTCGAGGCCGTGCTGCTCGACGTCGGCGAGAACCACGTCGAGCTGCTCGCCCCGCTCGGTCCCGACACGCCCGTCGGCAAGTTCTTGGCCAGGAAGGGACCCGGGCTGCACCACGTCGCCTACCAGGTGGCCGACATCGACTCGACGCTCGCCGCGCTCAAGCAGGCGGGAGCCGAGCTGATCGACGAGCGTCCGCGGGTCGGCATCCGCGACTCGCGCGTGGCCTTCCTGCACCCGCGCGCGACCGGCGGGGTGCTCACCGAGATCGTCCAGCCCGCGGCGGGGGCCCACTGATGGCCGCCGACCGCTCGAAGGCCGGCCAGCGTCGCATCAGCGTCGGCTTCCAGGGCGGCCAGGTGCTGGCCCTGCGCGTCGGCGACGCCCAGCTCGAGGGCCTGTACAAGGCGCTCGCGGACGGCGGCTGGCACGAGCTCGAGAGCGAGGACGGGCCCGTGCGCCTGTACCTCGGACAGGTCGTCTACGTGCGCGCGGAGGATGACGATTCCCGCGTGGGCTTCGGCGCCTAGGGCGTCGTTGGGCGGCGCGATGCGCCCTGGTGTCAGGATGGCCGTCGATCTGGACGAGCGGCTGCTGCGGATCGCGCGCACCCGGGGCCACTCTCCGGAGGCCGAGCGGGCCCTCGCGCGGTTCTCGCGGCTGGGCGAGCACGGCGGAATCTGGCTGGCGATCGGCCTCGCCGGGTGGGCCTTGGATCGCCCGCGCCGGGCGGGCTGGCGCAGCGCGACGGCCAGGGTCGCGGGGGCCTACGCGCTCAACACGTCGCTGAAGCTGCTCGTCCGCCGCCGCCGCCCCGAGCTGGCCGGGCTGCCGCCGCTGACCGACACCCCGACGCGGCTCAGCTTCCCCAGCGCCCACGCCTGCACCTCGTTCGCCGGTGCGCGCATGTACTCGCGCCTGGGACTGCCCGCGCCCGCGCTGTACGGGCTCGCGGCGGGACTGTCGCTGTCACGGCTCTACCTCGGCGTCCACTATCCCTCCGACGTGCTCGCCGGCGCCGCGCTCGGGACCGTCGTGGGCGGGTCGCGATGAGCACGCGGATCGGCATCGTAGGGATGCCCAACGCGGGCAAGTCCTCGCTGTTCAACGCCCTCACCAAAGCCGGGGCCGAGGCCGCCAACTACCCGTTCACGACGATCGAGCCGAACGTCGCCGTCGTGCCCGTGCACGACCCGCGCCTGAGCAAGGTCGCGGAGGTCGTGGGCGCCTCTGAGATCGTGTGGGACACGATCGACTTCCACGACATCGCCGGCCTCGTCGCCGGCGCCCACCAGGGCGAGGGGCTGGGAAACCGCTTCCTGGCGAACATCAGGGAGACCGACGCGATCGTGCACGTCGTGCGCGCGCACACCGAGGAGGGAGTCGTCCATCCCGAGGGCCGGGTCGACCCGCTCGCCGACATCGCCACGATCGAGACCGAGCTCGCGCTCGCCGATCTGGAGCAGGCCGAGCGCCGGGTCGAGCGCGTCGCCAAACAGGCGCGCGGAGGGGACCGGGCGGCCGCGGTCGAGGAGGCGTGGCTGCGCGAGGCGATCGTCGCACTGGGAGCCGGCCGGCCAGTGCGCACCGTCCCGGCGCCGGAAGAGGCGCCCCATGCGGCGCGCGACCTCGGCTCGCTGACGGCCAAGCCTGTCCTGTTCGTCGCCAACGTCGACGAGGGCAGCCCCGACGAGGTGCCCCCTCTCATCGCCGCCCACGCGGCCGCCCAGGGCGCCCGCGCCGTGGCGATCAGCGCGCGCATCGAGTCCGAGCTGGCCGAGCTCGACGAGCAGGACGCGGCCGCGATGCGCGCCGAGCTCGGCGTCAGCGAGTCCGGCCTGGAGCGCGTCGTCCGCGAGGCGTTCGCGCTGCTTCAGCTGATCGCGTTCTTCACCGCCGGCGAGTCCAAGCCCGCGCAGTCGTGGCACCTGCGCCGGGGCCTCACCGCCTGGCACGCCGCCGGCGAGATCCACACCGACATCCAGAAGGGCTTCGTCCGCGCCGAGGTGATCGGCTGGCAGGAGCTCGTGGACGCCGGCGGCTACGCCGGCGCGCGCGAGCGGGGAACCCTGCGGCTCGAGGGCCGCGACTACGCGATGGCCGACGGCGACGTGATCACGGTCAAGTTCACGTCTTAGTCAGCTCGGACCGGCGTCCGGCCGGCCCTTATGAGAAGGAGGGGAGCCTTCCAGGCTCCCTTGACCGGCCGGGCTTCGCCCGGCCTTTGGGGCGTCCGGCCCCGCGTTCTGATGTGTACGGGCGGCTTCCAGGCTCCCGTGACCGGCCGGGCTTTGCCCGGCCTTCTCTTTCAGGCGGGCGGCCAGACGCTCCATGCCGAGCTCGCGCGCTGCGCGCGCGCCCGTGGCGTAGTCCGTCGCCCTGTCGGCCGGACGCTCCACGGGAATGCGCTGGAGCGTCGCGATCTGCTTGAACACGCGCAGCTGACCCGCGTTCTCGCGCAGGGCATCGGCGATCCGCGGGCGCATCTGTTGCGCCGCGCGGACCGGTTTCCCAGCCGCCTCGAGCACCGCCTCCAGCGAGCCGTGGCGGGAGAGCAGCTCCGCCGCGGTCTTCGCGCCCACGCCCGGCGCCCCCGGCAGCCCGTCGGACGGGTCGCCGCGCAGCGCGATGAAGTCCGGCACGAGCTCCGGGCCGATCCCATAGCGCTCGCGCACCTGTGCCGGCCCCACCTCCCCCGCGACGCGCCCCTTGGCGAGCTCCACGATCAAGATCCGCTCGTCCACGGCCCCGAACAGGTCCCGGTCGCCCGTCAAGAGCAGCGCTCGTCCGCCCGCCTCGGCCTCGCCGCGCGCGTGCGAGAACATCGCGTCGTCGGCCTCCAGCTCGCCCGCGTCACACACCGTCCAACCGAGGCTCTCGAGCAGCGCCGGGGCCAGCCCCCACTGCGCTCGAAGCTCCGGCTCCATCGGCTCGCGGTGCGCGTGGTAGGGCGGATACAGCCGGACCCGGTAGGCGGCCTGCTCCGCCCCGAAGCACGCCACGACCGCCCGCGCCGGGCGCCCTGAAAGCACCGTCAAAAAGGCGTTGACCGTCCCCAGCAGCGCGTTCACGGGCCGCCCGCTCCCGTCCACGATCGATCTGGGCAGCGAGAAGAACGCCCGGTACAAGAGCCACGGGACGTCGGCGATCAGAAGGGGAGCGGGCACCTACCCCGCAAGTGTGCCGCCCGCGGGGCCCGGACGCGTAGCACCCGGCGCGCTGGCGCCCCCCTGCACGCTCGCCGACACCGGCGGCGCGGCGGCGGCCGGTGGGCTCGCCGCCGCCCTCCATCCGCTGCGGTCCGGCTCCGGCTTTACGGGACCGCTCCCCGAGCGCACACCGAAGTACGCCCACGTGTCCTGCAGCCCCAGCGCCGCGGCCAGTTCCGGTCCGCCGATCACCGTCCTTCCGGCCGACCCGAGCACCGCGGCGGTCACGATCCGCGGCGAGTATCCCCGCTTCAGCACTTCGATCCCGCGGAACCGCCCCTTCACAAGACCCTGCAGGCTCACGGACGCGGCGGCGAAGCCGAGGCTGACCCTCCAGCTAGACTGCCCCCTCGCTTCGTATGGGTCCGCCACGCCGTGCAGCCACGGCTCCGGTTCGGAGCCCGGAAACCCGTTCTGCACGCTCTCGGTCATCCCGCCCGAGCTGGCGAAGAAGTATGTGATCGCCGGCTTCCCCCGGTAGGTGACGATCTGCCCCGCCGTCGCCGCGACCGCCGCGTTCGTGCGCGACGTTTCCGCGGCCACCCCCCGGTACACCTGCGAGCGCGTGTCCGAGTACACGTCGAACCGCTGGCCGCCCGCGTGCGCCGTCAGCGCGTACGTCCGGCTCGCGACCGCCTGCGCCTCGAGCGCCGCCAGCGGCCATTCGGCCGGCACCTCAGCGGAGATCACGCCCCGCACGTACTTCTCCAGCGGGACATTCTGCACCTTCGATCCCACCAGCACGCGCACGACCGCGCCCGACGGCGCCTGGCCGAGCGACGTGCCGCTGTAGTAGTGCGCCAGGATCGCCTGGTAGCCGAAGCTGTGCCTGGCGAAGCCGTACGCCCCGTCCTGGCTCATCCCGACCCCGTGGCCGTCTCCCGCGCCCGTGACCACGAGCGTCGCGGTCTGGACGGCGGGGGCTGCGGGCGCGCCCACCCACGCGCCGAGCGCTGCGAGCAGCGCCGCGCACGCCAGGGAGCGGATGGCTTTCGACCGCATGCCTGTCGAATCGGTTAGATGTGCTCGGGGCATGAGCCCCGCACGGTGAGAATCGACCGGAAGGAGCTGCGACATGGCCGGGCCGGACAGCGAGCGGGCGGTTCTCGAAGGCGTTCCCACCGACCTCTACGTCGGCGGCCGGTGGCGCCCCGCGAGCGGCGGCCGCACGCTCGGAGTCGAGGACCCCGCGACCGAGCGGACGCTCCTCGAGGTCGCCGACGCGCAGGTGTCAGACGCGCTCGCCGCGCTCACCGCCGCGGCCGACGCGCAGGCCGGGTGGGCGGCCAGCGCGCCGCGCGAGCGCGGTGAGGTGCTGCGCCGGGCATATGAGCAGATCGTCGCCCGCGCCGACGAGCTCGCGCTGCTCATGACCCTGGAGATGGGAAAGGCGCTGGCCGAGTCCAAGGCCGAGATCGCCTACGCCGCCGAGTTCTTCCGCTGGTTCTCCGAGGAGGCCGTCCGGGTGCACGGCCGCTACATGGTCAACACGACCGGCAAGGGCCGCATCCTGACGATGCGCCAGCCAGTCGGCCCGTGCGTGTTCGTCACCCCCTGGAACTTCCCCACCGCGATGGGCACCCGCAAGATCGCCCCGGCGATCGCCGCCGGCTGCACGATGGTCGTCAAGCCCGCCAAACAGACCCCCCTCTCGATGCTCGCGCTCGCCCAGATCCTCGAGCGCGCCGGGCTGCCCGCTGGAGTGCTCAACGTGATCACCGCGTCGAGCTCCGGCGCCGTGATCGAGCCGCTGCTGCGCGACCCCCGCACCCGCAAGCTCTCGTTCACCGGCTCCACCGAGGTCGGACGCACGCTGATCGAACAGTCCGCCCAGCAGGTCCTGCGCGTCTCGATGGAGCTCGGCGGCAACGCGCCCTTCCTCGTGTTCGACGACGCCGACCTCGACGCCGCCGTCGACGGCGCCCTGACCGCGAAGATGCGCAACGTCGGCGAGGCCTGCACCGCGGCCAACCGCTTTCACGTGCACCACTCGGTCGCCGAGGAGTTCGCACGCCGCCTGACCGAGCGGATGGGCGCGCTCACGGTCGGTCGCGGCACCGAGCCCGACGTCGACGTCGGTCCGCTGATCGACGCCGCCCAGCGCGCCAAGGTCGCCGAGCTCGTCCACGACGCCGCCGCCCGCGGCGCCACGCTCGCGCTCGGCGGCAACCCGCTCGACGGGCCAGGCCACTTCTTCGAGCCCACCGTCCTCACCGGCGTCCCGCCTGACGCGCGCGTCCTCTCCGAGGAGATCTTCGGACCCGTCGCCCCGATCGCCACGTTCGCCACCGACGCCGAGGCCCTCGCCGCCGCCAACCGCACCGAGTACGGGCTCGTCGCCTACGTCTACACCCGCGATCTCGCTCGCGCCCTGCGCGTCTGCGAGGGGATCGAGACCGGCATGGTCGGCCTCAACCAGGGCCTGGTCTCCAACCCCGCCGCTCCCTTCGGCGGGGTCAAGCAGTCCGGGTTCGGCCGCGAGGGCGGTTTCGAGGGGATCGGCGAGTATCTGGAGACGAAGTACGTCGCGGTGGGGGTGTAGCCTGGATCCACCGATTTCGCGGTCGCCTCGGCACCGGATGGCGCATCGCCATGCGCCATCGCCGTCGCCCCGAGAGGTCACCCTGCGGGTGCTCCGTCGATGTCCGGAGACTCGACCCCCGGCACCGATGCTCAACCCGCTATCGGTGGATCCAGGCTTAGAACCGCTTTCAAAAAGATCGGCACGCCCGGAATGCGCCCCTGGACACGGCGCTGGATCGTCACGTGACGGCTCGCACGTGCCACCAGCATGCGCTTCGCCGCCCCGCGTCGCCCAGCTTGGTCCATGAACGCCCCGACCGCACCGCCTG
Organism: Solirubrobacteraceae bacterium; assembly: GCA_035632775.1. Classification (GTDB taxonomy): domain Bacteria; phylum Actinomycetota; class Thermoleophilia; order Solirubrobacterales; family Solirubrobacteraceae; genus Palsa-744. The sequence goes on along the minus strand of DASQGE010000136.1, from coordinate 5,833 downwards.
TTTTGAAAGAGGTTCTTAGGGGGGCAGGGATGTCTAGCAGCGAACCCGCGCGATGCATTCCTCAGATCGCAAGGAGGGCGTAGGCGTCTTCGGCTCGCGTCAACTGAGTCGCCGTGAAGGAGCCTCGTAGTGCGGGATCGGGGAAGTCGATCCTTGCGGCTATGCGTTGCAACCACTCTTGCTCCTGGCCCTGGAGCTGATTCCGCGCGGCGCGTGGGTCATCCAGCAGGCTGAGGAGCAGAATCAAGTCAGAGCGCTGATCCTCGGGCCGGCGGTGGACCTCCAGCGAACGCGCCTTGAGAAGGATCGCGCCGAGGAGTGTGGGCCTTCGCAGGCGGAAGGCATCCTGAGCCCCAATGACGACCTCGACCTCCTCACTACGCTGCAGCGCTTGTGTCCCACCGGGAACCTGGATTGTTTCGAGGTTCCCAACGGTGCGTGCAGGCGTCCTTTGAGACAGTCCGTCCGGTGCGAGAATCTCTACGACCTCACCGTCGAGCTCGAACTGATACCCGTCTTGCCGATCGAGGCCACTCGGGTCCATCGCGTCTCCCCCGAGTGACTGCAACTTGCTCGCCAACATCTCGGTCCGGCTGGGACGGGAGCGTGCGTCCGCAAGAATGTCGATGTCGTTGGTTGGTCGCGCGCTTTGGCCGGCCTCGTGCGCAAACAGCTGGACCATGAGGCCACCGATCAGGCACCACCCCGTCTCGCTTTCCAATGCCTCGGCGACCTTGCCAATCGTCTTCCAGAGCCGCTCGGTTGCTGGCTCGAGGAAATCCATCGTTATGACCGGGACTTCGCCGGAGCGTGGGCGCGTGGATTCTCGCATCTTCCCCTCGCTCAATGGTCGTGTGAGGGGACCATGCGCTCGAGCAGCTCTCGCCCGATCCGGGCCAAACGTGGGTTCTGGTGGTCCGCAAGGTCGAGTGCCACGGTGGCGATCGGTGCGACCGAGCGGCCGTCCAGGTGCCAGGCGTCAGGCGAAACGGCACGCAGAGTGACGTTGGCTTCGGCGAGCGTGACGGGTCTAAGCGCGTGCTCGGCGACGAGCGCCTCGACCCTGTCCTCGCGCATGTAGAGATCCAGCTCATCGCCGCTCACGAGTTCGAGCCCGTGCTCTCCAGCCGCGCTGATGCCAGTGCGCACGATGTTGTTCGACGCACGGATGTAGGCTAGCTCGCCGGGGTGGCTACGAAAGCTCGAGACGCGTGCGCGACGGGATAGACGGGGGCTCAGCTGGAGGATGCCATGGAGGCGCAGCGCTTGACCGACCCTCCAAGCAGCTACCGAGTCCAGCCAGTCGGCAGGCTCGCCCGAGGCTCGAAATTTGATCCCCCAAGCATTGTTGGGGGCGAATGGTCGACCAGGAGCCTGACCGGTGCGCAATCGGCGGACCACGCTCTCGCGATCGACCAGCCAACGACTCCCGATCTTCTCCCCATCGAGGTCGCCGGCGCTGATCAAGGCCCGGACACGGGAAGGATCGACGTTCAGCTCATGCGCTGCGGCCGGCACATCTAGTAAGCGGGACATTGCACAACCATAGCGTATACGTGATGTTTTTGATAATCATCCTGACAACAGGATAATTATGATGTGCGACCCGAGCCGCCAGCCGGAGGATCACCGTCGGGGATGCCAGGCGGGGTTCGCGCCCGACAGGCCGAGCCGGTGGTCCCGGCGCGTAGCTTGAGCGCGGCTGCGTCCGAGTTCTCTACGGATGGAACCGCCGGCGTGCTGGCCTATGGTCGTAGCCGAGGCGGTGGCCGCGAAGCGGAGCCCGCGAGTCGGGAGTCCGGCCGACCGACTTCCGTGAATGCAGAGGCAGCGGGACGGATGTCCCGCGAAGGAGGCAGATCCCCATGCCAGAGACCAAGACCCAGCGCCGCGCACCCGCACGCAAGACGCCGCCTGCGCGCAAGCGCCCCGTGGAGAGCAAGGAGCGTGAGCGTGCGAGGGCAGTCGACCGGACCACCGAGCTCTCGGACGAGGTGCTCAAGTCGCTCGAGTCGGGGCAGCGGGCCGCGATCGAGGCGGTCCGCAAGTTCGTCGACACCGTCGACGAGAAGCTGCCGGCGCTCGGCGAGCGTCCGTCCAGGCGGCAGGAGGTCGTCGACGCCGCCATGGAGATGGCCGACCGGCTGGTCCACACGCAATACGACTTCATCCGCAGCGTCGTGCAGAGCGCCGGGAGGGCGCTGAGCAGGCCGGACAACGGGAAGTAGGCGCTTCTCGGCGCGGCCGGCGCCCGGTCGGCCGCGCCGAGGTCACGCTTTCGCCCAGCTCGCGCGCGACACTCCCGTGGACGGCCTGCCGGTCAGTCGTGGTGGGCGAGGTCGACCGGCGGCAGGTCTCGTACTTCGTCTCTCGTGAGATTGAGCCGGACGCCGTCGGCCGCCACGCCTGTGACAGCGCCGATCGGAATGGCGATCTGCTTCCTGCCCCACAGGTGACCCTCCTGGAGAAGCACATGTGTCACGTGGTGATCTTGGGGGTCGATGACGAGTCCTTGGACATGCCCGATGTCGCCGTCGGTGGCATGCACCTCCTCGCCGCGGCACACCTCAACCTCGCCCACCGGAACGCGGTCGTAGGTGATCGACCGGGGAGCGCCGCCCATGGGGCCCATGCCCGTGCCGACGCCCATGCCGAGCCCGTAGTAGGGCCACGAGAACGTCTGTTCAGGTTCGTAGCCGAGCCCCAGCTCGTCGCCGGTCTCCGACAGGAAGCGTGTCTCCTCGGCGTCTTCGAGCGCGTCGAACTCAGCCCCGCTGCACCGCAGCCGGATCTCCTCGGCGGTCGCGTCGACGAGCTCGATGGGCACGAGTCGCCCGAACCCCTGCCGCTTCTTCGGCTCGACGACGAGGTGGGTGAGAACGCGAGCGACGGGATCGATGACCACGCGGCTCAGGTCTCCGCAGACCCCGTCGCTGCACGTGACCTCCGCGCCGATCGTGTACTCGGTCGCGCCGCTCATGAACGATCATCCCGGCTGGTCAGCAAGTTGGGGCAAGCGTAGCTCACTCGATCCGCCGCGGCCGCGCTTGACCGGCCCGCGGGACGCTGCACGAGCAGTCATTCCCGGCCGTCGAGCGGGCGGCGGTCTGCAGGAACGCCTCCAGGAGATGGGTGCCGGCGGGCGAGAGCGTGCCGGGCGGGTGAAGGATGCAGAAGCGCCGCCGAAAGCGCAGACCGTCGACGGGCACGATCTCCAGGCGATCGGCCGGCGAGAGCGCCAGGCGCGACATCGCGGTGGGCAGCCCCAGCTCGTGGGCCTCGTCCTTGGCGGCCTGGGTGGAGCCGACTTCGCAGGCGGCCTGCGGCGCCTCCAGCCCGGCCGCGGCGAGCGCCTCATCGATCACCTGGCGCGTGTGGGCGTCGGGGTCGCGCAGGACGATCGGTGTCGAGAGCAGCTCGGCGGGTGCGATCGAGGACCTGCGCGCCCAGGGATGGCCGAGCGGCACCGCGATCGCGATCTCGTCGTCGACGAGCGGCACGCTGACGGTCCCGACGACGGTCTCGTCGCCCAGGCACGCCGCCACGCCGATGTCGGCGGCGCCGGTGGCGATCATGTGCTTGACGACGCGCGAGTTGGCGATGATCACCTCGACGGGGGCGCTCGTCTGGCGGCGCATCGACACGAGCGCCTGGGGCATCACGGACTCGGCCGCGGTGTGACTGATCGCCAGGTGCACGGTCTCGCTGCTTCCGCGGATCTGCTCGAGCAGACCGCTGAGCTCGTCCATCTCGGCGGTCAGGCGCCGCGCGTGCGCGTAGAGGCGCTCGCCGGCGGCGGTCGTCGTGACGCCGCGCGGGGAGCGCTCCAGGAGCGGCGTGCCGACGAGCTCCTCCAGGGACTTCAGGCGCTTGGAGACGGCCGGCTGGCTGAGGTGAAGCCGCTGGGCCGCGCGCCCGATCCCGCCGAGGTTCACGGCGGCGCAGAACGCCCGCAGCTCGTCCAGCTGCGGGCTGCGCGGGCGTCGGGAGGGGCTCACCGTGGCAGTCGGCTCGAGGCGAAGGTCATGCACATAGGTTATGGCCTGAGCTCGCAGAACGCATGACTTTTCTTCCCGGAGGGGTTTCCGGAGGGACGCGGGTGGAACCGTGGTACCGGGCAAGACAGCAACAGAAGGCGGGTGAGAAAGATGCATACCGAGACAGACCAGGAGACGGAGGCAAAGGACCAGCGGGAGTTCGACGAGGCGGTCCTCAAGAAAGGCAAGGTGATGCTGCAGGCGCTTGCGGGCGTGGGCATCGTGGGCGCGCTGCTGATGTCGATGGTCGCGCTGAGCCGCAGCGGCGAAAGAAACGAAGCGAGCGCGACAGCCCGGCCGGTGGCGATGCACGCCGCGGCGGTCGCGCCCGTGGCGGCGGCGAGCGCGCCGGCGGCGGCGAAGGTCGTCGATCTGAAGATCATCGGCTCTTATAAGGTCGGCCCGGACGGCAAGAAGCACGATGCCTTCACCAAGACCGAATTCGCGGTCAAGGTGGGTCAGCCGCTGACGCTGCGGATCGACAACACCGACAACGCGCCGCACAGCATCACTTCACCGGCGGTGGGCGTGAACATCGTCGCCCAGCCCGGCGCCCACACCTACACGCTGCTGGTCAAGCAGGCCGGCAGGTTCCAGTGGTACTGCATGCTCCCGTGCGACAGCGACGCGCACGGGTGGGCGATGCAGAACCCGGGCTTCATGAGCGGTTACATCACCGCCACCTGAAAGCTTGCCCGCCAAGGGGCCGTGCCCCCGGGCCCACGCGGCCGGGGGCACGCGCCGGTCCGGGGCCGGTCCCGCGCCGAGCCGTCGACCGGCCTCAGTGTCCGGCGTGCTGGAGCTGGCTGAGGTCGATCGCGTTGGACGGGGCGGTCAGCGTGACGGGCTGGTTCCAGCGGGAGAAGGTGATCTTGCCGCTTTCGGAGCCGCGTTTGACGATCTCGACGGGGTAGGGCTTGCCGGTCGTGGCGACGTAGAGGGAGCCGTTCTTGGTGGTGTCCCTGAGCTCGACGACCTGCTGCCCGTCGACGGTCGTGGTGGCGCCCTTGGCGAGCGTGCCGGAGCTGGCGAGCGCCTGATCGAAGATCTTGCCGAGGTTGGTGAGCGAGGCGAGCGTGGCCAGTTCGCCGGTGCTGGCGGGCGCCTTGAGCCACTTGCCCTGAAACAGCTGCGCGGCGGCGGCGCCGCCGAAGTGGCTGTAGAAGGCGGGGCTTCCTTTGATGTAGACGGTGTCGCCCACGACGATCAGTTCGAAGGCGAGACTGCTCTCGGAGAGCTGGCCGCGGCCGCCGCTGCCGGCGGCGAGGTCCATGTTGAGCGTGATCGGCGAGCCGCCGCTCGAGAGCGTGCCCGCGACGTGCACGGCGGTGGCGCTTTCGGCCGCGGCCTTGGCCGCGGCTAGGATTTCGGTGGGGGACTTGGAGGCGACGCCGTTGCCGGAGGAGCCGCCACAGCCGGCGAGGGCCGCGGCGAGAACAAGGGTGAGCAGGAGCGCGAGCGGCGACGCGGCGCGCGCGCGAGCGCTGGAGGGGCGGGCGAGCACGGAGGGCAGCCTATACGAGTCCTACCATGAGAGCTGGGGCCGAGCCGGCCAATCGGGCTGTCGGTCATGCGCCGAAAGCGCTAATTCACCGCTAAAGCCACATGGAACGGATGCCGAACGCGAGAACGGACCAGTGCGCGAGAGAGCGTTTGCCGATATGACCGGAGCGATCCAGCTTGGCCCGAAGCTGCAGCGCAGGCGCGGGGCGAGTACGCGCGGGCTGCGCAGCGGGGCACGGTCCCCCGGCGAGGGCGGGGCGGGCGGCGCGAAGGCGAGGTTGCGCTGGGCGGCC
>DASQGE010000135.1:0-7604 GCA_035632775.1 Solirubrobacteraceae bacterium | reverse complement strand
TCTCGGGAAAGATGATCTGCTCGCGCTCACCCAGCGTGTAGTTGCCGCGACCGTCGAACGAGCGCGGGCTGAGACCGCGGAAGTCGCGGATGCGGGGGATCGCGATCGAGATCAGCCGGTCGAGGAACTCGTAGCCACGCTCGGCCCGCAACGTGACCGCCACGCCGACGGGCATGCCCTCTCGCAGTTTGAAGGCCGCGATCGACTTGCGCGCGCGGCGGACGCTGGGACGCTGACCGGCGATCGTCGCGAGCTGGTCTTGGGCGGCCTTGAGCGCTTTGGAGTCCTGCTTGGCCATGCCGACGCCCATGTTGAGGGTGATCTTCTCGAGCCTGGGCGCCTGCATCACCGAGGAGTGGCCGAAGCGGCGGATCAGAGCCGGACGGATCTCGTCGAGGTAGCGGATCTTCAGGCGGGCTGGGGGAGCTGTCGCGTTCATCGAATGGTTGCGGTGAGAATGGTGTCGAGTCGTTCCTAGTCGATGGCCGCGCCGGAGCGAACGGCCACGCGCGAACGGGCGCCGTCCTCACGCTGGATGCGCACGCGAGTCGGCCGGCCGCCTTTGGGGTCGAGCAGCATGACGTTGGAGACGTGGATCGGGCCCTCGCGCTCGATCACGCCGCCGACCGTCTGTCCGCGAGAGCCTTCCGGCACCTCTTTCGGGCGCATGTGGCGCTTGACCATGTTCATGCCCTCGACGTAGACGCGCTGCTTGCGCGGCTCGGTGCGCAGGACGCGCCCGCTCTTGCCGCTGTCCTTGCCGGAGATCACGCGTACCTGATCGCCCGAGCGGATCTTCATCGAACTGCGCGTGGAGCTCGGAGCCTTGCGGGACATGTCAGAGGACCTCCGGGGCGAGCGAGACGATCTTCATGAAGTTGCGCTCGCGCAGTTCGCGCGCGACGGGGCCGAAGACGCGCGTGCCGCGCGGGTTGTTCTGGTCGTCGATGATGACTGCGGCGTTCTCGTCGAAGGCTATGTAGGTGCCGTCGTCGCGGCCGATCGGCTTCTTGGTGCGCACGATCACCGCCGTGACGACCTCGCCCTTCTTGACCGCGCCCTGGGGGTTGGCCTGCTTGACGGTGGCGGTGATGACGTCCCCGACGAACGCGTAGCGGCGCTTGGAGCCGCCCTTGACGCGGATGCAGAGGATCTCGCGCGCGCCGGTGTTGTCCGCGACGCGCAGCCTCGTCTCGTTTTGGATCATGCTCGGGCCTCCGTCCGGTCGGCCCTTTTGCTGGAGATGGACGCCCTCCAGGCGTCCTTGACGTGAAGTGTTCGAGCCTCCGTCCGGTCGGCTCCCTGGATATGGACGTCCGCCGTCCGGGCATCCGAAATGCCGATCTTCATCGCGCCCGCTCCACGACCTCGACCAGCTTCCAGCGCTTGGTGCGCGACAGCGGCCGGCTCTCGACGACGCGCACGGTGTCGCCCTCGTGCGCGTCGTTGTTCTCGTCGTGCGCGTGCAGCGTGCTGGAGCTGCGCACGATCTTCTCGTAGCGCCGGTGGCGCCGAGCGACGTCGATGCGGACGGTGATCGTCTTGTCGGCCTTGCTGGAGACGACGACGCCCTGGCGCGTCTTGCGGACGCCCTCGACCTGAGCGTGCACCGGCGCCAGGGGCTCAGGCGCGGGCGCGCCGCGGCGGCGCTCCGCCGCCTTGGCGCGCTCCTGGGAGCGGCGGGCGCTGCGGCGGGCGGCCTTGACCTTGCGCTCTGCGACGCGTTCGGCGTGACGCTGCTCGGGCGAGCGCGCCGGCCGCGCCTCGCCCGTGTGGGTCGAGCGCGCCTTGCGACGGCGCTCCTTGGGGGCGAGCTGCTCCGTGGGCGCGGCGGCTGTCGCCGTCGCGGCGGCGTCCTCGTCGGCGACCTCCGCGGCGGCCTCCTCGACGGCGGGCTCCTCAGCATTGGACTCCTCCGCGCCAGCCTCCTCGGCCACGGGCTCCTCAGCAGCGGACTCCTCAGCATTGGACTCCTCCGCGCCAGCCTCCTCGACAGCGGACTCCTCGGCCACGGGCTCCTCTACAGCGGACTCCTCGGCCGCCGGCGCCTCGGCAGGCTGCGCAGCCCGGTCCTCGGAGGCCTCGGGAGCGTCGTTGTCGTCGGTGTTGTCTGGTTCGTCAGCCATGTCTCTCGTTGTCTGAAGCGTCGATGTCGCCGTCTTACTCGCCTGATTCGCTGCCGGTCACCAGCTCGCGCTCGCGCGCGACCGTGAGCGCCCGCGCGAGGTCGCGTTTGGCGCGGCCGATGCCGGCGGTGTCGTCGAGTTCGCCGGTGGCGTGCGCAAAGCGCAGGCCGAACAGCTCTTTGCGCAGCGTGGCGATCTGCTTGGCGAGCTCGGAGTCCTGCAGGTCTCGCATCTCCCTGGCGTTGATCACGAGCCGCTCCTCAGTCCTCGCGCAGGACGAACTTGGACTTGACGGGCAGCTTGTGCGCGGCGAGGCGGATCGCGTCGCGGGCGAGGGGCTCGGGCACGCCGGCGAGCTCGAACATGACGCGTCCCGGCTTGACGACGGCGACCCATCCTTCGGGCGATCCCTTGCCGGAGCCCATGCGGGTCTCGGCGGGCTTCTTGGTGACCGGCTTGTCCGGGTAGACGTTGATCCAGACCTTGCCGCCGCGCTTGATCTTGCGGGTCATCGCGATGCGGGCGGCCTCGATCTGGCGGTTGGTGAGCCAGCCCTGCTCGAGCGACTTGAGCCCGTACTCGCCGAACTGCACCTTGACCTGGCCGCGCGAGACGCCGCCGCGGCGTCCGCGATGCTGCTTGCGGTGCTTGACGCGCTTGGGAGAGAGCATCAGCGCATGCCTCCCCCGCCACCGCTCCGGCCGCCGCCGGCGTTGCCGCGGCCACCGCGTCCGCCGCGCCCACCAGGGCCCCGGCCGCCGCCGGGTCCGCCGCCGTCGCGACGCCGCCCACGGCCGTCGCCCCGTCCGTCGCGCCCGCCCCGTCCGTCGCGCTCGGCGCTGGGCGTCGCGGGCGCGGTCATGTCGGTGAGGTCGGCGCCGGTGTAGCCCTCGGGCATGATCTCGCCCTTGTTCATCCAGCACTTCACGCCGATCCGTCCGAACGTGGTGCGCGCCTCGTGGAAGCCGTAGTCGATGTCCGCGCGCATCGTGTGCAGGGGGACGCGACCGTCCGAGTAGCTCTCGGTGCGCGCCATCTCGGCGCCGCCGAGCCGTCCGGCGACCTGCACCTTCACGCCCTTGGCGCCGGAGCGCATCGCGCTGGTGAGCGCGCGCTTCATCGCGCGACGAAACGCGACCCGGTTCTGCAGCTGCTCGGCGATCGACTGCGCGACGAGCTTGGCGTCGAGCTCGGGGCGCTTGATCTCGAGGATGTTGACCTTGATCTGCTTGCTGGTCAAGCGGTGCAGGTCGCGGCGCAGCGCGTCGACTTCGGTGCCGGACTTGCCGATCACGATGCCGGGGCGGGCCGTGTGGATGTTGACCTCGAGTTCGTTCGCGTCCTTGCGGATGGTGATGTCCGACAGACCGGCGTGCGCGAGCTTGCCGATGATGTGCTCGCGCACGCGGATGTCCTCGGCCAGGTAGTCGGAGAAGGAGCGCTCGTTGAACCAGTTCGACTTCCAGTCGTGGATGTAGCCGACGCGCATCGCCTCGGGGTGAACCTTTTGTCCCATGTCTATCTCAGCTGTCTCTTCTCTTGTGTTCTCTGCTTGCTTGGGGTGACTGTGTAGCCGTCGTCCTTGCTGCGTCGGTCTTCGTGTCGGTCGTTCAGGCGTCGGGTGTCAGGGTGATGGTCAGGTGGCTGGTGCGCTTGCGGATCGACGACGCGCGACCCATCGCGCGCGGCCGGAAGCGCTTGATCGTCGGTCCTTCGTCGGCGTAGGCCTCCCGCACGACGAGATCGTCCTCGATCAGTTCGTGGTTGGTCTCGGCGTTGGCGACCGCCGACTCCAACAGCTTGCTCCAGTCGCGGGCGACCTCGCGGGGGGCGAACGCGAGGATAGCGCGTGCCTCCTCCACCGAGCGTCCGCGCAGCTGGACGCTAAGCATGCGCGCCTTGCGCGCGGAGGTGCGCACGTACCGGGCGCGCGCGCGCACGACCCTGCGTCGGGACGGGCGCTTGGCGGGGTCGGCGGCGCGTCTTTTAGCGGCCGGCTTCTCGGCGGACTCCTTCGCGGCCGACTCCCCGGCGGCCGGTTTCTCGGCGGCGGGCTCTTTTGCGGCTCGTCTTTTCGCGGTCGGCTCCGCGGCCGGCTTCTCCGCGGCGGGTTTCTCGGCGGCGGGCTCTTTTGCGGCTCGTCTTTTCGCCGCGGCCTTTTTCACGGCAGGTTTGCGAGCGGCCGGCTTCTTCTCGGCCGCAGCGGGCTCACCAGCCTCGGCCCGGGTCTCGTCCGGCGTGTTCTGCTCGTTCTCGGCGCTCATCAGCGGACCCTTGCGGAGCCGGCGTGTCCTCGGAAGACGCGCGTGGGCGCGAACTCGCCGAGCTTGTGACCGACCATCGACTCGCTGATGAAGACGGGCACGTGTTTCTTGCCGTCGTGGACGGCGATCGTGTGGCCGACCATCTCCGGGAAGATCGTCGACGCGCGCGACCAGGTGCGCAGCATCTTTTTGTTGTTCTCCGCGTTCAGCGCCTCGATGCGCGCCAGCAGGCGCTCCTGCACCCACGGACCCTTCTTGCTGGAGCGGCTCATCTTTGCTTGCCCTTTCCGCGCCTGCGCCCGCGCACGATGTAGCGGTCGGAGGACTTGCGCTTCTTGCGCGTGCGATACCCGAGCGTCGGCACGCCCCAGGGGGTGACCGGGTGGCGCCCGGGCGTGGTCGAGCCCTCGCCGCCGCCGTGCGGGTGGTCGACCGGGTTCATCGCGGTGCCGCGGGTCTGCGGGCGCACGCCGAGATGGCGCTTGCGTCCGGCCTTGCCGACCTTCACGTTCTGGTGGTCGGCGTTGCCGATCGTTCCGACGGTGGCGCGGCACTCGGCGCGCACGAGCCGCATCTCGCCGGAGGGAAGGCGCAGCGTCGCCATCTCGCCGTCGCGCGCCATCAGCTGCACCGAGGCGCCGGCCGAGCGCGCCATCTGGCCGCCGCGACCGGGGTGCAGCTCGACGTTGTGCACGACGGTGCCGACGGGCATGCGCGCGAGCGCCAAGCAGTTGCCGACGGCGATGTCCGCGTCCTCGCCGGAGGCGACGGTCATCCCGACGGTCAGGCGCTGGGGCGCGAGGATGTAGCGCTTCTCCCCGTCGACGTAGTGCAGCAGCGCGATGTAGGCGGAGCGGTTGGGGTCGTACTCGATCGCCGCGACCTTCGCGGGCACGCCGTCCTTGCGGCGCTTGAAGTCGATGCGACGGTAGGCGCGCTTGGCGCCGCCGCCGCGGTGACGCGCGGTCTTGCGCCCGTGCGCGTTGCGCCCGCCGCTCTTGGTCAGCGGCTCGACCAGCGTCTTCTCCGGCTCCGAGGAGGTGATCTCGGCGAAGTCCGGATAGGAGACGAAGCGCCTTCCGGGGCTGGTGGGCTTGGGCTTGCGAATCGCCATGGCTCGTCCACTCTCTCCTAGGAGGCGTCCAGCGCCTGGAAGCCTTGGAAGATCGGGATGGTCTCGCCCGGCTTGACCTGCACGATCGCCTTCTTCCACGATCGCGTGCGCCCCTGGACGGCGCCGCGGCGCTTGGGCTTGGACTTGACGCTGAGCGTGCGGACGTCGACGACGTGCACGTCGAACAGCTCCTGCACCGCCTGACGGATCTGCGTCTTGTGGGCGTCGCGGTGGACTCTGAACGTGTAGCGGTTGGCTTCCGAGAGGACATAGCTCTTCTCGGAGACGACCGGCTTGATGATCACTTGCGAGGAGTCCATCAGGAGGAAGTCCTCCGCGGGCCATCCGGGCCCGCGTCCTGAGACGAACGGCTCCTTCCGGTCGCCTTTGACCGGTCGCCTGCGGCTCCCTCCTCAGCAGACGCCTCCTCTGCCTTTCCGGCGCCCGTGTCGGACTCGGCCGCCACCGTCCCAGTCTTGCCCGCGCCCGCTTTGGCCTTGCTTGCGCCTGCCTTGGCCTGGCCCGCGCCTCCCGCCTCGGCGGCCGGCGTGGCCTCCTCCGCGGCCACACCCGCGCGCGCGCGCGCGACGAGCGCGTCGAGAGCCGCTTGTGAGAGCAGCAGCGAGGCGGCGCCGACGAGGTCGGCGACGCCGACGTTCTCGTGGGTGAGGACCGCGACGCGCGGGATGTTGCGGAAGGACAGGGCGGCGTCGCGCTCGTCGGCGCCGAGCACGACGAGGGTGGAGCGCCCCGCCTCGGACCAGTCGTCGAGCAGGTCCCGCGCCTGGCTGGTCTTGGGCTCGGCGAAGGTGCCGGTGTCCAGCACCGCGATCGTGCCGCGCGCGGCGTGCAGCGACAGCGCGCTGCGCAGCGCGGCGCGCTGCTCCTTGCGGTTGACCTTGAAGGTGTAGGAGCGGGGCTGCGGCCCGAACGCGGTGCCGCCGCCGGTCCAGATCGGCGAGCGGCTGGAGCCCGCGCGGGCGCGACCGGTCCCCTTCTGGCGCCACGGCTTGGCGCCACCGCCGGACACCATGCCGCGCGTCTTGGTCGCAGCCGTCCCGCGCCGGCGCGCGGCCTGCTCGGCGCGCACGCTCTGATGCACGAGCGGGCCGTGGAAGGGGGCTTGCAGAGCCTCGCCATCGGCCTTGATCTTCTTGCCCGAGCCTAGAACAGGTATGTCAGGCATCGCCCCGCACCTCCACCACGCTGCCCCTCGCTCCGGGCACGGACCCGCGCACCATCAGGAGGTTCTGCGCGGCGTCCACGACAACGACCTCGAGGCCCTTCTGGGTCGCCCGCCGGCTGCCCATGTGCCCGGGGCCACGCAGTCCGCGCAGCACGCGCGAGGGCGTCGCCGAGGCGCCGATCGAGCCGGGGGCGCGGACGTTGTGCGAGCCGTGGGAGGAGGGGCCGCGCTTGAAGTTGTGCCGGCGGATCGTCCCCTGAAAGCCCTTGCCCTTGGAGACGCCGGAGATCTTCACCCGGGTCCCCACCGCGAAGGACTCGACGGTCACGCTCTCGCCGAGCTGAAGCTCGCCGGCCTCGTCGCGGAACTCCCTGACGTGGCGCAGCGGGGGCGCGTCGGCCTTCTTCAGATGGCCGAGCTCGGCTTTGCTCATGTGCTTCTCGCGGGCGGGGCCGAAGGCCAGCTGGACGGCCTCGTAGCCGTCGCGCTCGGCGGTGCGGATCGCGGTGACCGGACAGGGTCCGGCCTCGAGCACGGTGACGCGCGCGACGGTCCCATCCTCCTGGAAGATCTGGGTCATGCCGAGCTTCTTGGCGAGGATCGCGGGCATCGGTTCAGCTTCACGTGGCGAGACGGATCTCGATGTCGACGCCGGCCGGCAGGTGATCGAGGCGCTGCAGCGAGTCGACCGTCTTGGGGGTCGGCTGATGGATGTCGATCAGGCGCTTGTGGGTGCGAATCTCGAAGTGCTCGCGCGAGTCCTTGTCCTTGAAGGGCGAGCGGATGACGCAGTAGACGTTCTTCTCGGTCGGCAGCGGCACCGGGCCCGACACGGTCGCGCCGGTGCGCGTGGCCGTCTCGACGATCTCCTTCGCGGCCGACTCGATCGCGGAGGTGTCGTAGGCGTTGAGCCT
>DASQGE010000134.1:0-2985 GCA_035632775.1 Solirubrobacteraceae bacterium | reverse complement strand
GCCCGACGATCAGCTTACGCGTCGCCATGGTCGCCCGGCAGCATACATTCCGGACCGAAACGCCAGGCGCGGACGGTCGCGGTTCGCGTCGAAGAGATCGACCTCGTCGGCTACCCGCCCCTGCGCCCCCGCGTGACGCGTTCCCCGGCGGCGGGATTCAGGCTGGCTGCGCGCGAGACGATCCACGGGCATCATCCTCCTGCGCTTCGAGTCGCGGCGCGCGCTGTTGGTGAGCGCCCGTCGCCTGCTCAGCCGCCGTCCCGTGTCCGTGGCCAGCGAGGCGCTCGCTCCGCTCGCAGTCACCGTGCCGGCGCCCGCGGGCGCGTAGCGCCGGCGCCTCCTACGCCACCCAACCTCCGATGGCGAAGTTCATCGACAACGCCCCCAGCGCCATGCCGCTACACCCAAGCCATATTCCCGCCCGTCCTCGCCTATCGAGCCACAGCGCGATCGACATATAGAGGGGAAACAGGAGGAGGATGTAGCGCGGCAGGGATACCAACGGCTGCCCGGATATCGGCGCCGACACCAGCAACACGAGCGTGATAACCGTGTAGGCGCTGTACGCGAACGGCAGACGGCGGATCACGCCGATCGTTGCGGCCAGCGCAAGGACGAGCATGGCGGCGTCGAGGATGTTCGCCCCGGCTTCGCGTGCAACGCGGTTGGTGCCGGGGAACAGCCCGGCGGGTCGCACGGACGCGATTGTGTGCAAGCTGTGCCCCACGGCGCCGACGATTCCCGTGATGCCACCCAGGAACTCGAAGTGGCGGTGCCAGATCGTCTCGTTTAGATGCAACGGGCGGAGCGCATCGCCGTACTCGACGTCCATATAGCCAAAGAACGCGAGCAGTCCAAGCGGGACGAGCAGCACCCACAGTATGTCGAGTCGCAGCGGGTAACGCGGTCGCCATCGAGAGACCGGCGCGGCAAGCAACGGCTCGCGGTCGGCGCGAGGACCGTACAGGTAGAGCAGGGCGATCGGTATCGCGACCAAAACCCCATCGCTGTGCGTAGCCGATGCTAGTGCGCCGAGGATTGCGGCCCATCCCCAGTGTCCGGTGCGAGCTGCGTACACCGCCCCAATCGCGAGCGCGAGCAGCAGCGCCTCCGGATATGCCATGGAGAAGAACAGCGCGGTCGGGAAGAACGCGAGCACAAGCACAGCGGTGCGCGCATGCTCGCCACCGAGTTCGAGCGTGACAAGCCGATGGAGCAGGTAGAGCGCGACGGCAAATGACGCCAGCGAGACGATGATCGCGGCCACCAGCGGCGTGGCCAGGACGACGTTCAGCCACCTGACCGTCAGCGGATAGAAGGGGAAGAATGCCCCGAGCACTGCGCGGTGATAACCGTTAACCGCGATCTGAACGTAGAAGCCGCCATCCCATCGCTGCGCGGGAGCGAAGAGAAGCTCTCCGAGGTGCCCCCACGGCGTCCCCTTGTGCGGCCGGCCGCCAGGAGGTTGAAAACCGAGCGTCAGCACCCCGTAGAGACCCGCCAGGAACACGACTAGCCGCGAGGTCCAAAGCGCCAGCCACACGTCCGCGAGCGCAGTTCGGCGGGCAGCGACCGCGGCGTTGACTCGGTCTACGGCGGCAGCTCCGGGGGACGGTCGACCGGAACCCGGCGCCTTGTGCCGCGTGGTTCCCCCAGCCCTAGGTCGAAGCGCGGCGCTCTCAGGCACGAGCAGCTCGACGTGCTCGACGCTGGACGGTATCGCGGGCTCGTCGGACATGCTCGGTTCAGTATCCCCCCTGGGGCGGGCGAGGCGCTCGCTTCGGAATGGTGAGGTCAGAGCCGAAGCTTGCGAAGTAGTCGGGGTCGGCGCAGCCAACCTGAATGACGCTTCAGCCGGAGGCTTCGCGGGATCAAGCTCGCCGCGACAGCGGCGCGCGGCCGGAGGCCGAGCTTGACCACACCCCGGATCGCCAAACGCGGCACCGCGCACGGCTCCGGACTCGGCAAAGAACGCTGGGTTATCGAGCGCACGATCTCCTGGCTGCACGCCAACCGCCGGCTGGATCGCCGCTACGACCGACGAGACGACATCCACGAAGCTTTCCTCGCCCTAGTCGCGTCAACTTGCCAGGAACTCATTTCGTTAGGTGCCCGTCAAGAACCCAGCGACTCGACATATAGAAAGACCCCGCATTTGCGGGGCCTTTCCTTAGCAGGTCGATAAGCCGGATTCTGTCGTTGGGCAGCCATCCATCTGCGCGGCCTACCTGGACCTCGGCGGGCAACCTGCAAGCGGTCCGTCTTGACCTTGCACCGGGTGGGGTTTACCCAGCCGCCGCGTCACCGCGACGCTGGTGCGCTCTTACCGCACCATTTCACCCTTGCCCGTCCGCCGTTCACGTGGGACGGCGGACGTCGGCGGTATGTTTCTGTGGCACTTTCCCTCGGGTTTCCCCGGGTCGATCGCTCGACCACCTTGCCCTATGGTGTCCGGACTTTCCTCGAGCGCCTCTCAGCCCTCGCGGCTGCCTGACCTGCACATTCAACGGTAGCACCCTGCCGTTTTCGTAAAGCGCCTCGGTCGTCGGCACCCGGTCGTCCGGTCGTCGCTCAGATGCCCCTGAGCAGGCCCACCACGCGCCCAAGCACCTTCACGTCCTTGCTTCTGATCGGCTGCATCGCCTCGTTCTCCGGTTGCAGCCTGATGTGGTCGGACTCGCGGAAGAACCGCTTGACCGTCGCCTCCTCCCCGAGCAGCGCCACGACTATGTCCCCGTCGCGCGCGGTGTCCTGCGAGCGCACCACGACGTAGTCCCCCCCGAGTATGCCGGCGTCCTTCATCGATTCCCCGCGCACCCGGAGCAGATACTGACCGTCCCCTCCGCCCGCGAGCTCTGGCACGGACACGTACTCCTCGACGTTCTCCTCGGCGAGCACCGGCGCTCCCGCGGCCACCGAGCCCAGCAGCGGCAGGCTGTCTGGGCGCACGATCCCGCGTACGCTTTCCATGGCGCTGCCCACCGC
>DASQGE010000133.1:0-5693 GCA_035632775.1 Solirubrobacteraceae bacterium | reverse complement strand
GCGGGCGCGGTCACTCGCACAAAAGTCCAGACATACGACACCGCGGGGCGCGCGCTGACCAGCGAAGAGACGTCCTCGCCTGCGACCGACACGGCGCTGCCGAAGGTGACCAACACATACAACGAAGAAACCGGCGCGCTGGAAAAGCAGAGCGCCACGATCTCCGGAGAAACGAAGACGCTCACGGACAAGCAGGACACCCGCGGTCAGCAGAGCGAATACGCGGACGGCCAGGGGAATGTCACAAAAGACGTCTATGAAGAAGGGGGCGATCGCCGCCTGGTCGAAATGAGTGAAGGAAAGGGCGAAGAAGCCAAAAGCAGCCAGACCTATTCGTACGATCCGACGACCGGGCTCATGACGACGCTCGTGGACTCCGCCGCCGGCACATTCAAAGCGACGTACGACGTCGAAGGCAAGATGCAGACGGAGGTCTACCCGAACGGGATGACCGCGAGCTCCACCTATGATCCGGCTGGAACGGCGACCGCTCTGGAATATGTCAAGACGACGCACTGCACCGAAGAAAACGGAAAATGCAAATGGTTCACGAACAGCATCGTTCCGTCGATTCACGGCGAAACACTCGCTGAGACGAGCACGCTGGCCAAAGAGAAGTACACGTATGACAACGCCGGGCGCCTGACGGAAGCTCAGGAAACACCGACGGGTGAACACTGTAAAACGCGTCTCTACGGCTACGACGAAGAATCCAACCGCCTAAGCCAAACCACGCGCGAAGCCAGCACCGAAACATGTCCGACCGAAGGCGGAACCGTCCAGAACCACTCGTACGACACCGCCAACCGGCTGACCGACGGCGGAGTGGAATATGAAAAGTTCGGAAACACGACAAAATTGCCGCCGGCCGACGCGGGTGAACATGAACTCGTCACCAAATACTATGTAGACAATCAGGTTGAAAGCCAAACGCAGCAGGAAAAGACCATCGGCTACACGTACGACCCTGCGGGTCGAGCCATGGAAACCGTCACCAAAGAAGGCGCTACGAAATCGACGGTGATCTCGCATTACGCAGACCCCGGCAAGGCGCTCACGTGGACGAGCGAAGGAGCCGAAAAATGGACGCGCAACATTCCCGGCATCGACGGCGCGCTCGATGCGATCCAGACCAACGGCGGAACACCTATCCTGCAGGTGCATGACCTGGAAGGCAACATCGTCGGCACGGCCGCTCTCAGCGAAACGGAATCAAAACTGCTGTCCACTTACAACAGCACGGAATTCGGCGTGCCGACGACGAGCAGCCCCCCGAAGTATTCGTGGCTCGGAGCCAGCGGCGTGGCAAGCGAATTGTCCTCCGGCGTGAGCACACAAGGCGGCGCCTCATATGTGCCGCAAATCGCCCGCGATTTGCAGACGGCTCCAATCGAACCGCCTGGCGCTTTCCCGAATGGCTCTGGCGCTGGAGAAAGATACGTCGCCGAAATCCCCGGATGGTCCACGTCGCTGGCGAATGCGGAGTCGGCCGCCACGATCGCGGAATACTTGGCGAAGCAGGAAGCGTTGAAACGGGAACAAGAAGAAGCACTGGTGCAATGCATCGAAGGCAAGGCGTGCGTGGAAGATGACTCGCACGTCGCGTTTTATACGAATCGAGCGGCGTCGGAAATGATGTCGGGCTATTTGAGTATGGTGTCAAGTTTCGACAGCTTCCTTGAAGCCCTGAAGACCATAAGCGCCAAGATACCGACGGCGGGGGGGGCACTGTCAATCATTCTCGGCGGTATAAAAGCACTTATAACTGTTGGCAGCTATGTGCTAGATCACATCCTGAACACTAAAAATGTCGCAGCGTACGCCCAGGCATGGGCGCACAACCTGGATCGCTGCACGAATGCGATCAGCATAGGGAATGGCCGGCACGGCGAAGTAAATCCCACCTGTCGCAGCGAAGTGTTCTATGGGAAGGTGCTTGGCACTATCCCGTGGCCAGATTTTGGGGAACCTGTCGATGTATCATTCTGCAAAGTTGGAAGCACCAACTGCGTTCTGAAGGGAGGCTGAGTCACGTCCTTCGAGTTCATTCGCAGAGCGGCGAAGCGCCTGTGCGGTGCCGAGCAAGTCCTTGGGTGGTGGTAGAGATCGGGTTGGACGCTACGGCTGACTGACAGAGTTTGTAGTCTGCGCTGCTACCCGTGCGCATCTTCTCCGGCATCCAGCCCACCGGCTCAAAGCACCTCGGCAACTACATCGGCGCGATCAGCCAGTACGTGGCCGGCCAGGAGCGCGGCGAGGCGCTGTACTGCATCGTGGACCTGCACGCGACGACGGTCCCCTACGAGCCGGCCGGGCTGCGGGCGAGCGTCTATGACCTGACCGCGCTCTTGCTCGCCGCCGGCCTCGACCCAAAGCGCTGCATCCTGTTCAGGCAGGGCGACGTACAGGAGCACACCGAGCTGTGCTGGCTTCTGTGCAGCGTCACCGAGCTCGGCAGGCTGCAGCGGATGCACCAGTTCCGCGACAAGTCGTTCGCCCAGCGCGAGCTGGTCAGCGCGGGGCTGCTCGTGTATCCGGTGCTGCAGGCCGCCGACGTGCTTGCCTACCGTGCGCATGAGGTCCCGGTCGGAGAGGACCAGCGCGAGCACCTGGAGCTGATGCGCGACGTCGCCAGGCGCTTCAACGCGCGCTTCGGCGGCGGCGAGGACGTGCTGGTCGTGCCCGAGCACCGCATCCCCGAGGTGGGCGCGCGGATCATGGACCTGCAGGACCCGACCAGCAAGATGTCCACGACCGGCGGCTCCGAGCAGGGGACCGTGTACGTGCTGGACGAGCCGAAGGCGATCGAGAAGAAGATCAAGAGCGCCGTCACCGACTCGGGCACGGAGATCAGGCGCGCGCCGGAGAAGCCCGGTGTGTCGAACCTGATCGAGATCTTCGCGGTCGCGCGCGCCACCACGCCGGAGGCGGTCGAAGCGGACCTGGCGAGCGCGCGCGGGTACGGCGAGCTGAAGGCGGCGGTGGCCGCCGCGACGATCGACTACCTCGCGCCGGTGCGCGCGCGCTACGAGAGCCTGCGCGCGGACGAGCCCGCCCTGGAGGCGGTCCTCGCCGACGGAGCCGCGCGCGCGCGCGCGATCGCCGTGCAGACACTGGTGGACGTGCGCGAGCGGATGGGAGTAGGTCCGCCCCGTCGGGACGGCCGGGTACCGTGAGACGATGACCGTCACCGCGCTCGACCTCGACCTGGACGTGTTCAGCGGGCCGTTCGACCTGCTGCTGACGCTGATCCTGCGCGAAGAGGTCGACCTGCTCGAGCTGGCGCTCGCCGACGTCGTGCTGGCATACCTCGATCATCTGCAGGCGCGCGGCGAGCTCGACCTGGAGACGACGACCGAGTTCATCGTGCTGATCGCCGCGCTGCTCGAGCTGAAGTCCAAGCTGATGCTGGCGAGCGAGCTCCAGGACGAGCTGTTGGACATCGAGCCGGAGCAGGCGGCCGAGGAGCTGCTCGCACGGATGCTCGACGCACGCCGCTATCGCGCGGCCGCGAGCCATCTCGAAGAGCTGCTCGCGCGCGAGCGCGGGACCCGCTTTCGTGAAGCGCCGCCCCCCGCCCATCTGCGCCGCACCGAGCTGCAGCCGCAGGAGGGCTCCCAGGACCCGGAGCTGCTCGGAGCGGCGATCGGCAGACTGCTGGCGATGCCCCCGACGATCAGCCTGCGCCACATCGGCTCCGCGCGAGTCACCGTCGCCGAGCGCCTCGCGCACCTGCGTGGCCTGCTGCGAAGGGGCGCGTTCAGCTTCGACGACGCCGTGCGCGGCTCAGATCGGATGACGGTCGCGGTGACGCTGTTCGCCCTGCTCGAGCTGTACAAGCGCGGCGAGGCCGACTGGCGCCAGTCCGAGAGCTTCGGCGAGATCGGGATCAGCGCGCCCGGGGCGCAGCCTGTCGCGGCGGTCGCGGGATGAGCGACGCGGACGTCAACGACCTGGACGGCGCCGACATCGACCCGACCGAGGCGAGCGTGGGCGGCGCGGCGCTGAGCGGCGCGCGCGCACGTGACGTGGACGCCGCGCTCCAGGCCATGGCGCGAGGGGAGCCCGGCGCCGAGGATGAGATCCGCGCCGCCGCGACCCCGAGAGGCGATGCGCAAGCCGACCCCGCGCGGACGGTCGAAGCGCTGCTGTTCCTCAGCCCGGATCCACTCAGCCTCGCCGAGCTCGCCGAAGCGGCGCAGCTGGGCGAGCTCGAGGTCGATGCCGCGCTGGCGACGCTCGCCGAGCGATACGCGCCGGGAACGCGCGGGATTCTGCTGCGCGAGCTGGCGGGTGGCTTCACGTTCGCGACCGACCCCACGACCGAGGACGCCGCCCGGCGCCTCTTCAGCCGTCCGCGAACCGCGACGCTGACTCCCGCGCAGGCCGAGACGCTGGCGATCGTCGCCTACCTGCAGCCGGTGTCGCGCCCCGAGATCACGCGCATCCGCGGCGTCAGCGCCGACTCGGCCGCGATCACGTTGCTGGATCGCGGCCTGATCGAGGAGGCGGGGCGCTCGCAGTTCGGCGCGATCACATACCGAACGAGCACGCTGTTTATGAAGCTGTTCGGGCTGCGCTCGCTGGACGATCTGCCCGACGTCGCCCGCTGGGACCCCACCCCCGAGGAGCACGCCGAGCTGCGCGAGCGGCTGATGCGCGCGGGCGACGCCCGCGCGGGAGGCGGACCGACGCCGGAGTAGGAACAGCTTTTTTGGGGGGAGACCCGTGAGCCTGTTCCTCCGTGCCAGCCCTGCCGGCGCCGGTCACCGCAGCCGGCGGCGCTCGCCGACACTTTTCACGGACGCGTGACCCTGTACGGAGCGGGGGCTCAGCCTCCTAATGTGGCCGACAGATGCGACTCGCCAAGCACATCGCCCACGCCGGGGTCGCCTCGCGGCGCGCCGCCGAGGCGCTGATCGCCGAAGGGCGCGTCACGATCGACGGCGAGGTCGTGACCGACCCGGCGCGGGACGTGAGCGAGGACAGCGGGGTCGCGCTCGACGGCCGCCTGCTGGCGGGACCCGAGGAGCGGGTCGTGTATGCGCTCAACAAGCCCGTCGGCGTGCTCTCCACCGCGCGCGACACCCACGGCCGCCCGACGGTCGTCGAGCTCGTCCCGGAGCCCCGGCTGCGCCTGTATCCGGTCGGCCGCCTCGACGCCGACACCAGCGGCCTGATCCTGCTCACGAATGACGGCGAGCTCGCCAACCGGCTGACCCACCCGCGCTACGAGGTCCCGAAGACCTACCGCGCGCGAGTCGGCGGCGGAGCGGTCGCCGAGCGCGCTCTGCAGGCGCTGCGCGAGGGCGTAGGGCTCGACGACGGCCCGACCGCGCCCGCGCGCGCGCGGCGCGTGAGGCGCGATCTGATCGAGCTGACCATCCACGAGGGCCGCAACCGCCAGGTGCGCCGCATGTGCGAGGCGGTCGGCCATCCCGTGCTCGCGCTCGAGCGCGTCGCGTTCGGCCCGCTGCGCCTCGGCGATCTTGCGTCGGGGGCGCATCGGAAGCTCCGTGGAGCCGAGCTGGAGCGCCTGCGCGCCGCTGCGTCCCGGCGTTCCGCGTGATCGAGACGGCGCCTGGCGCCGCCTAAAGCTGGGCTGTCTCCGAGTGCTCCCGACAGTTGGGGGCTCGATAGGTCTTTGAGGTCAGACGGGTCCCGCCGATCGGCGGGACCCGTCAGGACCGTGG
>DASQGE010000132.1:0-34627 GCA_035632775.1 Solirubrobacteraceae bacterium | reverse complement strand
CGTCAGCAGCGGCTCGGCCGCGAACGAGGTCAACATCGCCCCCACCGCCGCGTCGACCGCGTTGCCCCCTTCGCGCAGCACCTCGGCGCCCGCCTGCGCAGTCAGCGGGTGCCCCGCCGCGATCACCCCCCTCTCAGCCCTCGCGCTCATGGCTGAGCGATACCACAGCGGGCCAGATCACGCGGAGCGCCCCCGCCGAAACCGCCACGCTCCTGACGCGCGTCAGCCTGAGCCGGCGCCGACGGCGCAGCCGTTGGTGAAGGACGCAGTGAGCGAAGTGTGCTCGGCGCATGAGCCGGCCGGTCGGAGATCCGTCGATCTCCGATCGGTAAGGACGCAGCGTGGCGAAGCGCCGACGCGCGTCAGCCGCCGGGGATGAACTCGGGCACTTCCAGATCTTCGACCGACAGGCCGGCGCGGCGCGGCGGTCGCGGAGAGCCGGCGCGGCGCACCCGCGGCTCGCCCGCCGGCTCGCGCAGCCCGCCCGCGTCCCTGGCGATGACGCGCTTGGCATCGGCGTAGCCGGTCGCGACGACCGTGACCCAGACCTGGTCGTCGAGCTTCTCGTCGACCATCGCCCCGAAGATGATGTTCGCGTCGGGATGCGCGGCCTCGGAGACGGCCTTGGCGGCCTCGTTGACCTCCCACAGCGAGAGGTCGCGCCCGCCGGTTATCGACAGCAGGATCGAGCGCGCGCCGTCCATCGAGGTTTCGAGCAGGGGCGAGGCGACCGCCTGCACCGCGGCGTCGATTGCGCGCTGCTCGCCGCCGGCGCCCATGCCGATGCCGAGCAGCGCGTTGCCGGCGTCGCTCATGATCGTGCGGACGTCGGCGAAGTCGAGGTTGATCAGACCGGGAAGCGTGACCAGGTCGGAGATGCCCTGCACGCCCTGGCGCAGCACGTCGTCGGCGACCCGGAACGCCTCGACCATCGCGGTCTGCTTGTCGAGCACCGTCAGCAGGCGGTCGTTCGGCACGACGATCAGCGTGTCGACCTCCTCGGCGAGCGCGCTGATGCCGTGCTCGGCCTGCTCGCCGCGGCGGGAGCCCTCGAAGCCGAACGGCTTGGTCACGATCGCGACCGTCAGCGCCCCGACTTCGCGGGCTATGCGTGCGACGATCGGCGCCGCGCCCGTACCGGTGCCGCCACCGGCGCCGGCGGTGATGAAGATCATGTCCGAGCCCTTGAGCAGCGCCTTGACACGGTCGTAGTCCTCCATCGCCGCCTGTCGCCCGACGCCGGCGTCAGAGCCCGAGCCCAGCCCGCGCGTGACCTCCGCGCCGATGTGCAGCGTGATGTCGGCTGTGGTCTGTTGCAGCGACTGCTGGTCGGTGTTGACCGCCAGGAACTCGACACCCTCGACCTCGGCTTCGACCATGCGATTGATCGCGTTCACGCCCGCGCCGCCGACACCGACGACCCTGATCACGGGCTGGCCCACGGGTCCTTCCGCGGAGGAGGGATGCTCGCGCGCGTACTCGTCCATCACCGGCCGCGCCGGCGGCTCGGCACGGCTCTCGCGCTCCATCGCGTTCGCCGGGATCTCCGACGAGAAGGCCTGCTTGAGACGGTCCTTGGGGGCGGGCGCGTTGGTGACGGGCGTGTCGGGCGATGCGTTCAGGGCGGGGTGCGGGGCCTCGGCGGCGCCGCCCGTCTCGTCGGCTTCGGTCTTGCGGAACAGGGCCGCGAGCGGTCCTTCGCGCATCGACGCGCGTTTAGGGTTCGTCATCGAATAGACCCCTCATGGCTTGCCATTTGCGAGAACCTCCTGCGCCAGTTGCCTGTAGGACTGCGCAGCCACGCCGTCGGGCTCGTACTTGAGCACCGACATGCCCTTGACGGGCGCCTCCGCGAAGCGCACGGTCTTGCGGATGCGCGACGCGAACACGCGGTCGCCGAAGTTCTCCTCGAGGATCTCGATCGCCTCCTTGGCATGGATCGTGCGCGAGTCGACCAGGGTGGGCAGGATGCCCTCGATGTCGACGTCGGGATTGAGATTCTCGCGGATCATCGCGAGCGTGTTCTGAAGCTGGATGAGACCACGCATCGACAGATACTCGCACTGAACGGGGACGATCACCTTGTGGGCGGCCGTCAGCGCGTTGATCGTCAGCAGTCCGAGGCTCGGCGGAGTGTCGATGCAGACGAAGTCGTAGTCTTCGGCGATCGGCTCGAACGCCTTCTGCAGCGCGCGCTCGCGGCCGATCATCGTGGACATCGCGATCTCCGCGCCCGCGAGGTCGATCGAGGCGCAGGCGACGTCGATCTCGCGCTTGCGGATGACTTCCCTGATCGAGACCTTGTGCACGAGCACGTCGTACATCGACTTCTCGATCGTGTCCGGGTCGATGCCCTGGGACATCGTCAGGTTGCCTTGCGGGTCCATGTCGACGCACAGCACCCGATGGCCCTCCTCGGCGAACGCGGCCGCGAGGTTGAGGGTTGTCGTCGTCTTGGCCACCCCGCCCTTCTGGTTGGCGAACGCGATGACCTTGGCCTTGCCTTGCACGAGAGGCTCCGATACGTAGTTTTGCTGGAAAGCCGCTTTCCGCTCGGTATTCGCATGCGAATCGGCGATTCCTGCATGGCGGACCGGCGGATCGCGCACGTGCCCGTGGCCGCGTGTGCGCGGGAGGGCGTCTTTTGGGGAGACCCGTGAGCCGGCCCACCCGCCAGCCCTGCCGGCGCCGGTCACCGCAGCGGGCGACGTCGCGGGAGCGGGGCCGCGGGCGGGGGCATCTAGGATCGCCGGATGACCAGGCACACGTCAGGACAGCTGCTCGCAAGGTTGGAGGGCAAGCGCGTCGTGATCTGCGTCGGCTCGGGCGGCGTCGGCAAGACCACCGTCTCGGCGGCGCTCGCGCTCGGGCTGGCGATGCGCGGGCGCAAGGTGGCGGTCGTGACGATCGACCCCGCCAAGCGTCTCGCCGCGGCGCTCGGGCTCGACGAGCTCGCGAGCGCGCCGCACAGGATCGACCCCGAGCTGCTCGGGAAGCACGGCGTCGCGGCGAAGGGCGAGCTGTGGGCGATGATGCTCGACGCCAAGCGCACGCTCGACGAGATCGTCACGCGGCTGGAGCCCGACGCGAAGCGCCTGGAGGCGATCCTCGAGAACCCCGTCTACAAGGAGCTGTCCACGGCGGTGGCCGGCTCGCACGAGCTGAGCGCGATCGCCAAGCTGTACGAGCTGCACGAGGAGCACGACTTCGACACGATCGTGCTCGACACGCCGCCGTCGCGCAACGCGCTGGACTTCTTGAACGCGCCGACGCGGCTGCTGGGATTCCTGGAAGGGCGCGCATTGCAGGTGTTCCTCGCGCCGAGCGGGCTGACCGCGCGCCTGTTCGGGCGCGGCACGGGGATCGTGTTCGCGATATTCGCGCGCGTCACGGGCATCGACATGCTCGGCGAGCTGTCGCGCTTCTTCGGCTCGCTGACCGGCGTGATCGACAGCTTCGGCGCGCAGACGCGCGGCGTCGCCGAGCTGCTGCGCGAGGAGTGGACGGCATTCGCGATCGTCACCTCGCCCGAGCCCGAGCCCGCGCGCGAGGCGGTCTTCCTGGCCGAGCGCCTGACCGAGGCGGGGATGGCGAGGGGCGCGCTGATCGTCAATCGCGTGAGCTCCGAGGGCCTGCACGGCCAGGAGCCCGCGCAGGTGGCGACGCTGCTCGAGCCCGAGCTCGGCGAGCGGCTGGCCGCGCGCGTGGCAGCCAACCTGGCCGACTTCGACGTGCTCGCCAGGCGCGACGCCGCCACCGTGCGCCGGCTCTCGCATGAGCTCGACGAGCCCGCGCCCGTGCAGGTGCCACAGCTGGACGAGGACGTCCAGGACCTCGCGGGGCTCGCGCGCGTCGCGGGCCACCTGCTGGGCTGACCGGACGGCTCGACCGCCGGCCTACTCCTCGACGACCGGCCTACGCCTCGACGAGGACCTGCGACGCGGGCCACCTGCTGGGCTGACCGGACGCCTCGACCGCCGGCCTACGCCTCGACGAGGACCTGCGGCGCCCGCGCCGGCTTGGCGCCGTGCGCCCCGTCCGGAGCGGGTCCGACCGGCGCATCCGCCGCCTGCGCGCTGAGCAGCTCGTCCGCGAGCTGCGCGAGCTCGGGCGTGAGATGCCCGCAGATCACGTCTCTGAGCAGCGCCCTCAGGTGGTCGGCGACGTCTCGCGCGAGCGCCATCGAAGCCGCCCGCTCGGTCGCCGTGCCCGCCACGATCGCGCGCTCGAGCGCCTGCGCCTTGGTCATCCGCTCGGTCAGCTTCGCGCGATCCTCCGGCGTCGCGCACAACGCCGCGATCCGGCCCGCCAAGAGGCCGCTGGAGGGCCCCTCGGGCTCCAGCAGCGCGCGCAGCGCGAGCAGATGGTCGCTCAGCCCCTCATACGCGCTCGCGCGCTCGCAGCCCAGCTCGAACCGTCGCAGCGCCCACGCCAGCTCGTTGCCGTGCGGCGCCCGCCGCGAGACGAGGCTGCAGAACGCCCTCAGCTCGTCCTCCTGCTCGGCCGCGACCACGAGCATCCCGTGCGGCCGCCCGCCCAGGCCCAGCGCGACGGTGCTCCAGGCGTCCTCCCCGCCGGCGCGCGCCCACGCGAGCGGGCCGAGCGTGACGCGTCCGTCGCCGAACAATCGCAGCGCGCGCAGCAGATCCTTCAGCACTTCGCGCCCGCGCTCGATCGCGTCCTGCACGGGGCTCCCCGCGCCGGTCTCGATCCCGCCCTCCAGCGGGTCCCGCGCCGGGTCCTCGCACGTCAGGACCACGAGCAGATGATCGGCCTCGCCGTCGATGCCCGCCCGCGCCTGCTCCGGCGCCCAGCGCAGCGCCTCGGGCGTCGCGATCGTCAGCCCCTTTGCCAGCTTGACCTCCGCCGAGGCGATCGTCAGCCCGTGCAGCGTCGCCACCAGCGTGACCGTGTCGGGCGCGCCCGTCAGCTCGGCGCGCTCCAGTCGGGCCAGCGCCGCCGCCAGGCGCTCGGGGCGAAGCTCGAAGTCGGTCTGCTCGGCGAACACATCGTCCAACAAGCATTTCAGCGCTGCTCGCGCGCGCACATGGGCGCCCGCGCGTTCACGGCTTTCCAGGCGACCGTCTCCGTGGGCCGCCCTCGTCTCGCCGTTGCGGCCGGCGAGGTAGCGGTCGAGCCCGTCGAACCCGGCCAGCGCGCTCGCGGCCGCGTCGTGCTCGGGCAGTCGCGCGAGCAGTGTCTCGCGCTGGGAGATGAACGCGCCCGTCAGCGGCCGGCAGCTGTAGA
Source organism: Solirubrobacteraceae bacterium (assembly GCA_035632775.1). Classification (GTDB taxonomy): domain Bacteria; phylum Actinomycetota; class Thermoleophilia; order Solirubrobacterales; family Solirubrobacteraceae; genus Palsa-744. Next base: position 29,380 of record DASQGE010000132.1, on the reverse strand, counting down.
ACGGCGTCTTGGAGCCGCCGCGCCCGCGTTGCGCGCCCAGCTCGAGCTCGACCTCCGCGCCGCCCGCCACGTCTGCGTGCAGGACCTGCGCGGCCGCCTGCACGAACTCGCTGAGCGCGCCTTCCAGCCCGCCGCACAATCCGCTCGAGCGCATGGTCCGCTGAGTTCGCCCTCGCGCCGAGCGCTCCTGCACGGCGCACCCGGCGTTGCACCCCGCCGAGAGCCCCGCCCTTGCAGGCACGCCCGCGCGCGCGTGACCGGCGCCCGTGGCATTCGACCCGGCGGGAGCCCCGCCCTTGCAGGCACGCCCAGGCACGCCCGCGCGCGCGTGACCGGCGCCGCCCGTGGCATTCGACCCGGCGGGAGCAGCCCGCGGTCGATGAATCCTCCGGTCTGGCGCTACGCGACGGCGGCGGCGACGGCTTGCGTCAGCTCCTCGACCTGCGCGTCCGCCCGCTCCGCGCACTCAGCCCCGAGCCACAGTTCGCCATAGGAGCGCATGTCGTCGATGATCGGCAGCAGCGCCCTTCCCTTCTCGGTCAGCGCATACTCGACGCGCGGCGGCATCTCCGGGAAGGTGTGTCGCTCGACGACCCCCTCCTCCTCGAGCGCCCGCAGCCGCAACGACAGCGTGCGCGGGCTGATCCCCGCCAGCGAGCGCTCCAGCTCGCAGAACCGGGACCTGCCCTCGGCCAGGTCCCGGACCAGCAGAAGCGTCCACTTCCCGCACACGACCTCAGCGGTCCTGCACACCGGACAAGTCTCGTCTACCACCGCCATGCCGTTTACTTTACCAAGTGAAGTATCGCGTCCGCGCGCGGGCAGCTGGGAAGAGCCCCATTTCAAAAGCGCTTCAGCACCCCTGACGCGCCTGCCACGGGCGCCGCGCGCGTGTCCCCGCCGCGAAAAGGCTCGCCCCCGAGGAAGCCCGCCCTATGGGCCTATCCCGCTAGGCCCGCACATCTGGATGCGGCCGATGGCCTTCGCGGGGCTTTGTCCTCGGGCTCGACATGGGCCCACCATGCCTTCGCCCTTGCGTCCGCGCCGGACCACCGCCTACGGCGGCGGTGCCCACCCTCGACCGCCCCAGCCGCACGCTCCTATTGGGATAGGCCCTATGCCACGCTCAGCTTCGGCTTGTCCGACTCGCCGCGGCGCTTCTCGACGTCCTGGACGTCGGCCATCGTCGTGCCGCGCTTGCCGTCCGCCTGCATCAGCAGCTTGAAGTCGGATGGGTTCGACGCCACCTTCATCGCGTCGTCGAAGCTCACCAGCCCCGCCTTGACGTGCCCGAACAGGGCCTGGTCGAAGGTCTGCATGCCGTAGTAGGAGCCCGTCTCGATCACCTCGGACAGCTTGCCCGTCTGCGTCGTGTCCACGATCATGTCGCGCACCCTGCCGGTCATCCTCAGGATCTCGCACGCCGCCACGCGTCCGCCCTGCGCGCCCGGCACGAGCCGCTGCGAGATGACGCCCTTGACCGTGCCCGCGATCATGCTCCGCGCCTGGCCGTGCTGGTGGGGCGGAAAGAAGTCGAGCATCCGGTTGATCGACTCGATCGCGTCCACCGTATGGATCGTCGACAGCACCAGATGTCCCGTCTCGGCCGCCGACAATGCCGTGCGCACGGTCTCCTCGTCGCGCATCTCGCCGATCAGGATCACGTCCGGATCCTGTCTGAGCACACGCCTCAGCGCACGCTTGAACGAGCTCGTGTCCATGCCCACCTCGCGCTGGTTGATCACCGAGCGCTTGTCGTCGTGCACGAACTCGATCGGGTCCTCGATCGTGACGATGTGCTTGCTCATCGTCACGTTCATATGGTCGATCATCGCCGCCAACGTCGTCGACTTGCCCGAGCCCGTCGTCCCCGTCAGCAGCACGATCCCGCGCTCCTCCTCGGCCAGATCCCTGACCACCTCCGGCAGCGCCAGCTCGTCGATCGTGCTGATCCTGTGGGGAATCGCCCGGCAAGCCATCGAGATCACGCCCCGCTGCTGGAACGCGTTCAAGCGATATCTCGCGACCTCTGGAATTTCAAACGAGAAGTCGACCTCGTGCTCGCGCGCGAACTCCTCGAGCTTGGACTCGTCGCTCAACAGGTCCTTCATCGCGCGCTCGGTGTCCTGCGCGCTCAGCACCGGCCCGTCCGGCTCGGGAGCGAGGTCTCCGTCCACCCTGAACAGCAACCTCGACCCGACCTTCAGGTGCAAGTCCGAGCCCCCTCTGTCGACCAGCTCGCGCAGGGCCGCTTCGACGTCGAACATGCCCTCCTGATCGGCATCCGCGCCGCGCGGCTTGAGTGCCGGGCCGTCCCGCGGACAGCCCGAGGCTCAGGCCACGTCTCTCAGCTTCTGCGCCTCCGCCAGCGACTGCAGCTTCTTCAGCGACTGGTTCTCGATCTGCCTGATCCGCTCGCGTGTCACGTTGAACGTGCGTCCCACCTCGTCCAGCGTCCGCGGGTGCTCGCCGCCGAGGCCGTAGCGCAGCTCGAGCACGCGCCGTTCGCGGTAGCTCAGGTTCTCCAGCGCCTCGCGCAGCGCCTCCTTGGTGAGGATCTCAGCCGCGCGCTCGTACGGGGACTCGGCGCGCTCGTCCGCGATGAACTGGCCGAACTCCGACTCCTCCTCGTCGCCGACCGGCTTCTCCAGCGAGACCGGCGCCTGCGCCGAGCGCTTGATCGAGTCGACCTCTTCCGGGTCGATCCCCGTCACCTCGGCGATCTCCTCCGCGCTCGGCTCGCGCCCGAGCTCGGTCACGAGCTTGCGCTCGGCCCGGCCGATCTTGTTCAGCTTCTCGACCACATGCACCGGAATCCGGATCGTGCGCGCCTTGTCCGCCAGCGCGCGCGCGATCGCCTGCCTGATCCACCAGGTCGCGTACGTGGAGAACTTGAAGCCCTTGCGATAGTCGAACTTCTCCGCCGCCCTCACCAGCCCGAGCGTGCCCTCCTGGATCAGGTCCAGGAACGGCAGTCCCTGGTTGCGGTAGTTCTTGGCGATCGACACCACCAGCCGCAGGTTCGACTCGACCATCTTCTGCTTCGCGTCCAGATCCCCGCGCTCGATGCGTTTCGCCAGGTCCACCTCCTCCTGGGCCGTAAGCAGCCTGACCTTGCCGATGTCCTTCAGGAACAGCTGCAGCGAGTCGGTCGTCATGTCCGGCTTCAGGTCGAGCTGCGCTTTCGCCTTGCTGCGCCGCCCGCGCTTGTCGGGCGCGCGCTCGACCTCCAGCGCCGCCGCCGTCGCCGGGTCGATGTCCTCGACGAGCTCGATCTCCGATTTCTCCAGGAACCCATGCAGCTCCTCGACGTCGGACTCGTCCAAGTCGAGCTCGGAGGTCGCCGTCGATATCTCCGAGAACGTCAGCACCCCCACCTGCTGGCCCTTGGCCAGCAGGCCCTTCACCTCATCGAGCTCCTGAAGTTCGACTACCGACATCTCATCCCATTTCTGTCTCTACAGTCGATCCACCCCGGGCGCCACCCTTGGCCCGCCCGGATTCCAGCTTGAGGACGATCACTCCGCTGGAGCACTACCGATAAGCCTTCACGACGTTACAGCCGCGCCTTGGATCGCGCGGTCGTGACTTCTCGGCGCCTATGCTAACGCGCATGGACGAGACCCCCAAGGGCGATCCTCGCGCGCCGGCCCCCGCCGGGGAAGCCGGCGGCGATCTCGGCGCCCGTCCCAACGTCATGACCGGCCTGCCCCGCGCCCGCCCCCAACGCGCCAGCGCAAGGCGGGCCGCGGCGCGTCCCGGCAGGCGGATCGGCGAAGGCCCGAGCGTCCTCGCCGGCCTGCCCCGCGCGCGCCCCCAACGCGCCAGCGCACGACGCGCCGCGGCGCGGGCGGCGCGTGCCCGCGACACCCCAGCCCCGGTCGAGGAGCCCGTGCCCAGGCAGGGCTTCGAGACCGAGCCCGATCAACTCAGCGGGCCGGTCCAGCCTCCGGGAGGCGCCGAGCTCGCGGCGTCGGCCGGCGAGCTGGCCGCTGAGCTGGCGAAGGCCGGAATCGCCACGAGCGCGCGCCTGGTCAAGGATCTCCTCTCGCGGCTGCCCGGCTGAGACGCCGGCGTCACCCTCCATCTGTATACTCGCGCCCACGCCGAGCTTCCACGGCCCAGGTCGCGGAAGGCGGGGGACCCAATGCGGATCCACTTGGACCCGCTGGGGCGAATCGGCCGGTCATGGCCGTAGCGCCGCTGCCATATGCAGCCGTGCGAGCCCGTCAGCTCACCCCGTAGGCGCAGAAGACGACATGCGACTGCACCGCCCCACCCCCCCTACTCTGCTCGCGCTGCTCGCGGCCGCGGCCTGCACCGCCTGGAGCTTCGCCCCCGGCGCCGCCGCGCTCGCCTCCACCGGTGCCCCGAGCAGCGGCGCAACGGGCGGATCGAGCGCGCCGGGCGGCGCCGGCGCGCCGTCGCGCTCGAAGGCCACCAAGGCGAAGACGACGGTCGCCAAGACCGGCATCGCCACCTGGTTCGGACCGGGCTTCTACGGCCAGACGACCGCTTGCGGGCAGAAGCTGACGCCCGCCGTCGTCGGCGTCGCCAACCGCACCCTGCCATGCGGGACCCTCGTCAAGATCACATACCACGGCCACACCCTGACCGTGCCGGTGCTCGACCGCGGACCCTACGCCAGCAACGGCGCCTCCTGGGACCTGACCGCGGGCGCCGCCAACGCGCTCGGCGTCGACGGCATCGCCCGCATCGGCACACGCGTCGTCGGCAGCGTCCCCAACACCGCCAAGCTCGGCTCCCCGCCGGTCACTCCCGCGGAAGCCGCGTCCGGCGGCGCCCAGGCCGGCTGAGTCTCGATCCACCGATTTCGCCAAATGCTAGCCTGATGGCGCTTATCAGGCGCTCGGGGTAGCTCCCCATCATCCTTATCGACCGACGTCGCCGGACGGAGCGCTGTCGGTATTCCCGACAGGTCGGCCGGAGGCGTGGGCGGCGTAGAGCGCGATGTCCGCGTGCGCGGCCAGCGCCGCCGCCCGGCGACCGTCCTCGGGGCACACCGCGATCCCCACCGCGAGCTCCAACGGCGAGCCGCGGTGGCTGGCCGCGCGGCGAACCCCGTCGGCCAGGCGGGCTGCCAGCGCCTTGGCGCCGGCCGTGTCGGTCTCCGGCGCCAGCAGCCAGTAGCGACCGGGGCTCTCGCGCATGAGCGAGTCGGCTGGCCGCAGCTCCGCGGCCAGCGCCGCCTCGACCAGGCCCGTAAGGCGCGCGACCTCTCCGGGCAGCTCGGCGTGACGCAGACGCTCGACGCCGGCCAGCTCCAGCAGCAACGCCGCGAATGGGAGGCCGTCGCCCTCGTAGCGCTCGAGCCGTCGCTCGATCGACACGATCCACGGAGCCAGACCGTGCTCGCCGTGAGGCTCCTCGCGGCGCGAAACCTCCCGGCGTTCGTCTCTGATCTCGATCTTCGACCCCTCCCGCACGGGAGTCGCGGGCGGCGCGGGTTCGGGCTGCGCGGGCTCAGACGGCGCTTCGAAAGTCGCGGGCGGCGCGGACTCGGGCGGCGCCTCGGGAGCCAGGTCGTCGACGAGCACCGCCACGGACAGGGGCGCATCCGGCTGACGCGGCTCACGCGGTCGCGGCGGCTCCCCCGCGGGCGGGGACTCCCACGGCGGGGGCGCCAAGGGGGGTTCTCGCGGCAGGGTCGGCGCTTGCGGCGGGGACGACTCCCGTCGCGAGGGCGCTTGCGTCAAGCGCGCCGCGCGAGCGCCCTGCGCAGCCGGCTCCGGCGCATGGGGGTCCGGAGCGTGGGGCCCGGCGGGCGCCTGCGGCGCCTCCGGGAGAACTCCAGGCGGGAGCGACGGTCGGGCGTCCGCGCGAGCGAGCGAAGCCACCGTGCGAGAGATCTCGGCAAGCCGCTCGGCCAGCTCGGCGACGAGCTGCGTACGAGCGTCGGCCAGCTCCTCGTGCAACGTCTCCCACAGCACCTCGCTGAGCGACTGCGCCGCCCACACCCCGCGCGCCAGCCGATCTCCGCTCGGTCGGTCGGCGAGCCCCTGGTCACGAGAGGAGTCGGTCACGGATCTTGAATATCAGCAGACCGTCACGTCGTGTGAGACTCACGAGCTCGCAAAGAGCGACCCGCACGCGGGGATAGGGTGCAGGCTGTGGAGGTCGCCACGATCTCGAACCTCGAAGATCGCACCACCGAAGACGCCCGCACGGGCGCCATGCGCTCGGTGCAGGCCGCCGACCTGAGCCTGCCCGATGCCGCTCTGCGAAAGCTCTGGTCGCCGATGAACCTGGAGCGCCTGGCCCGCACCTACTGGCGCTTCTTGACGCGCGTCACGCTCGGCCTCGTACGCGTGCGCTACTCGGAGACCGAGCGCTCGGTCGTGCTGATCGCCCGGCCCCTGAAGCTGCTTACGTTCGCGGCGCCCGAGTACGAGCTGGAGGCTCGCCACGGGATCGTGCGCTGGCGCATCGCCCACGGCCTGCTGGTCGCGCGGCGGGGACACGGCGGCGCGGGGCATCTGCAGATCGATGTGCGCCGGCTCGCCGACGAGCGTCCGGGCCGCGCGCGGCTGCACGTCGAGGTGGAGGTCGCCAACTTCCACCCCGCGATCGCCTCCGGATTCGGCCGCCGCGTCTACAACGCGACTCAGGCGCGCATCCACGTGCTCGTCACCCACGGGTTCCTGCGCTCGCTGGCACGCCTGGACCTGGACGAGTCCCAAGTCGGGCGGTTCGCCAGCGTTACCCCCGCAGCGCCGCCAGCTTCGCGCGGTCGTGCGTCGCCCTGACCCGCCGGATCGTGCCCGAGCGCGAGCGCATCACCAGCGACTCCGTCGTCGCGCCGCCCGCGCTCGGGTAGCGAACGCCCTCGAGCACGTCGCCGTCGGTGATGCCGGTGGCGGAGAAGAAGACGTCCTCGCCGGAGACGAGATCGTCGCGCGTGAGCACCCGCTCCAGGTCATAGCCTGCGTCGAGCGCTGCCCGGCGCTCGTCCTCGTCGCGCGGCCACAGCCGCCCGAGCAGCTCCCCGCCGAGGCACTTGACGGCGGCTGCCGAGATGACCCCCTCGGGCGTGCCGCCGATGCCCCACAACAGGTCGACGGTCGAGCGCTCGGTGACGGCCAAGAGCGCCGCCGAGACGTCGCCGTGGGCGATCAGGCGCACGCGCGCGCCGGCCTCGCGGATCGCGGCGATGCCCGCCTCGTGACGAGGCCGGTCGAGCACGACCACCATCACGTCGCTCACGGCGCTGCCCTTGCGCTGCGCGACGAGCGCCACGGTCTCTCCGAGCGGACGATCGAGGTCGAGCAGGTCCGCGATCTCCGGAGAGCCGGCCATCTTCTCCATGTACACGCACGGGCCCGGGTCGAACATCGTGCCGCGCGCAGACAGCGCGATCACGGCCAGCGCACTGGGCATCCCGTGCGCGGCGAGCGTGGTGCCCTCGAGCGGGTCGACCGCGATGTCGACCTGCGGCGGCGACCCGTCGCCGATGAGCTCGCCGTTGTAGAGCATCGGCGCCTCGTCCTTCTCGCCCTCGCCGATCACCACCACGCCGTCCATCTGGATCGAGTGGAGCATGTAGCGCATGCCGTCGACAGCGGCCTGGTCGGCCGCCTCCTTGTCGCCGCGGCCCACCAGCGGGGCGGCGGCGAGCGCGGCCGCCTCGGTCACGCGCACGAGCTCCAGCGCGAGGTTGCGATCGGGGCGCTGATGGGTGGGATCGGATGTCATCGTTCGTGTGGGGAGACGCTCACCCGCCGGCCGATCCTCGATCGGTCCGCATTGCGGTATGCGTCGCCGGTCGCCCTGCCGGCCGGTCGGGCCGAGCGCCGCCGGTCGGAACGTATACCAGTCGCGCTGCCATTACGATCGTTCCCGTGGGCGAGGACCGACAAGTCGTGGCGAGCCGCACCGCGGTCGCGGGCAAGTGACGGCGAGCGCCGCCGCCCCGCCCGAGACGCAGGGCAATCCGCTCGTCGCGGGCCTGGAGCGGCTGCCGGTCGCGCCGACGGCGCTCGTGATCTTCGGCGCGACGGGCGACCTCGCGCGGCGCAAACTGCTGCCGGCCCTGTACAACCTGGCGCACGACGGGGCGCTGCCCGAGCGCTTCCACCTGGTGGGGGTGTCGCGCAGAGAAAAGCGGCACGAGCACTACCGCGCGGAGTGCGAGCAGGCGATCCGCGACTTCTCGCGGCGCAGGCCCGACGAGGACGTGCTCAAAGGGCTGCTCGAGCACGTCAAGTACGTGCCGGGAGTGTTCGACGACCCGGCGGTGTATGCCCAGCTGGGAAAGGTGCTGGACGGCTTCGACGAGCACGCCGGCGAGCGTCTGAGCCGCGCGTTCTACCTGTCGACGGCGCCCGACTTCTTCGGCGTGATCATCGGGCAGCTGGGCGGCAGCGGGCTCTCCCGGCGCGCGGAAACCGACGTGCGGGTGATCGTCGAGAAGCCGTTCGGGACATCGCTCGAGCAGGCGCGCGAGCTCAACCGCCGGGTGCTGAGCGTGTTCGACGAGTCCCAGATCTTCCGCATCGACCACTACCTCGGCAAGGAGACCGTCCAGAACATGCTGGCATTCAGGTTCGCCAACGGCATGTTCGAGCCCCTGTGGAACCGCAACTACATCGACCACGTGCAGATCACCGCGGCCGAGGACATCGGCATCGGCAGCAGGGCCAGCTTCTACGACAAGACCGGAGCGCTGCGGGATCTGATCCAGAACCACATGCTGCAGCTGCTCTGCCACGTGGCGATGGAGCCGCCGGGGTACTTCACCGCCGAAGAGGTCCGCAACGAGAAGGTCAAGGTCCTGCACGCGATCAAAGCGCCGCTGGCCGGGGAGATCGCGAAGCTGGCCGTTCGCGCCCAGTACACCGCGGGACACTCCGGCGGCGAGGACGTGCCCGGGTACCTGGAAGAGGAGGGCGTGCCGCAGGACTCGACCACCGAGACCTATGCGGCGCTGCGCCTGGAAGTCGACAACTGGCGCTGGGCCGGCGTGCCGTTCTACCTGCGCGCAGGCAAGCGACTCGCGCGCAAGGTCACCGAGATCGCGGTGACGCTGAAGCCCGTCCCCCATCTCGCCTTCAGCCAGGACGGCTCGCTGGGCGTCCAGCCCAACCAGCTGATCCTGACCGTGCAGCCCAACGAGGGGGTCACCCTGCAGCTGGGCGCAAAGATCCCTGGCACGCGCATGAGCATCAGGCCCGTGAACATGGAGTTCCTGTACGGGACCTCGTTCCTGTCCCAGTCGCCCGAGGCCTACGAGCGGCTGATCATGGACGTGATGCGCGGCGACCCGACGCTGTTCACCCGCAACGACGAGGTCGAGGCGCAGTGGCTGATCTGCGAGGAGACCCTCAGTGCCTGGGCACAGACGCCGGGACCGCTTGCAAAGTACGAGGCCGGCTCCCAGGGTCCGGCCGAGGGGAGCGAGATCCTGCGCGAGGGACACGCCTGGCGGGCGATCTGATGCGTCCTGCGGAGAGCGGAAGAGCGCCCGTGAGCGTCCAACTCTCAGTCATCGAGACCGTTGAGCAGCCGCAGGAGGCGCTTCTTGTCGATCCCGCAAGTGCGAGCCATTCCCTTCAAGATCGGATCCCAAGCTCGGAGGGAGTCCCAGCTCTCCGAGACTGGAAACTTACCGGGCTTCTCAGGATGTCTCCAGACCGTCTGATGCTTTCCACCGCTGGACGAGATCCAGCCGTCGGCCTTCAGGGCCTTCTTGACGTGCTTAGCCGTGAATGGGCCGCGCTTGAGATTGCTGGCTCGGCCCAACGGTCTTCAAAGCGTTCAGTCAGTGTGCGTAACGGTAGATGACGCCAGGGGGCAGATCATAGGTGCTCTCCCGCGCAAGCGAGAGCTGCGGCCTCAGACGACGCAGCGTGTGCCCGAGCATCCCCTCGATGCCGATACGCACCCGTAGTCTCCGCGGGATTGGCCTGACGACGTCGGCGAACGACGCGCCATCCTCGTAGTAGGCCAGGAGATAGGACGACAGGAGATTGAGAGACTGCACGACCGCCGCCCCCTTGCTCTCTCCGCAGCCGGTGATGTCGAACTCCATGAGCAGAGCGAACCACTGGCCGTTCTCGTACTTCACGGCTACATGACCCTCGAAGTCCTGGTCCAGCCACTCCAGGAACGCCTGCTCCTTCGATGTGGGCTTGGCATTTGCGTTAGCTGGCGTACGCATTCGTTGCTCCAATACCATGAAAAGTCCCCTGCGTCAAGAGCACCGCTCCATCGCCATCGTAGAGTAAACTATCCGAACTATCGGTCACTGCGGCGGGGAAGCGGTTTTCCTATGCTCAATATAGACGTTTGTCTGAGCTTTGCGCCGAACTCAGGCGTTGCACAGTCTTCTTCAGCGGCTCGACCAGTGATCCTGCGCAGCCATTAGGCTACGAATAACGCTTCTCAGGTCACCAAGCTGCGGTCAACTGTTTCCTACTGATGCGCCGCCGGTCGACCAGCGTACGTGCGGCGCGTTGCCGCGACGCGGGTTGGAGCGACCTCGGCAGACCAACCTCCACCCCACTCAAACCGACCCATGCCGACCATGCCAGCCATCAGCGACGCCGCCTGGAGCAAAGAGGGCACGACGCCCGACGCGATCGAAGCGGCGCTGCGCGAGCTGCTGGCGCGCCGAGCCAAGGACAGCCCCCACGCCGAGCACCGCGGGCTCGTGCCGGCGCGGGTGCTCAACATGATCGTCTTCGTCGAAAGCCGCTTCGGCGAAGAGACCGCCGAGCGGCTGCGTGGCGTGGGCCGCTACCACGCCTCGCGCACCGTCATCCTCTCCTACGAGCCGGACCGCGAGCGTCTGGACGCGCGGGTGACCGTCAGCTCAGAAGGCGACCCGGGGCGGGGCGAGCTCGCGCTGCTGCGCGAGACGGTCCTCGTCGAGATCGGCAAGCACCATCTCGACGACCTGACGACGATCGCCGACCCGCTGGTCGTCAGCGACCTGCCCACGCTGCTGTGGTCGCCGCACGGACACCCACAGGCGGCCGACGCGCTGCTGGGGCTCGCGCAGACGGCGCTGATCGACTCGACCGACGCGCCGGATCGGCTGCGGATCGGCTGGCGTGAGGCGATCGAGCGCGCCTGCGCGCTGTCCGAGCAGGTGTACGTGGTCGACCTGGCGTGGCTGCGCTCGACCCCGTGGCGCGAGCGGGTCGCGGCGACGTTCGATCCGCCGCGGATGCGTCCCGAGCTCGACACGCTGAGCGCGGTGACGATCTCGCACCACCGAGACTCGACGATCGCGGCGATGCTGCTCGTCGGCTGGCTGGCCTCGCGCCTGGGCTGGGAGCTCGACCGCTCGGCCCTCGGGCGAGCGGCCACAGACGGCGAGCTGAGAGGCAGAGCGACAGCCGGGGGCAGGGACATCGACCTGTGTCTGCAGGCAACGCCCGAGCTGCAGGCGCCAGGCCTCGAGGGGTTGGAGCTGAGGAGCGAGTCCGGCCTGCGGGTACGCCTGGACCGCGGACCGGGCGGCCTGCGCGCGCATCGCCGCTGGCCCACCACCGGCTTCGCCGGCGGCGGCGCCGTTCGGCGCCACGGCGCCGAACGCGCGTGGACGTTGCTCGGCGCCTCACGTGGCGAGGGCGGCATCCTCGGCGAGGGCATCAGACAGTCGCTGTTGCGCGACCCGACGTACACACCGGCGCTGCACGCGGCCCACGCGATGCTGCCGTGAGAGGCTGTCGGGAAGACGAAGTGTGACGGAGCTTCGTACAGTGGAGACCGTCTTGCGCACCCGTCCGGTGGGGTCGGGTCGGGAAGACGAAGTGTGACGGAGCTTCGTACAGTAGGAATCGGCACATGGCCTCGACTGCGACCGCCACGCCCAAGACCGCCGCAACGCCGAGCCCAGAGGACGCTCTAGCCGCGCTGAGCGAAGCGCGCGAGGGCACGCTCGCGCTGGTGGCCGGCCTCGACGAGGCACAGCTGACGGCGGTCCACTCGCCGATCATGAGCCCGCTCGTGTGGGACCTCGGGCACATCGCCTCCTACGAGGACCTGTGGCTGGCACACCGGCATGCGGGGCTGCCGTTGCTGAAGCCGGAGCTGGCAGACCTCTACGACGCGTTCGAGACGCCACGCGCGCTGCGCGGAGAGGTCGAGGCGCTGGCCCCCGCCCCGGCGCTCGCGTACATGCGCGAGGTGCGCGAGCGCGCCGCGAGGGCGATCGCGAGACGGGGCGTCGGCGACGGGTTCGTGTGCGAGATGGTCCTCAGGCACGAGCTTCAGCATTCCGAGACGATGCGCCAGACGATGGCGATCGCGGATCTGCTCCCCACGGGCGAGCCACCGCCGCTGACGGAGACGGACGCCGCGCCGGACGCCGGCGAGGACGACTGGCTGCGGGTTTCCGCGGGGGCGTTCGCGATGGGCGCGAGCGGAGAGCGCTTCGCCTACGACAACGAGCGCCCGTCCCACACGGTCGCGCTGGAGGCGTTTGCGATCGCGCGCCGGCCGGTGAGCAACGCGAGCTGGATGCGCTTCAGCGAGGGCGGCGGCTACGAGCGGCGCGAGTGGTGGTCGGACGAGGGCTGGGCGTGGAAGGAGGAGCACGACATCGCCCACCACCCCGCCGTGGCGGCCGGCGCGCCCGGCGCGCCCGTCTGCCACGTCAGCTGGTTCGAGGCCGACGCCTTCGCCCGCGCGCACGACGCGCGTCTGCCCAGCGAGGCGGAGTGGGAGACGGCCGCGAGGAGGAGCCAGCCGGCGCTGGCGGGTGTCGGACGGGTGTGGGAGTGGACGAGCAGCCCGTTCGGCGGCTACCCCGGATTCGTCGCCCATCCGTACAAGGAGTACTCGGAGGTGTTCTTCGGAGAGGCCTACCGGGTGCTGCGCGGCGGCTCGTGGGCGACGAGCCCCCGTGTGAAGACCGCGACGTTCCGCAACTGGGATCTCCCGCAGCGCCGGCAGATCTTCGCGGGCGTGCGACTGGCCCGGGACGCCGCATGACCGCCGGCGCCCACAGCCACCGCCGCGCAACCGCCGGCGCCCACGACCACCGGTCGCATCCTCCGGGGAGGGCGCGGTGATGGAGCCGGTCGCGAATCCGGGGTGCCCGTCGATCCGCATCGACTCGCACCTCGACGGCGCGCAGGAGCGCTCGCTCGCCGACGACGTGCTCGACGGCCTGACCCGGCCGCTGAAGGAGCTGCCTCCCAAGCACTTCTACGACGCCCGCGGCGCCGAGCTGTTCGACCGGATCTGCGAGCTCCCCGAGTACTACCCGACGCGCACCGAGCGCGCGATCCTCGAGGAACGGGCCTCCGAGGTCGCCGAGCTCACGAGCGCCGTCGAGCTCGTCGAGCTGGGCTCGGGCACGGCCGCGAAGACGCGCGTGCTGTTCGACGCGCTTTACGAGGCCGGCACGCTGCGCCGCTACGTGCCCGTGGACGTGACCGAGAGCGTGGTCCGTGAGTGCGCGAGCGCGCTCACGGACGAGTACCCGGGGCTGCAGGTGCACGGAGTGATCGGCGACTTCGAGCGCCATCTCGACCGGGTGCCGGAAGCCGTCGGGCCACGGATCGTCGCGTTCCTGGGCGGCACGATCGGCAACTTCCCACCCGACAGCCGCCGACGCTTCCTGCGCGCGATCGCGGGACTTCTGGGCGAGGGCGACCACCTGCTGATGGGCGCCGACCTCCTCAAGGACCCCGAGGTGCTGGAGGCCGCCTACGACGACTCCCAGGGTGTGACAGCCGAGTTCAACCGCAACGTGCTGCGCGTGCTCAACCGCGAGCTGGGCGCGAACTTCGACCCCGAGGACTTCGACCATGTCGCCAGGTTCGACCCCGAGCACGAATGGATCGAGATGCGACTGCGCGCGCGCCGCGCCCACACCACCCACGTGCGCGCGCTCGATTTGCCGGTGCGCTTCCGCGCCGGCGAGGAGCTGCGCACGGAGATCAGCGCCAAGTTCACCCCCGAGCGCCTCGGCGGCGACCTGTCCGCGGCCGGCCTCGAGCTCGTGCGCTGGCTGACCGATCCCGAGGAGCTGTTCGCGCTGACGCTCTCGCGCGTGGCGCGATAGCGCGTCAACCCGCCGCGCCGACCCTCACCGGCGGCCTACGGTCGCGCCATGGCGCGGCCAGCTCGAGCTGGTGCGCCAAAGCGAGCAGGGTCGCCTCGTCCCACATGCGCCCGAGGAAGTGCGCCCCGACCGGCACGCCCTCCGCGGTCCAGTGCGCCGGCACCGACATCGCGGGACAGCCGGTCATGTTGGCGAGGCGGGTGTACGGGGAGAAGCTCGTGTAGCGCTCGACGTCGACCGTGTCCCCTGTCCCCGCGTCGAACCCGCCGAGGGGGATCGCGGGCAGGCCGAGCGTGGGCGTCAGCCACACGTCGTACTCGGTCAAGAGCTCAGCGACCGCGCGCGCGCCCTCCTGGATCGTGCCCAGCGAGCGCAGGTGCTCGGCGGCCGTGCGCCGGCGACCGGCCTCGTACCAGCGCCACGTCCTCGGTTCGAGCTCCTCGGCGCACAGCGGCCTCCCGGCGGCCGCCTGCGCCTCGAGCGCAAGCGACATCATCACCTCCGTCCACAGGCCGAACCAGGCGTCCAGGAGCGCAGGCCCGTCGATGTCGGGGCTCGCCCGCACGACCTCGTGGCCCAGCTCGGCGCACAGCCGCGCGGCGCGCTCGGCGGCCGCGGCGCATTCGGGGTGCGGCTGTCCGCCCGTCGGCGTCTCGGTCGACAGCGCGATCCGCAGCGTTCGCGCGGGCGATCGCAACGCCCGCTCGAACGCGCCCGGCTCCGGCGCCGGGGCCGGGTAGGGATCTCCGGGCTGCGCCCCGTGCGTGTGATCGAGCAGGCGGGCGCTGTCGCGCACCGACCGCGTCACGGCGTGCTCGACCAGCAGACGGGACAGCAGCTCCCCGTGCTCGGGCTCGAGCGGCATCCTCCCGCGGCTCGGCTTCAACGCGAAGATCCCGCAGCACGAGGCCGGGTTGCGCAGCGAGCCGCCCATGTCGTTGCCGTGGGCCAGCGGTACGATCCCGGCGGCGACCGCCGCGGCCGCGCCGCCGCTCGATCCGGCCGGTGAGAGCTCGAGGTTCCACGGGTTGCGCGTCTGTCCGAACAGACGCCCCTCCGTCACCGGGGCGCCGCCGAACTCGGGGGTGCTCGTGAGCGCGGTCGGTATGAACCCGGCGCCGCGCAGCCGCCGCACCAGCTCGCTGTCCTCGCGCGCGACGTGGCCCGCGAGAAAGCGCGAGCCGTTCGTGTGGCGCACCCCCGCGCATTCTGCGACGAGATCCTTGACGAGCAGCGGAACCCCCGCGAACGGAGCCTTCAGATCGACCCGCTCGGCCGCGGCCGCCGCCTCGTCGAACATCGGCGTCACGACCGCGTTCAGTCGCGGATTCAGCGCCTCGATCCGCGCGATCGTCGCCGCCACCAGCTCCGCCGGTGCGAGCTCGCGGCGGCGGATCAACTCGGCCAGATCGGTGGCGTCGGCGAACGCCAGCTCGCTCAGCATCGCGGAGATCTTACGCGCGCCCACGAGCGCCGCCCCGCGCGAACATCGCTGCCGCACGATCTCCACTCCGGCGGCTCTCCTGCACGGTCTGACGCCGTCGCGATAGGCTGCCGGCCGTGCGCATCGAGGGCAGCTCAGCGATCGTCGTCGGCGGGGCCTCCGGGCTCGGCGAGGCGACCGCGCGGCGGCTGCACGAGCAGGGAGCGGCCGTCACGATCGCCGACCTGAACGCCTACAAAGGGGCCGCGCTGGCCGAGGAGCTCGGCGTGCGCTTCGTCGCCTGCGACGTCCGCGAGGAGGACCAAGTGCAGGGCGCCGTCGCGCAGGCCGCCGCGGTCGAGGGCGGGCTGCGGATCGCCGCCTGCTGCGCGGGCGTCGGCTGGGCGCAGAAGGTCGCTCACTCCAAGGGCCCGCACCCGCTGCTCCCGTTCGAGACGGTAGTCCAGATCAACCTGATCGGCACCTTCAACGTGCTCCGCTTCGCCGCCGCCGCGATGATCGCGGGCGAGCCCCTCGACGACGGCGAGCGCGGCGTGCTCATATGCACCGCCTCGATCGCCGCCTACGACGGCCAGGTCGGCCAGATCGCCTACGCGGCCTCCAAGGGCGGGATCGTCTCGCTGACGCTGCCGGCCGCGCGCGATTTGGCGCAGTACGGCATCAGGGTCAACACGATCGCCCCGGGTCTGTTCGACACGCCGCTGCTGGCCGCGCTGCCCGAGGAGGCCCGCCAGAAGCTGGGAGCCGGCGTCCCTTACCCCCAGCGCCTCGGCCAGCCCGACGAGTACGCGCAGCTCGCCTGCCACATCGTCGAGAACCGGATGCTCAACGGCGAGACGATCCGGCTCGACGGGGCGCTGCGGATGCCGCCGCGCTGACGCCCAAGCGACCGCGTTTCGGCCTCAGTTCAGCCGCTGCACCAGCATCGCCATGCCCATGCCGCCGGCGACACACATCGCCTCGATCCCGTAGGTCCGATCTAGCGTCTCCAGGTCGTTGAGCAGCGTAGTCATGATGCGTGCGCCGGTCATGCCGAACGGGTGGCCCAGCGCGATCGCCCCGCCGAACGGGTTGAGCTTGTCGTCGTCGATCTTCAGCTCCTCTTTGCACGGCACGATCTGCGCGGCGAACGCCTCGTTGATCTCGACCACGTCGATGTCGTCGATCGTCATGCCCGTGTCCTTCAGCAGCTGCTGGATCGCCGGGATCGGGCCGAGGCCCATGATCTCCGGGCGGATCGCGGCCACCGTCGAGGCGATGATCCGCGCCCTGGGCTTGCACCCGAGCGCCTTGGCCTTCTCCTCGGACATGACCAGCACCGCCGCCGCGCCGTCGTTGAGCGGGCAGGCGTTGCCGGCGGTCACCGTGCCACCCTCTCTGAACGCCGGAGGCAGCGCCGCCAGCTTCTCCATCGTCGTGCCCGGCCGCGGGCCGTCGTCCCTGCTGACGACGGTCTCGGGCACGTCGATCTCGTTGCCCTCCTTGTCGACGTCCTTGTGCGCTCCCACCGTCACGGGGACGATCTCCCTGTCGAAGTGACCGCTCTGGACGGCCTCGACGGCGCGGCCCTGGGAGATCACCGCCCACTCGTCCTGCGCCTCGCGGCTGACGTTGCAGCGCTCGGCGACGTTCTCGGCGGTCATGCCCATCGGGATGTACACGTCGTACGCCGCGCCCTCGGAGCCGTCGACCGCGTGGTTGAACTCGAACGCCGCGCCCCCACCCGCGCGCGAGACCGCCTCGACGCCCGCCGCGATGTACGTGTCGCCCTCGCCGCTCTTGATCGCGTGGAAGGCCATCCGCGTGGTCTGCAGCGAAGAGGCGCAGAAGCGGTTTACGGTGCACGCCGGCACGTGGTGGTCGATGCCGGCCAGCAGCCCGGCGACCCTGCCCACGTTGTAGCCCTGCTCGCCCTCGCAGAAGCCGCAGCCCATCATGATGTCGCCGATCGAGCGCTGGTCCACCTCGGGGTTGCGCTCGAGCAGCGCCTTCAGCGGGATCGCGGCGAGGTCGTCGGCGCGAACGGTCTTCAGCGAGCCCTTGACCGCGCGTCCGATGGGCGTGCGGATGGCGTCGACGATCACAGCTTCAGGCATGCGGCGCTCTTCTCCTGGGTCGAAGGTGGTTGCTGGAAGCGCATCCTACGGGACCGATCACAGATCGAGCGTGCTGACTCCAAGCTCGTCGAACCCGACGTGATGCGCGAGCTCGTGGCGGACCGTGCGCACCACCTGATCGTGCAGCAGCTCGGGGTTGTGCCCGAAGTCGCGCCGCAGCGTGTCTCTGAAGATCACGATGCGGTCGTGGACGTCGTCGCGGGCGACTCCGCCGCCCTGGTACAGCCCATAGGCGCCCTGCCGTCGGCCGCCGTCGGAGATCACGACCGCCACGTGCGCCAGCGCGTTGCGCAGCAGGTCGGGCAGGTCGTCGAGCGCGTCGCGCACGAGCTCCTCGAAATCGTCGTCGTCGAGCGGATCCAGCTCGAGGAACTCGAGTTCGTCGGGATCCACGGCCAAGCCTTCGCGGGCGAGCTTCTCCGAGCGGCGCACGAGCTCTTCGAACTCGGTCTCCGACTCGGGATTGCGCCAGTTCCCCAGGCGCACGGCGACGAACGCCGCGCCGCCGACGAGGATCGCGACGAGGAGCACTCCGAACGCGACGTCCTCGAGCGCCCTGACCACACCGATCGAGCTGAAGCCCTGCCCCAGCACGATCACGATCAGCCCGAGCGACAAGGCGATGAGCCCCGCGAAGCCGGCGCGGCGCAGCTGGCCGGAGGCGCGCTGTCGTGAGAAGAACGACCGGCGCACCGAGACCGCCCTACTTGAGCGTGCGGGCGATCACGAGCCGCTGGATCTCGTTCGTGCCCTCGTAGATCTGTGTGATCTTCGCGTCCCGCATCATGCGCTCCACCGGATACTCCTTGACATAACCGTAGCCGCCCAGCACCTGGACCGCCTCGATCGTCACCGCCATCGCCGTGTCCGAGCAGAAGACCTTGGCCATCGAAGAGTACTTCCCGCGCTCTGGATCGCGGCGGTCGGCCAGTGCGCACGCCTTGTAGAGCAGCTCCCGGGCGGCGGCCGTGCGCGTTTCCATATCGGCCAGCTTGAACTGGATCGCCTGCAGCTCGTTGATCGGCTTGCCGAACTGGACCCGCTCGCGCGCGTAGGAGACCGCGTAGTCGGTGGCGCCCTGGGCGATGCCCACGGCCTGCGCGGCGGCGCCCAGGCGCGTGCGTTCGAGCGTGGCCAGCGCCACCGACAACCCCTTGCCGACCTCGCCGATCACGTTCGCGTGCGGCACGCGCACGTCTTCGAAGATCGGCTGGCCCGTCGGCGAGGCCCTGATGCCGAGCTTGTGCTCGAGCTTGCCGATCGTCAGCCCGGGACGGTCGGCCTCGACCACGAACGCCGTGATGCGCCGGCTCTCGCGGTCGGTGACCGCGAAGCACACGTAGAAGTCGGCGACCCCGAGGTTCGTGATCCAGTTCTTGGTCCCGTTGATCACCCACTCCTCGCCGTCGCGCACCGCGGTCGTCTTCATCCCGGCCGGGTCCGAGCCCGCCTCGGGCTCGGACAGCGCGAACGCCGGCGAGAACTCCCCCGTTGCGCACTTCGGCAGGAAACGCTCCTTCAACTCGTCCGAGCCGAACAGCTGGATCGGGAGCGTGCCGAGCTCCTGCACCATCAGGATCAGCGCGCAGGCAGCGTCGACCTTGGCGATCTCCTCGACCGCCATGTTCAGCATCAGCGTGCCCGTGCCCGTCCCGCCGTACTCGGCTGGAAACGGCAGGCCGAGGATGTCCTGCTCGGCGAGCACCTTCCTGATGTCCCACGGGTATTCGGCCCGCTCGTCGATCTCCGCCGAGCGCGGCGCGATCCGCTCGCGCGCGATCTGGCCGATCGTCGCGCAGAAGTCGAGATGCTCCTGGGGAATCGTGTAGACGTCCTGGCTCAACGTGTCGGGCATGGTGCTCCGATCGTAGTGGGCTCGCTACGCTCATGCTCCATGGGCGCGGCTGTGGACAGCACCGAGACCGACATCGACCCGCGGCAGGTCTTCGACTGGCGCGCGCGCGAGCCCGAGCTGCAGGTGATCGACGTGCGCGAGCCCTACGAGCGCGAGGCCGGCCACATCGCCGGCTCGCGCCATCTGGAGCTCGTCGAGCTCTCCGCCCAAGCCGGCTCGATCGAGCGCGACCGCGCGGTGGTCTTCTACTGCCGCGTCGGCTTGCGCTCGGACATGGCCGCACAGGCCTTCAGGGCGGCGGGCTTCGAGGCGTACTCGATGCGCGGCGGCCTCGTCCGCTGGGCCCAGGAGGGACTGCCGCTCGCGCCGGAGGACGGACGCGTCGCCGAGCACTGACATCCCAAAGCGCCGACACCGAGACCGACATCGACCCGTACCCCAAGCACCGACACCGACCACTGACGGGCACACGCGCTCGCGCGGGCCGCATCCGGCCCGGCGCGGGCGTAGACCCAGAGAGGAGCGAACCGCAATGGAGGCATCATCGGAGTACCCAGAGGTCACCGTGGGCGAGGGCTACGCCGTCGGCGATCTCGACGCGCTGGGCGACGGCCCCGGCTTTCGCAAGATCCGCAAGGGCCTCGGCGTGACCGCGTTCGGCGTCAACGCGATCGTCATGCCCGCGGGCATCGAGAGCGGCTTCCACTACCACGACGAGCAGGAGGAGCTGTACTTCGTCCATCGCGGCGCGATCGAGATGGAGTTCGGCGACGGCTCCGTCCGGCGCCTGGGCGAGGGCGGCCTCGCGCGCGTGGACGCCGGCACCCTGCGCCGGGTCCGCAACCCGGGCGACGTCGACGCGATCTACCTGATCGCGGGCGGCAAGGACGGCTATGTCGGCCGCGACGGCCGTCTGCCCGAGGGCGAGCAACGGGTCGGGCCGATCAACAAATAGCCGCCGGTCGCGGGTCTCGCTCAGCCTGTGTCCACCGATTTCGCGGTCGCCTCCCCACCGGGCCGCGCACGGACCCAGGCTCAGTTCAAGAGCTCCTTGACGTAGCGCTGGTGCAGCCGTCCGAGCGGTGTCTTGGCGGGCTGGAATCCGATCGCGCTCCACAACAGGCCCGAGGCCGGGGCCCAGGCGACGATCAGGTAGGCGCCCAGCACGAGCGCGGTCGTGCGCAGGCGGCGCGAGCGCGAAAGCGCGGCCAGGGGCAGCAGCCACAGCACGTACCAGGGCAACACCCAGCCGAGCGTCACGAGCAGGGCCACCGTGGCCCAGCCCGACGGCGCGATCGCCTCCCGCCGCCGGGAGGCGAGCACGCAACAGCCGAGCACGGACAGCACGAGCACGACGCTCAGCAGCCTGTGCAGCGTTTCGGTCTCGCCGCCGCCGCCGAGCGCCAGCCCGAGCAGGTTGGGGATGCTGATGTTCGTGACGAGCCGGCTCTGGGTGCTCAGATCGGGGATGTGCAGGCCGAAGGCGACGAGGCTGGCGAGGCCCAGCACGGCGCCCGCCGCCACCATGCCGAGCAGCACCTGGATCAGGCGCCTGGGCGTGCGCAGCAGCGCCGCCAGCACGATCGGGATCAGGACGCCGCCGGACGCCTTCAGCGCGGTCGCCGCCACGAACGCCGCGCCCGCGCCGAGCTCCGCCGCGGACAGAGGCCACATCCAGCCGAGCTCGCGGGTCGACGCCACGGCCATCGCAGGCGCATCGCCGAAGGGGGCGCCGGTCTCGTCGCTCGCGGCCCCAGACGGCGTGCGGGCCGCGCGCGCGCGTAGCAGCAGATAGAAGCCGAGCACGATGGAGAGCACCATCAGGAAGTCGTTGTGGTCGCCGCCCAGGCCCCAGACGAGCACGATCGGGTTCAGCCCGACGAGCACGATCGCCTTGACCGGGTCGAGGTCGAGCATCTGCGCGCACTTCCACACGAGCAGGACCGTCCCCAGGCTCGCCGCCACCAGCACCGCCTTGATCGCCCAGAACGACGCCGCCACGCCGAGCGGCACCAGCGCGAACGTCAGCAGCGTGAACAGCGGGCCGTAGGGGCTCAGCAGCTGGTGCCAGTTGGAGAGCAGGTAGCTCGGGTCGCCGTGCGGCTCGAGCACGGGGTAGGTCGTGTAGGGGTTGAGATGGTGCACGACCTCCATGCGCCCGTAGTTGACGTAGTTGAAGATGTCGGTCAGGGCCATCGGCGGCGCCAGGAAGAAGATCGCGTGCACGCCCACCACCGTGGCGATCGTCCAGCGCGCCGCCAACCGGGCCGGGGCGTATACGAGCGCGAGCAGATAGCTCACATACATCGCGATCATCGCGCCGGTGAACACGCACTTCAGCACCGTCGCGCTGCGTGTCAGCCCCGGCCACAGCCCACCCAGCGGGCCGGCCATCCAGCCCGGGAAGAAGCCCGTGTGGGTCGTCGCCGAGAACAGGCTCGGGCGGTCGGCCGCGATCACGACGAACAGCAGGCTGCACGCCAGGAGCGTCGCCAGCGCCCCCGCGCCGATCCACGCCTCCCTGCGGGCCTTGGCCCGCGTGCGCGCCCGTACCCGCTCCGGGCTGTCGGCGGCCGCCGCGCCGGCGAGCGGCCCATCGCGGAGGCGGAGTGTTGTCGCGTCGCTCGACATAGGGCGGGTTCGCAGGAGCTTCTACGGACCCAAGCGCAAAGGCCCGCCGCAGCGACCCAAGCGTGAGGGCCCGCCGAAGCGAGCCCTCAAGAGGTTAGACGCAAGCTCTCGTCCGCGACCCCTTATGGGAGCGCGCGCGACGGGCTACAGCGCCTGGACGTTTACGGCCTTCGGACCCTTGTCGCCCTGCTCTGCGTCGTAGGACACTTTCGCGCCCTCCTGCAGCGAGCGATAGCCCTCGCCGGTGATGCCGGTGTGATGGACGAACAGATCCTTGTCGCCGTCATCGGGGGTGATGAAGCCGAACCCCTTGTCGTCGCTGAACCACTTTACTGTGCCGGTAGGCATATATGGAGCTCCTCCACGGTATGTGCTTGGTGCGTGCTGCTGCGCGGAGGATGCTTCAAGAGCCTCAACCTGCGAGCGCCTGCACTACTGCTTTTCGCCGGTCAAAGTCGCCGGCCAGACGCCTCGACCGTAGCAGGTCGTCCCGTCCGGGTGTTCACAAGTTGCTATATCTCGACCGCCATCTCCAGCGAGCCGATCACCTTCAGACGCCTGCATCCGCCCGGCGATCCCGCCGGCGTGCAGGAGATCGTCGAGGGCCTGGGCCTGCACGAGCGCGCGCCGGCGCCCCCCGGAACACGGCCTTACGTGGTGCTGAACATGATCAGCACGCTCGACGGGCGCGCGACGATCGGCGGGCGCTCGGGGGCGATCTCAGACCGTGCCGACCGGGCGCTGTTCCACGGCCTGCGCTCGGCCGTCGACGCGGTCATGGCGGGCGCCGGCACGGTGCGCGCCGAGCGCTACGGCCCGATCGTTCCCGACCCCGACCGGCGCCGGCTGCGCCTGCAGCGGGGTCTCGGCGAGCGGCCGCTCGCCTGCGTCGTCTCCGGGCGCCTGGCGCTCGCGCCCGACCTGCCGCTGCTCGCCGACCCGCAGTCCCGGGTGGCGATCGTGACCCCCTCCGCGGAGAGCCTGCCCGGGACGGCCGCCCAGGTCGACTACGTCCGCGCGCGACGCGACGGGCTGCTCGACCTGCCTTCCGCTCTAGCCGAGCTGCAAGATCACTTGCAAGTTCGCACGCTGCTGTGCGAGGGCGGACCCCGCCTGAACGCTCAGCTCCTGTCGGCGCGCCTGGTCGACGAGCTGTTCCTGTCCCTCGCCGCCAAGCTCGCGGGCGACGAGCCCGGCGGCGATGACGAGCCCGCTGGCGGCGATGAGCCCGATGGCGGCGATGAGCCCGATGGCGGCGATGAGCCCGGTGGCCGCGACAAGCCCGCTGGCGGCGATGAGCCCAGTGGCCGCGACGAGCCCGGTGGCCGCGGGAAGGCCGGCGCCGGCGGCGAGCCCAGCCGCGGTAAGAAGCTCGGCCGCACCGGCGAGTCGTTGCGGATCGTCGCGGGAGCGGCCTTCGAGCCCCCGGTCGAGCTCGAGCTGATCTCGGCGCTCGAGCACCGCTCGCACCTGTTCCTGCGCTACCGCGTGTTGGGCGGCGCCTGAGCGATGACCGCGACGTTGAGGACGACGCTGTTGGGAACCATCACCGAGTCACCGCCCGTCACGAACGTCGTGTACAGCAGTCCCTGAGAGCTGACCGTGCCCTCGATCTGACCCGCCAGCGGGCCGCCCTGCAGGCGCACCCTGTCGCCGACCTTGAACGGCCGCGCGCTGAGCAGCACCGTCCCCGCGATCAGGTTGCCCAGCGTCTGCTGCGCCGCCAGACCGAGGATCACGGCCGTGAACGCGCCGCCCACGAGCAGCGTGCGGGCTTCGACCCCCGCCACGCGCAACGCGATCAGCAGCGTCAGCGCGACCGTCGCCAGACGGATCAGGAAGCCGACCGGCCCCGCGGTCGCCGGGTCCAGGCGCCTGAACAGCGCCGGCCCGAGCGCGCGGCCGAAGTCTCGCGCGATCGCCCAGCCGAGGATCAGCAGCGCGATCACGGTCGCGATGTGCACCGCCGTGTTGACTTCGGGCGCGCTGCCGTGGGCGTCGACCCCGAGCAGGCTCTTGCGGTTTTCGTATACGACCACGACCACCACGAACAGCGCCGCCAGCAGCACCGCCTCCCAGCGCGCGCGCCTGACCGCGCCCGGGCTGACCTGGTCCAGCAGCCCGACCTCGCTCCACGCATGGCTGCGGGTCTCGAACATCTTCGGCGGGGTCTTCGGGCGGGGCATGGCGATCTCCATGATGGCGGGAACAGGGCGCGTAAGCGCACGCGGCCGCCTGGCGGACGCATGCGCCGCCGCGTTCTTGTCTACTCTTCTGCGGCCATGAACGTCAACCTGCGCAAGCTCGTCGTCCCCGCCGTGATCGTCGGCGTCGTGCTCGTCGTCGTCGCGGTCGTCTACTTCGTCGAGCCCGAGCACTCGCTGCCCTCGTTCTTCCCCGGCCACGCCTCCGCGACGAGCGCCGAAGCGAACCATCATCACACCAAGCACGGCATCGCCGCGCTGATCGTCGCGTTCGCGTGCTTCGCGTTCGCCTGGTTTCAGACCGGGCCGAAATCCGAGCCGGCCGGCTCGCAGGCGTCGTAGCGGCAGGGCGCGAGCGTCGTAGCAGCTGAGCGCGCAGGCGTCGTAGCGGCAGGGCGCGAGCGGATCGGCTACGTCAGAGCTCGGGGCCCAGCCCGCGAACGGGGCCCAGCCTGCGGAACGGGTCGAGCCTCAGAACGCGAACACGAGCGTGCAGATCGCGCCGAAGGCGATGCAGTAGTAGCCGAACGGGCTGAGCCTGTTCGTCTGGAAGAACCTCAGCAGGAACTTCACCGCGAAGAACGTGGTCGCGGCCGCGCACAGGCCCGCGACGAATGCGGGACCGCGCACGCCGTTGCCCTGCGAGCCGAGCAGTTCGGGCAGCTTCAGCGCGGCCGCGGCCAGGATCACCGGGGTCGCGAGCAGGAAGCTGTAGCGCGCGGCGTCCTCGTTGGAGAGCCCCGTGACCAGACCGCCCCCCATCGCGAAGCCCGAGCGCGAGATGCCCGGTATCAGCGCCGCCGCCTGCGAAGTCCCGACGATGATCGCCTGGCGCCAGTGAAGCTTTGCGATGCGCGCGTCGGCGTCTCCCAGGTAGTCGCCCGGGCGAGGGGGACGTTTGCGCAGCCGCTCGAACACCAGCAGCGCGCTGCCGTTGACGATCAAAAACGCCGCCGCCAGCGAGGGCGAAGCGAACAGTTTGCGCAGCGAGTCCTGCAGCAGCAGGCCGATGATTCCCGCCGGGACCGTGCCGACGATGAGCAGCCACCCGAGGCGCGCGTACACGTCGTCCTCGCGGACCTCGCGCATCCTCAGCGAGCGCACGACGCCGCGCACGATCGCGATCCAGTCGCGCAGGAAGAACAGCAGCAGCACGAGCGCGGTCGCGAAGTGCGTAGCCACCAGGAACGTCAAGAAGAACTTGTCGTTCTGGTGGATGCTCCAGCCGAACAGCCCGGGCAAGACGACCGCATGGCCGAGGCTCGAGATCGGAAACGGCTCGGCCACGCCCTGCGTCAGGCCGAGGACCACGGCCTGGAAGTAGGAGATCGGATCGTGCACGAGCGCGACAGCTTACGGGTGCCCCCCGACGGGAGCGCACGCGATGAGCGCATTCTCATCGCCGTTGCGCAAGCGCTCCCGCGGCACCCCAAGCTGTGGTGACCGGCGCCGGCGGGGCCGATCTGGGGACCGGCCGGCGGGTCTCCCCAAAAAACGCGAGCAGGTCTTCTTGGTTGCCAGGACGTGCCGGGCGCGGCGTTCGAGGTCGCGTCTTCGGGGGCGAGCCCGAGACGCCCGGCGAGTCGGCTCGAGGGACCGATCCGGACGCGTGCGCCGTGCTGAGCGCTTTCGACACGATCTCATCCCCACTGAGCGGGTTTGTGGTTTATCATGTTCTCCACACGACCGCTCCGGATAGTGAGCTAGAGGCTAAGGCCGGCGGCGAGAGTGTCGGGGAAATGTCATGCATGTCGATCCGTACATCGTGCTCGGAGGCGTAGTCGTCGGACTTCTCGTCGGCATGACCGGCGCGGGCGGAGGCGCCTTGATGACGCCGATGCTGATCTTGCTGTTCGGCGTGACGCCTTCGACCGCGATCTCCAGCGATCTGGTCGCGGCGGTGGTGATGCGGCCGCTCGGCGCCGGCATCCACCTGCGGCGCGGGACCGTCAATTTGCGCCTCGTCGGCTGGATGATCCTCGGATCGGTCCCGATGGCCTTCCTCGGCGCGTACCTGCTGCACGTGCTGACCAACGCCAAGCAGGCCCAACAGCACATCGAGCTGGCGCTCGGCGTGGCGCTGCTGGTCGGGGCGGGCGCGATGGTCCTGCGCTACGTCCTCGACCGGCGCGCCGGGGGCGCCCGCACGGCGGTGGTCCACGAGGTGAGCGCGCGCCCCGCGCGCACGATCGCGATCGGCATGATCGGCGGGATCGTCGTCGGGATGACGTCGGTCGGCTCGGGCTCGCTGATGATCATCCTGCTGCTGTTCCTGTATCCGATGCTCGCCGCCAACGAGCTCGTCGGCACCGACCTGACCCAAGCCGTGCCGCTGACGGCGGCCGCCGCGCTGGGAGCGCTCGCGTTCGGCCATGTCGAGCTCGGCGTGACGGCGTCGCTGATCATCGGCAGCGTCCCCGCGGTGATGCTCGGAGCGCTGCTCTCCTCGAGCGTCCCCGATCGCTACATCCGGCCGGTGATCACGTTCGTGATCTTCGCCTCAGGCCTGAAGTACGTCGGCGTCGAAACGACCGCCCTCGGATGGGCGCTGTGCGGCATGCTGCTCGTCGCCGGCTGCACATGGATGGCGATCGCCCGCCCGTGGACCAAGCCGGCGGCAGGCGCGGATGTGATCAAGATCGTGCCCGACCCGGCCGATGGGGGACACCCCGATTCCGGGCGAGTCGCGCCCGCCGCGTCGGAGCTGTCCGGCTGAGCCCGAGCAAGAGGGTCTCGCTTCCGCGCTCGAGAGCGCGTTCGGCGACAATGACCAAGAAGCGATCTGAGGAGTGTTCCGCCGGCAACAGGAAGGATGACCTTGAGCGGTCCCGGGCTCGGCCTGGCGATATCGGTGTTCCTGGCGTGCGCCGTGGAGGCGGTGGAGGCGCTGACGATCGTGCTCGCCGTCGGCGCCACGCGCAGCTGGTCCTCGGCCCTCTCCGGCGTGGGCGCGGCGGCCTGTGCGCTCGGGGCGCTCGTGGCGATCCTCGGACCGGCGCTCACGACGCTGCCGATCGAGGCGTTTCGCCTGACCGTCGGGGTGGTGCTGCTGGTCTTCGGCCTGCAGTGGCTGCGCAAGGCGATCCTGAGGGGCGTAGGCCTCGAGCGGCTGCACGACGAGGACGAGATCTTCAGGCGCGAGACCGCGGCGGCTCGCGCCGCCGCTCCCGCGCGGGCGGGCTTCGACGGCTACTCCTTCACGATCGCCTTCAAGGGCGTGCTCCTGGAGGGACTCGAGGTCGTCTTCATCGTGCTCACGTTCGGAGCCGGCCAGCACCGCGTGGGGCTCGCCGCGGTCGCAGCGCTCGCCGCGGTCGCGGTCGTGCTGGCGCTCGGCGCGGCGGCGCGCGCGCCGCTGGCGAGAGCCCCGGAGAACGCGATGAAGTTCGCAGTCGGAGTGATGCTCAGCTCCTTCGGGATGTTCTGGGGCGCCGAGGGCGCCGGAGCCTCCTGGCCGGGGGGCGACGCCGCCCTGCTGGCGATCGTCCCAGGACTGGCGTTGTGCTCGATCGCGATCGTCAGGGTCATGCGCCGCGTCATGCGAAACGTCCCGGCGCCGATGCCCGCAGCCGAGTCCGTCAAGCCGAGCTTCGCCGTCGGGGAGCGGTCATGAGAAGACTGCGCTCCGCCGCCCTCGGCGTATGGGAGTTCGTGGTCGGAGACGACTGGCGGACCGCGCTCGGCGCATGCGCCGCGCTCGCGCTCACCGCGTCGATCGCCGCCGCCGGCGTGGCCGCCTGGTGGGTTATGCCCGTCGCCGTCCCCTGCCTGCTGGGCCTCTCGCTGCGCCGCTTCGGCCGCCGCCGGTGAACGCCCCGGCGTGGCCGCCTGGCGGGTTATGCCCGTCGCCGTCCCCTGCCTGTTGGGCCTCTCGCTGCGCCGCTTCGGCCGCCGCGGGTGAACGCACGAGCTCCTTGCGCCGCGGCGCAGACCGCGATCGTGACTCAGAACCTCTTTCCCATCAGGCGGTGCGCGTCCAGGGACGCATCCGGGCGTGCCGATCTTTTTGAAAGCGGTTCTTACCCCGCGGCCGAGAACAGCGAGGCTTCGAACGAGCTCACCTTCGCGGCGCCCGCGTAGCCGAGGTGGCTGAGGCCGAAGAGATCCTCGATCGTGCGCAACAGCGAGAAGTGGTTGTACGGCTCCTGGCTGACCGTCCCCCCTTTGACGAACGGCGAGAGCAGCAGCGCGCCGACCTGCCCGCCGCCTTCGGCGCCGAGGCCCGTGGGAGAGGGGGGCAGGTTCGGGAACCGCGGCTGACCGCAACAGGAGCTCGAGTCCGCGAATTCCCCGCTCGAAGGCGCCTGGTCGATCGTGATCACGAGCAGCCCGTCCCGCCTGTACGCCGGCGATGCGCGGATCTCGGGGACGACCGTCTTCAGGAACCCTTCGGCGGCTCCGATCCCCGCGGGCGCTCCCGGCGCGCACGGCGCCGGGGCGCCGTCGTGGCAGCGGTCGGGCACGATGTAGGCGAAGCTCGGCGTGCGCTTCGCGCTGGAGAGGTCGGACTTCAGCCTGCTCAGCCCGACGTCCTCGCCGGCGCACGCGGAAGAGTCGATGAGCGAGTGGAAGTACACGAACGGGTTGCGCCAAGTCGCGTACGGCTGCCCGGCCGGCGACGTCTGCGCCGCGGTCGGGTCGGCCGAGCCGAGCGGCGGATGCGAGCACGCGCCATGCGCGCCGGACTCTTCTTCCATCCCTTCCACGTATGCCCTCCAGCTCAGGCGCTTGGCGCTCAGCTGACCGGCGAGCGTCTGCGTCGCGCCGGGATAGACGCACCCGTGCCCGCTCACCTGCGCTTCCGCGCCGGCCGTGCCCGGCGCGAGGTCTTCGTATGTCGGGCAGTTCTGCGCGGTCTGCGGCGTGGGACCCTGGCCGCTGATCAGAGCGATCCCGTCTGCGAGCTGGGCGTGCGCGACCGCGTAGTAGCGAACGAGCAGCGCGCCCTCGTGCTCGAGCGTGCGCGCGAGGTAGTGCGCGGGCGATTCGGGACCGAACGCCGTCGCGTAAGGCTCGTCGTCGAGCGCCACGACGAACACGTGCCCGATCTTCGGCAGCTTCGATCCCGAGCCGTTCGAAGATCCCCCTCCC
>DASQGE010000131.1:0-8501 GCA_035632775.1 Solirubrobacteraceae bacterium | reverse complement strand
TCCCCGGTCGCGCGAAAGGGCTACTCGCCCGAGGGCTCGTCGTCCGAGACCTCGAGGTCGGCGAGCTCCTCGACGAAGCCGGGGTCGGTCGCGCCCGCGCCGATCTTCTCCAGCGAGGCGAGGTCCGCGTCGAACTCCTGGCCGTACCCGAGGCCCTCGCCGTTCGACAGGCCCAGCTCGGCCGCGATCTCGTCCTGGTCGAGCAGTCCGACGTCGTCGATCGCCCGAGGCAGCGGCTCGGAGGGTTCGATCTCGATCCTCCGGTAGCGCGTCAGGCCCGTCGCGGCCGGGATCAGCTTGCCGATGATCACGTTCTCCTTGAGGCCGTTCAGCCGATCGGTCTTGCCCTCCAGCGCCGCGTCGGTGAGCACCTTGGTCGTCTCCTGGAAGGACGCGGCCGACAGGAACGAGTCGGTGTTCAGCGACGCCTTGGTGATGCCGAGGATGATGTCTTCGAACTGGGCCGCCTCGGCCTTCTTGGCGATGATCTCCCCGTTGACCTTGGCGAACTCGAAGCGGTCGACGAACTGGCCGGGCAGGTAGTCGGTGTCGCCCTTCTGGTCCACCCGCACCTTTTTGAGCATCTGGCGCACGATCAGCTCGATGTGCTTGTCGTTGATGTCCACGCCCTGGGACTTGTAGACCTCCTGGACCTCCTTGACCAGGTAGACCTCGGTCTCGGTCCGCCCCTTGATCGCGAGCAGCTCGTGCGGATACAGCGAGCCCTCGTTCAGCTGCTTTCCCGCCTCGATCTTCTCGCCCTGGGAGACGAACAGGCGCGTGCGCCGGGGGAAGGCGTGCTTGTGCTCCTCGCCCGACTCGTCGGTGATCATGACCGTCAGCGCCTTCTCGGACTCCTCGATCGAGACCTTCCCGTCCTGCTCGGCGATCTTCGCCAGGCCCTTCGGCTTGCGCGCCTCGAACAGCTCGACGATGCGCGGCAGGCCGTGCGTGATGTCCGCCCCGGCGACGCCGCCCGTGTGGAACGTGCGCATCGTCAGCTGCGTCCCCGGCTCGCCGATCGACTGCGCCGCGATGATCCCGACCGCGTCGCCGATCTGCGCGAGTGCGCCGGTCGCCATCGCCCGCCCGTAACAGGCCTGGCAGACCCCGCTGGGGGCCTGGCACTTGAGCACCGAGCGCACGGGCACGGCGACGTCCACGCCCTTGGCGCGGTCGTCCGCGAACGCCTGCGCGACCTCGGCGAGCTCGGCCCGTCCGATTTCCGAGCCCTGCTCGACGAGCATGCGCCCGCGCTTGGTCTTGATCGGCTGCGCGGCGATGCGCCCGACGAGGTGTTCGTTGAGCTCCTCGCCGTCGCCCCATACGGCCATCTCGATGTACTCGTCGGTGCCGCAGTCGTCTTCGCGGATGATCACGTCCTGGGCCACGTCCACCAGCCGCCGCGTCAGATAGCCCGAGTCCGCTGTCCTGAGCGCGGTGTCCGCCAACCCCTTTCGAGCGCCGTGGGTCGAGATGAAGTACTCCAGCACCGACAGCCCCTCCACGAAGTTGGCCTTGATCGGCCGCTCGATGATTTCGCCCTTCGGGTTGGCCATCAGGCCGCGCATCCCGGCGAGCTGGCGGATCTGCTTGAACGAGCCCCTCGCCCCCGAGTTGGCCATCATGAAGATCGGGTTCAGCGTGTCGAGGTTCTCGATCATCGCGTCCGCGACCTCGTCGGTGGCCGCGTTCCACTTCTCCACGACCGCCTCGTGGCGCTCCTCCTGGGTGATCAGGCCCATGTCGTACTGGTCTGAGATCTCGGCCACCAGCTTCTCGTAGCGGTCCAGGATCGACTGCTTCTGCGGAGGCACGACCACGTCGTTCTTGGAGATCGTGATCCCCGCCTGCGTCGCGTACTTGAAGCCGAGGTCCTTGAACGCGTCGAGCACCAGCGAGATCGTGGTCGCGCCGTAGGTCTGCACGAGCGCGTCGATCAGGCGGGTCGTGTCGCGCTTCTTCATCGACTGGTTGACGAACGCGTACTTGCTCGCGTCGAAATCGTCGCCCAGCGCCTCCGCGAGCGCGCGCTCGATGCGGTCGTTGTAGACGATCCGCCCCACCGTGCTCAGCACGTGGCCGCCCTCGCGGCCGAACGGCCTGAACTCGGCGAGGTCATGCAGCGTCACGACTCCCGCCTCGTAGGAGAGCTCCGCCTCCTGCGCGGTCCTGAACACGTGCGGACGCGGCTCGCTCGAGGGCCACTTGCCGCTCGTCAGCAGCTCGCGCTTGGCGAGAAGCTCCTCGGCCTCGGGGCCGTAAGTAAGGTAATAAGCCCCCAATATCATGTCCTGCGTCGGCGTCGCCAGCGGCGCTCCGTGCGCCGGCGAGAGGATGTTGTTGGAGGACAGCATCAATATCCGCGCCTCCGCCTGCGCCTCCGCGGACAGCGGCAGGTGCACCGCCATCTGATCGCCGTCGAAGTCCGCGTTGAAGGCGTGGCACACCAGCGGGTGCACCTGGATCGCCTTGCCCTCGACCAGCAGCGGCTCGAACGCCTGGATGCCGAGGCGGTGCAGCGTCGGCGCGCGGTTCAGCAGCACCGGGTGCTCGCGGATGACCTCCTCGAGCACGTCCCACACCTCCGCGATCATCGAGTCGACCATCTTCTTGGCCGCCTTGATGTTCTGCGCCGACTTGCGCTCGACCAGCCGCGCCATGATGAACGGCTTGAACAGCTCGAGCGCCATGATCTTCGGCAGCCCGCACTGGTGCAGCTTCAGGTATGGGCCGGCCACGATCACCGAGCGCCCGGAGTAGTCCACGCGCTTGCCGAGCAGGTTCTGGCGGAAGCGGCCCTGCTTGCCCTTGAGCATGTCCGACAGCGACTTCAGCGGCCTGTTGCCCGGACCGGTCACCGGGCGTCCGCGCCGGCCGTTGTCGAACAGCGCGTCGACCGCCTCCTGGAGCATGCGCTTCTCGTTGTTGACGATGATCTCGGGCGCCCCTAGATCCAGCAGGCGCTTGAGGCGGTTGTTGCGGTTGATCACCCGCCTGTACAGGTCGTTGAGGTCCGAGGTGGCGAACCGGCCACCGTCGAGCTGGACCATCGGGCGCAGCTCCGGCGGGATCACCGGAATCGCGTCGAGGACCATCATCTCGGGCTTGTTCCCGGACAGGATGAACGCGCTGACCACCTTCAGGCGCTTGACCGCGCGCGCCTGCTTCTGGCCCTTGGCCGTCTTCACCTGCTCCTCCAGCTCCTTGCGTTCGGCGTCCAGGTCCACCTGCTCGAGCAGGTCGC
The DNA here is from genome assembly GCA_035632775.1 of Solirubrobacteraceae bacterium. Lineage (GTDB taxonomy): Bacteria > Actinomycetota > Thermoleophilia > Solirubrobacterales > Solirubrobacteraceae > Palsa-744. The sequence continues at coordinate 5,254 of DASQGE010000131.1, read as the reverse complement.
CGACCGCCTCGGCGCCCATGCCCCCGCGGAAGTACTCGCCGAACCCGTACGACGAGCCGAAGCGTTCCTTGAGCTCGCGAAACGTCGTCTCGTCGTGCTCGATCTGCTTGGGCTCCATCGTCTTGAACAGCTCCCACACGCCGCGCATCCGCTCGGCCGCGTCCTCGATGTAGGCCTCGGTGTCGGCGATGTCCGCGTCGAAGGCCTTGCGCAGCTCTTTCAGCAGCTTCTCGCGCTCCTCGTCGGAGATCTTCTGGAGGTTCACGTCCAGCGAGTCCGCCCACAGGTGGTCTTCGTCGTTGAAGTTCGTCTGCTTGCCGCTCTGCAGGTACTTCTCGCGACGTCCCAGCGACTCGCGCAGCTCGAGCACCCGCTCCTCGCGCTCGGCCGCATAGGAGTCGAGGACCTTGTTCACCTCCTTCTCGAGCGAGTCCAGATCCTTGGCCCGCGCCTCCTCGTCGACCCAGGTGACGATCGAGGCCGCGAAGTACAGGACCTTCTCCAGTTCCTTGGGAGCCATGTCCAGCAGGTATCCGATCCTCGAGGGCACGCCCTTGAAGAACCAGATGTGGCTGACCGGCGCCGCCAGGTCGACGTGGCCCATGCGCTCGCGCCGGACCTTCGAGCGGGTCACCTCGACGCCGCAGCGCTCGCACACGATGCCCTTGTAGCGCACGCGCTTGTACTTGCCGCAGTAGCACTCCCAGTCCTTGGTCGGGCCGAAGATACGCTCACAGAACAGCCCATCCTTCTCGGGCTTGAGCGTGCGGTAGTTGATGGTCTCCGGCTTGGTCACCTCGCCCGAGCTCCAGCTGCGGATCTGCTTGGAGGAGGCAAGTGAGATCTCGATGGCGTCGAAGTTGTTGATGTCGATCATCTCGTGGCTGCTTTCGCTCGGGTGAAGCTTGGACGGGTCGCGGCTCTGCGCCGCCGCCGGTTCTGTCTTGGGGCGATGCGGTGTCCCGCCAAACCGGACGCGGGATCGGCGTGCCGTCGCCGGGCATGCGCCGGCACGCTCCGCCCGGGGCTACGTCTCGGTCGGGAGATCTGGTGACTGTCTACGGGACCGGCGGCCGTGCGCGAACGTTCGCCGCGGCCGTCCAGCTGTGACCACCCGGGGGCTCATGACTCGGTCTCCTGCACCAGGGCCTCGTCGCCCACGTCCTGCGCCAGCGCCTGGATGTCCAGCTCGGCCACCCCCTCGCCGAGCAGCTCCTCGACGTCGAGGCCGTCCACGGCGATGTCCTCCTCCTCGCCCGCGTCCCGCGGCTCGGGCTCGCCGCCGTCGCCGTCGAGCGCCTGCGCCGCGTCGGCGCCATCCTCGCCCTCCAGCGCCTCGTCGGCGGCGCCCGTGGGAGCGCGCACGCCCGAGAGATCGATGCCGAGCTCCTCGGCGGCGCGCAGCAGGTCGTCGTCCTCGTCGCGCATCTCCGTGCGCTGGCCCTCCTCGGAGACGACGTTGACGTCGAGCGCCAGCGACTGCATCTCCTTGAGCAGCACTTTGAACGACTCGGGGATCGACGGCTCGGCGATGTTCTCGCCCTTGACGATCGCCTCGTACGCCTTCACGCGCCCGACCGTGTCGTCGGACTTGATCGTCAGCATCTCCTGCAGGGTGTACGCGGCGCCGAACGCCTCCAGCGCCCACACCTCCATCTCGCCGAACCGCTGGCCGCCGAACTGCGCCTTGCCGCCCAGCGGCTGCTGGGTGACGAGCGAGTACGGACCGGTCGAGCGAGCGTGGATCTTGTCATCGACCAGGTGCAGGAGCTTGAGAATGTACATGTAGCCCACCGTCACCTGCTCGGCGAACGGCTCGCCGGTGCGGCCGTTGAACAGCGTCATCTTGCCCGACGCCTGTTCGCCCGGACGGCGGCTCTTGTCGATGTCCATCTTGATCGCGCCCCTGTGCTCGTCCTGCCAGCGCACGAGCGCCTCGTCGACGTCTTCGATCGTCGCGCCGTCGAACACCGGCGTGGACACGTACACGGACCCGGCTTCGGCGCCGTTGCCCCGCGAGCCGTTGCCTGTGCCCTGGGCGTGCGCGCGCTTGTAGGCGTCCGAGCCGTCGTCGTACCAGCCCTGCGCCGCGACCCAGCCGAGGTGCGTCTCGAGGATCTGCCCGACGTTCATGCGGCTCGGCACGCCGAGCGGGTTGAGGATCACGTCCACCGGCGTGCCGTCCTCCAGGAACGGCATGTCCTGGACGTCGACGATCTTCGAGATCACGCCCTTGTTGCCGTGCCGGCCCGCGAGCTTGTCGCCCTCGGAGATCTTGCGCTTCTTGGCGACGAACACGCGCACCAGGTCGTTCACGCCCGGCGGCAGGTCGTCGCCCGCGTCGCGGTGAAACGTCTTGACGTCGATCACCACGCCCCCCTCGCCGTGCGGCACCTTCAGCGAGGTGTCGCGCACCTCGCGCGCCTTCTCCTTGAAGATCGCTCTGATCAGCTTCTCCTCGGCGGTCAGCTCGGTCTCGCCCTTGGGCGTGACCTTGCCCACGAGCAGGTCCCCGGAGCCGACCTCCGCGCCGACGCGCACGATGCCCCGGTCGTCGAGATTGCGCAGCGACTCCTCCGAGCGGTTGGGGATGTCGCGCGTGATCTCCTCCTCGCCGAGCTTGGTCGTGCGGGCGTCGATCTCGTACTCCTCGATGTGGATCGAGGTCAGCTCGTCGTCCTGCACGAGACGCTTGGACAGGATGATGGCGTCCTCGAAGTTGTAGCCCTCCCAGGACATGAACGCGACCATCAGGTTCTTGCCCAACGCCATTTCGCCCCTGTCGGTCGACGAGCCGTCGGCCAGCACCTCGCCGGCCTTGACCTTCTGGGCGGTCTTCACGAGCGGCTTGTGATGGATCAGGGTGCCCTGGTTGGAGCGCATGAACTTCTGCAGCTCGTACTCGTCCCTACTCCCTCCGGGAGACGTCTCCAGCACGATCTTCTCGGCGTCGACGTACTCGACCGTGCCCGCTGTCTGGGCCAGCAGCACGTCGCCCGTGTCGAGCGCCGCCCGGCGCTCCATGCCGGTGCCGATCAGCGGCGCGTCCGCCTTCAGCAGCGGCACCGCCTGGCGCTGCATGTTCGAGCCCATCAGCGCCCGGTTGGCGTCGTCGTGCTCCAAGAACGGGATCATCGCGGTCGCCACCGACCAGATCTGCTCCGGCGAGACGTCCACGAGATCGACGTCCTTCGGCCCGACCGTCACGTACTGCCCGGCCTGGGTGCGGCACAGGATCTCCGAGCCCTTGAGCTTGCCGCTCTTGGGGTCGACCGGGGTGTTCGCCTGAGCGATCAACAGCTCCTCTTCCTGGGTGGCGTCCAGGCGCTCGATCCTGTCGGTCACGACGCCGTCCTTTACGACCCGGTAGGGGGTCGTCACGAACCCGTACTCGGAGACCTCCGCGAACGAGCTCAGCGAGCCGATCAGGCCGATGTTCGGACCCTCGGGGGTCTCGATCGGGCACATCCGCCCGTAGTGGGTCGGGTGCACGTCGCGCACCTCGATCGGCGCGCGCTCGCGTGTCAGGCCGCCCGCGCCCAGCGCCGACAGACGCCGGCGGTGGGTCAGCCCGGCGAGCGAGTTGGTCTGGTCCATGAACTGGCTCAGCTGCGATGACCCGAAGAACTCCTTCAGCGCCGCCACGACCGGCCTGATGTTGATGATCGTCTGCGGCGTGATCGTGTCCGCGTCCTCGGTCGTCAGCCGCTCGCGCACGACTCGCTCCATGCGATACAGCCCGATCCTGAACGCCTCCTGGATCAGCTCGCCGACGGTCCGCAGGCGGCGGTTGCCGAAGTGCTCGTACTCGTCGAGGTGCTCGGCGACGGGCTCGCGCGGCATGCTCAGCGCCTCAGCCGCATAGTCCTTGATCTCGATCTCGGGCTCCTCGGGCAGGCCCAGGCGCTTGGGCAGCGACACCAGCTCCTTGACCAGCGCCAAGATGTCGTCGTGCGTGAGCACGCGCGTGTCGATGTCGATGTCCAGGCCCAGGCGCGAGTTGAGCTTGTAGCGGCCGACCCGCGTCAGGTCGTAGCGCTTGGGGTCGAAGAACAGCTGGTTGAGCAGGGCCTTGGCGTTCTCCACGCTCGGCGGCTCACCCGGCCGCTGCTTCTTGAACAGCTCGATCAGGGCGCCGTCTTCGGTGCGCGTCTGCTCGGTGTCGGACTCGAGCGTGTTGCGGATGTACAGGGAGTTCTCGAACAGCTTGAGGATCTCCTCGTCCGAGGCGTAGCCCATCGCGCGCAGCAGCACCGTGACCGGCAGCTTGCGCTTGCGATCGATGCGCACGTAGACCTTGCCCTTCTTGTCGATCTCGAGCTCCAGCCACGAGCCGCGCGCGGGCATCAGGTTGGCGATGAACACCTGCTTCTCGCGATCCTTCGGCTCCATCAGATAGGCGCCCGGCGAGCGCACGAGCTGCGTGACGACCACGCGCTCGGTGCCGTTGATCACGAACGTGCCGCGCTCGGTCATCCACGGGAAGTCCCCCATGAACACCGACTGCTCGCGGATCTCGCCCGTCTCGCGATTGATGAACGCGACGGTCACCGTCAGCGGGCGGGCATAGGTCAGGTCCTTCTCGCGGCACTGGTCCAGCGACGCGACCGGCTCGTCGAACACGAACTCGCCGAACTGGACCGCCAGGTTGCCTGTGTAGTCCTCGATCGGCGAGATGTCGTCGATCGTCTCGCGCAGCCCGCCGCCCTTGGGGTCGGTGAGCCATTCGAACGAACGGCGCTGGATATCGATCAGGTTGGGGACATCGACGGTCTTGTTGAGGCGCGCGAAGCTACGGCGCGTCCGGAGAGCATCAACAGCAGCCAAGAAACGTCTCCTTCGGAGGGCGTGATACGGGCAGAGGAGCGCGCGCGAAGCGCGACCAGCAAAGATAGCACACGCTATCGACGCCCTTAAGTGGGCAGCCAGTGCTCACGGACCCCGCCCTCGACGGCCCGCGTATGTGGCGCGGCGTCGTACTGCTTCGGGCGGCTGCGGCTATCGACCGGCGCCCGGCACTTTACCGGAAAATCGGACGAATTGTTAGGCGTCGATAAAGAGCGCCCGCGAGCGGGCGCGCGGGGAGCCGGCTTCCTAGAAGATCTCGCTCCGGGGACCGCGCGCGCGGGGAGCTCGCACAAAGGGCTCGGCCGGGCCTGCCGGAAAGAAGACCTCCAAAAAAAGAGGGGCCGCACGCGCGCGCGGGCCCTCTTTTCGAAACAACGTTCTCGCCGGCCGGCGCCGGCCGGCCACG
>DASQGE010000130.1:0-11623 GCA_035632775.1 Solirubrobacteraceae bacterium | reverse complement strand
ACCCAAGGAATCGATCTCCTACCAGCCGTTCTTCGGACGCTTCGCCTCCACCGGACGCTCCGGAGGCGAAAACTCGGGCAGCGAAAACTCCGAAAGCAAGCCGTCCAAGCGCCAGAACAAGAAAGGCGGCGCTCCGGGCGCGCCCGCGCCCGCGGGCCCCGCCCCCAAGACCCCTGAACGGGCGCCGGCGCCCGAAGTCAAACGCGCGCCCGCCGTCTCGCCGACCGGGGGCGCCGAACCGCACCCATGAGACGCCGTGAGCCACCCCGCGGCGTCCCCGCCCTCGGCGCTCCACGCTGGTAGGTTAGGACCGTGGCAAAGGAAGACAAGGTCGAATTCGAGGGCGAGGTCATCGAGGCGCTCCCGAACGCGATGTTCCGGGTCAAGCTCGACAACGACCACGTCGTGCTCGGGCACGTGGCCGGCAAGATGCGCCGCTTCAGGATCAGGATCCTGCCCGGCGACCGTGTGCGCTGCGAGCTCTCCCCCTACGACCTCGACCGCGCGCGGATCGTCTACCGCCATCGCTGAACGGGCTGTCGGCGCGGGCGGTTCGGCGAGTCTCGGGGGCCGAAGGAGACCTTAGGGGTGGAGCTCTCGCTGATCGACTCGATCGCGACCGCGCTGCACGCGCGTGGGCCGCGCGTCGTACGCTGGATCGGCGACGACGCCGCCGTGGTGCGAGCCCTGCCGCTGTGCGTCACATCCGTCGATGCGGTCGTCGAGAACGTCCACTTCCGCCTCGACGACCCGCGCTCGAGCCTCGCCGACGTCGGCTGGCGGGTGCTGGCCGCAGGACTGTCCGACCTCGCCGCGATGGGCGCCCTGGCGGGCGAGGCGTACATCGCGCTCGGCGTTCCCGGCCATGTCGGCGAGGCGGGGGCGCTCGAGCTGATGCGCGGCGCCGAGCAGCTCGCGGCCGCCACCGGCACGACGATCGTCGGGGGCGACGTCGTCGGCGCGCCCGTGCTGTTCGCGAGCGTCACCGCCGTCGGCTGGGCCGAGTCGCCGGCGGAGCTCGTCGGCCGTGACGGCGCGCAGGCCGGAGACCTCGTCGGCGTGACCGGACGCCTCGGGGGCAGGCCTCGCCGGCCGGTCCCACGCCTGCGCGAGGGCCGCGCGCTCGCGCAGGCCGGCGCGCGGGCGATGATCGACCTCTCCGACGGGCTCGCCACCGACGCCGCGCATCTGGCGCGCGCGAGCGACGTCCGCCTGCAGATCGAGCTCGCTGCGCTGCCGCTCGCCGAGGGGGCCACCGAGGCTGCCGCCCGGCTGGGCGTCCCCGCGTGGCGGCCCGCGGCCGAGGCGGGGGAAGACTACGAGCTCTGCTTCTGCGTCCCGCCCGGTTCGCGCGCGCGCGCCGAGGCCGCCGTCGGCGAGGTCTCGGACGCGGGCGTGACGTGGATCGGCCGCGTCGAAGTCCCAGGAGCAGCAGACGAGCCCGACCGCGCCGGCGCGGTGTTCTCAGACGAGCGGGGCGAGCGCGTGCGGCTGCAGGGATTCGAACACCGCTGGTAGGCCGCCCCCGGCGCGCCGTTACACGTACGGAGGAGACCTCGATCGGTCGGATCGCCGGTTGACCGGACGGCAGGGCGCCATGCTCGCGCCCTCCACCGGCACGGTCGGCCATACGGGGCCCCTACCGTCGCAGAGCCGACTCGGTTCCTCCGAGCGACCCCGGGCCCGCGTATGAGAGCGGCCCGCGGATCGTTATCTCCGAGCGCTCGTCCGGAGCGAGCCGCGCGAGCTCGGTGGGAGGCGTGAGCACGACCAGCGCGATCGCAACGCCGCAGCCGAGCGCGACGCTCCACAGCGCCGCCGCAACCATCCCCACGTGCCCGCCCGCGACGAGCAGCACCGCGCTCTGGGCGACGCCGCCGGGTCCGTAGCCGAGCTGGTGCGCGAAGAACGCGATCAACAGGCCGAGCGGCACCAGCGCGAGCGCAAGCAGCCCCAGGCCGACGAGCGGGCGCTGGCCGATCTTCGATCGGTGCGGCGAGGCGACCGACAGCAGCAGGTGCAGGCCCGGCACGATCAGCAGCGCCGCGTACGGATCGACCGTCCAAACCGCGACCGCCACCACCAGCAGGACGAACAGCGCCGCCATCCCGGCGGCGGCGTCGGCGCCCGCTCCGGCGCGCTCAGCCACGGTGCTCCCGACCTTCGCCCCCACCCCGGCGCCGACCCTGACGCCGAAGCCGGTCTTGATACCGGCGCGCGGCCGGGCGCCGACGATCTCGGCTCCCAGCCCGTTCGACTCGCTCGCGCCGTCCGCGCTCGGCAGCGCCCGCAGGCCGAGCCGGCGCACGAGCGGCGGCCAGGCCATCCATGCGAGGCCGAGCACGAGCGCGCACGCCAGCACCGCCGTCGCCGCTCTGCCGTCGAATCCGAGCGCGCTCGGCAGGACCGGCGTGGACGGAGTGGCCGGAAGCCCGCCGAGCGCGCCGAGCAGGCGCGCGAACAGCGCGCAGGCGAAGAACGGCAGCCCGCAGGTCAGCGCCCACAGCATCCAGCGCGCGGCCGGCTCGCCCCGGCGGCGCGCCCGCGCGAGGCCGTCGACGAGCACGACCAGCGGTCCGATCAGCAGCGCGCCGATCAGCAGCCGCAGCGCCCACGCCGGGATGACCTGGCGCGCGAGCACGAGTCCCGTCTGCGGCCCCTGTTCGATCACGCCCGCGCCGTCGAGGGCGTCGAGGGCGCTGAGCGTCGCCCTGCCGACGCCTTCCACGCGTTCCGCGCTCACCCGCGCGCGCGGGCCGGGGCCGCGTTCGCCGCTGACCTGCACCAGCACCGCTCCCAACCCGCCCGCGCCGAGCGCGCCCTGCTCGCCGGGCGCGAATCCGAACGCCAGATGCGCGAGCTGGCCGAGCGCGCTGGGGGCGCCCGGCTGCAGACCGGCTTCGTGCACGATCGCCTCGGACACCGTGCGCTGCAGCTCATCCGGCGCGCTGCCGTAGCCGTCGGAGTAAGGCACCACGAGCGGCCTGCTCGCCCGCACGGATGCGACGTCGCCGAGCACGATCGTCGCAGCGACTCCTCCGCGCACCAGCCGCGCGGCCTGCGCGGCGAAGTCCGCCGCGCCCGCGTCGCCGCCCGAGCCGCCGCTGGTCGAGACGAGCACGATCGGGCGCTGGGTCTCGCGCGCGGCGAACACGCGCGCTAGCTCCAGCAGCGCGGCCGTCCCCGACAGCTGCGCCGCCGACCCCGGCTGGGCCGCGTCGCGGTGGGCGAGGATCACGATCGCGCTCTCGCTGCTCGCCCCCGGACGCTGCGCGATCACGGTCTGAAGCGTTCGCTCCCCGTCGATCGTCTGCGCCCGAAAGCGCCTGACCTGCACCTGAAAGCCCCCGCCCGCGGCGCCGCCCAGCCCTTCGATCGTGCTCGCGACCCGCGCCGCCAGCCGCGCATCGCCGGCGCCGCCCGGGCGCCTGTCGGGGAATTCGCCGGCGAGCCGCCTCAGTTCGGCGAACGCCCGCGTGCCTTCGAACGCGTCGGGGGCCAGCGTCGAGGCGAGCGGGCGGGGACGCGCCGTCAACGAGAACCCGACCACCACGAGCACGATCAAAACCGGAGCGAATCCCGCGCGGTATAGACGTCCGTTGAGCATCTCTGCACAGACACTAAGGGTTCAGGCGGGCGCCCAGAGCGCCCGGACCCCGACGTCTGCGCATCGTCCTGAAAACGCGCGGGCGTCGCGCACGCGCGCAGCCGCGGTCCCCTTCCCGCGGGACACCTCGGCGCGCGGGCTCGGCATACGAAAACACACCGTCAGGTATCGTCCGCGCGTGCTCCAGCCCGTCGCGGTTGCCAACAAGACACTCGCCGACTACACGCACATCTGCGGGCGAGAGCTGATCGAGGAAATCCGCGCGCTCGCCGAGCCGCTCAAGGGCCAGCGGGTCGTGCACGTCTCCGCGACCGCCTTCGGCGGTGGGGTGTCGGAGATCCTCTACACGCTGGTGCCGTTGATGCGCGACGTCGGCCTGGACTGCGAGTGGCAGGTCATCTACGGGCGCGAGGAGTTCTTCAACGCGACCAAGCTCATGCACAACGCCCTGCAGGGCGCGCCGCAGGACCTCGACGAGGAGCAGTGGGCGACCTGGCGCCGCTACAACGAGATGAACGCCCGCGAGCTCGCCGGCGGCTGGGATGTCTGCCTCGTCCACGACCCCCAGCCCGCGGCGCTGCACAAGCTCGTTCCCGAGAAGGCCGCCGGCTGGCTGTGGCGCTGCCACATCGATCTGTCCACGCCCAACTCCCAGACGATCGAGCGGCTGCTGCCCTACATCGCGGACTACCCCGAGACGCTGTTCCACATGCGGGAGTACGTCCCCGACGGCCTGCGCGGGATGGCCAACGTCGTACCTCCCGCGATCGACCCCCTGACACCCAAGAACATGGCGCTATCGCCCGAGGACGCCACGTTCGTGTGCGGGCAGTTCGGGATCGACGTGGACCGGCCGCTGATCTGCCAGGTCTCGCGCTTCGACCCCTGGAAGGATCCCCTGGGCGTGATCGACGCCTACCGGCTCCTCAAGGAGTCGCTGCCGGACGTGCAGCTCGCGCTGGTCGGATCGATGGCCAGCGACGACCCGGAGGGGTGGGACTTCTTCAACGCCACCATCGCCCACGCCGGCGGCGACCCCGACATCCACATCCTCAACAACTTCAACAACGTCGGCGCGATCGAGGTCAACGCGTTCCAGTCCCACGCCGACGTGGTCATCCAGAAGTCCATCCGCGAGGGCTTCGGCCTGACCGTGGCCGAGGCGATCTGGAAGGGCAGGCCGATGATCGGCGGAAACGTCGGCGGCATCCCCCTGCAGATCGAGGACCACGTCACCGGCTATCTGGTCTCGAGCGTCGAGCAGTGCGCCGAACGCGCGCTCGAGATCCTGAAGAACCCCTCGCTGGGCAAGTTCCTCGGCCGACGCGGCAAGGAGCACGTGCGCGCCCACTTCCTGACTCCGCGCTACCTGCGCGACTACCTGAAGATCTTCCGGGAGCTGGCGCAGTCATGAGCAAAGCGCCGGCACAGCGGGCGCCGCTGCTGCTGGTGTCCAACCGCGGCCCCGTGACCTTCCAGGCGGGCGGCGAGATCCAGCGCGGGTCCGGCGGGCTCGTGACGGCGCTGACCGGGCTGGCCTCCCACCGGGAGGCGATCTGGATCGCCTCGGCGATGACCGAGCACGACGCGCAGGCCGCCCAAGCCAGCGGCGGGCGCGCCTTTCCCGTGACGTCGCCGGATGGGAGCGAGTTCAAAGTGCGACTCGTCGTCAGCGACGAGGAGGCATACGACCGCTTCTACAACGTCTTCGCCAACCCGATGCTGTGGTTCATCCAGCACTACCTGTGGGACCTGTCGAACGCGCCGGACATCCGCCGCGAGGAGATCGAGGCGTTCGAGTTCGGCTACAACGCGGTCAACGAGGACCTGGCCAGAGCGGTCGTGGAGGAGCTCGCGGACGTGCCCGAGCCGGTGGTGATGGTGCACGACTATCACCTGTACACGCTTCCTGACCTCGTGCGCAGAGCCAGGCCGGACGCGTTCTTGCACCACTTCATCCACATTCCTTGGACCCAGTCCGACTCTTGGCGCGTGCTGCCGACGCGGATCAGGGAGGAGATATACACGGGGCTGCTCGCCAACGACATCGTCGGCTTCCACACCCGCTCCTACAGACGCAACTTCTTGCAGTGCTGCCGCGATCTGATGGATCTCGAGGTCGACTTCGAGCGCGGGATCGTGCGCTACGGCGAGCGCGAGGTGTGGGTGCGGGCTTATCCGCTGCCGATCGACCACCAGGCGACCCGCAAGGTCGCGCAGAGCGCGCGCGTGGTGCGATTCGAGGCCGAGCTGATGCGCCGCCGGCGCGACCACCTGATCCTCCGCGTCGACAGGGCCGACCTCTCGAAGAACGTGCTCAGGGGGTTCTCCGCGTTCGATCTGTTCCTGGAGCAGCACCCCGAGTTCTCCGAGCGGGTCACGTTCATGGCGCAGATGATGCCCTCGCGGACCGACGTGCCCCAGTACGCCGAGTACCTGGAGCGCATCGAGGCGCTGGTCGCGGTCGTCAACCACCGTCACGGCACGCCCGACTGGATGCCGATCCAGCTGAAGCTACGCGACGATCTGGAGGAGGCGATGGCCGCCTACAAGCACTACGACGTGCTGCTCGTCAACGCGATGTTCGACGGCATGAACCTGGTCGCCAAGGAGGGACCGATCGTCAACGAGCGCGAGGGCGTGTCGATCCTCTCGGAGAACACCGGAGCACACGAGGAGCTCGCGCAGTACGCGCTCTCGGTCAACCCGTTCGACATCCAGGAGCTCGCCGACTCGATCTATGCCGCGCTGACGATGGACCCCACCGAGCGCCGCCGCCGGGCGCGCGGGCTGGCCGAGATCGTGACCTCGCGCGACCCCGGCGACTGGATCGACGAGCAGCTCGCGGACATTCGCGCCAAGGGGCGGGCCGGCGCGGAGTGACATCTCCTTTTGGGGATCTCTTTTTGGGCGTTAACGCGCGAGCGGGCGCGTATGCGCGCGAAGGCGCGAAGAAGGTGCCGAAGGCGATTTGTTTTGGGGCGAGTCCGCGCGTGTGCGAGCGACGTGGGCCGAGTCCGTGCGGCGCGCGTGCGCAAGACGAAGCGCTTTCAAAAGCGGGCAGATCCGTCTTGCGGCTGGAGCGGAGTGGGCTGCCGGCGCTGGTATCATGCGCCGCCGCGCTCATGGCCGCGCTCGCGCCCACATACGATCTCGTGATGCTCCTCGACCCCCAGGCGCAGGAGGACGCCCGCGCGAAGATCCTCGCCGACACGCGCGAGACGATCGCGGCCAAGGGCGAGCTCACGCGTGAGGACGAGTGGGGCGATCGAGCGCTCGCGTATCCGATCGAGCGCAAGACCGACGCCGAGTACCACCTGCTGCAGTTCACGGCGGCCACGCCCGAGCTGCTCGGCGAGCTGAGCCGGACGCTGCGGATCACCGACGGCGTGTTGCGATTCCGGATCGTCAAGCTCGAGCCCGGCACGCCGGACGCGCCCGACATGCGCCCGAGCGCCGCGAGCGCCAGGCCCGCCGAGGCGCCGGCGGCCACACCCGCCACCTCCGCCGCGCCCGCAGAGGTCGCCGAGGTCGCGGCGGGCGAGCCTGCCGAGGCCGCACCCGCCGAGGCTGTCAAGGCCGCGGCCGGCGAGCCCACGTAGGACTGCCGCCGGCGGGACCCACGGCGCGCCCGCCGCTCGCGGGGTGCTGGGCCTCGATCCGCCGATCCGCGGTCGCCTCGACCGGATGGCGCATCGCCGGGCGCCATCGCCGTCGCCCCGGCGCCGATGCTCAACAACGCTGTCGGCTGCCGACCGATCCTGCCTCAAGCGCCGGAACGCCGACACTCCATAGGGTCTAAGATCGGACGATGGCTTTGGTGCGGGATACGCGCACGCCCCTGTCGCGGGGCCGCAGCGACGTGCTGAGGGCTTCGCCGCCGATGTTCGAGTCGCGCCTCTTGGACGCGCTCTCCAGGGTGCACCCGGCCGTGCCCGCGATCATCTTCGGCCCGGCGATCGCCGTGCTGACCGCGTGGAGCCTCTCCGGCGTGAGCGTCGCGACCACGATCGGCCTGGCGGCGGGCGGGTACGGCATCTGGACGCTGTTCGAGTACTGGCTGCACAGGATCGTGTTCCACTTCGAGCCCGACCGCGGCTTTGGGGCACGGATGCACTGGATCATCCACGGCGTCCACCACGAGCACCCGAACGACCCCCTGCGCCTGGTGATGCCTCCCGCGGTGAGCGTGCCGCTGGGAGCGATCGTATTCGGGGCGCTCTATGTCGCGTTCGGCGCGAGGTACGCACCGGGCCTGGGCGCCGGCTTCTTCGCCGGGTACCTGGCGTACGACATGCTCCACTACTACGTCCACCACTTCACCCCGCGCGGCCGCCTCGGCAGGATGCTGCGCGAGCGTCACATGCGCCACCACTTCCAGGACGACACGAAGGGCTTCGGGATCAGCGCGCCCTACTGGGACGAGGTGTTCGGAACCTCCTCGCGGGCGCGCAAGATCTCGCATTGACAGACGCGCGGATCCTCGCATCGAGCGGCTTGCGACGAGCGCCGGCCGAAAGAAACGCCCGCAGCCGCCTCTAGACTCGGCGGTGGCCTCGGACGCATGGACCGAGCTAGCCCAGAGAAATACAGAGAGCGAAAGGAAGAGACGTCGTGGCCGCCACCAACATCAACCGGGTCGTGCTGACCGGAAACCTGACCGCCGACCCCGAGCTGCGCTCGCTGCCGAGCGGCACGTCCGTGTGCAGCATTCGCGTCGCGTGCAACACGCGGCGCAAGAACGGGAGCACGGGCGAATGGGAGGACAAGCCCAACTACTTCAACGTGACCGTGTGGGGCGCCCAGGGCGAGAACGCCGCGCGCTTTCTCCACAAGGGACGCCCGGTCGCGATCGACGGAAGGCTGGAATGGCGCGAGTGGGAGGCGCAGGACGGCACGAAACGGCAGGCAATCGATATCATTGCCGAGTCGGTGCAGTTCCTGGGCTCCCGCGACGACGCCGCAAGCAGTGGTGGACTAGCTGGCCGCGGAGCTTCACAGGGCAGCGACGTCCCGGTCGACGAAGGGGACTTCCAGCCCGCGCCGGTCGCCGGCGGAGCCGGTGACGACGACATTCCGTTCTGATCTAAAACCAAGCACACAGCACAGCGAGGCATCTTCAAGTGGCAAAGCGCGGTCGCGGCAAGCCGGTGCGCCGGCGAGACAAGAAGGGCGGTCCCGGGAGCGGACGGCGCAAGCCGTGCCAGCACTGCCGCGACAAGATCGAGCAGGTCGACTACAAGGACGTCGGCACGCTGCGCAAGTTCGTGTCCGAGAAGGGCAAGATCCGCTCGCGGCGGATCACAGGGGCGTGCCGGCGCCATCAGGCGCAGATCGCCAGGGCAGTCAAGCGCGCCCGCGAGCTGGCGCTCCTGCCCTACGTCAATGAGGGCGGCCGCGACGACAGCCCCCGGCGCGAACGCGGCGACCGCGATCGCGAACGCTAGCGGGAGTCCAATGCCGGAGGCGATTCTGTTGCAGGAGGTCGAGCAGCTCGGCGAGCAGGGCACGGTCGTCGACGTCTCGAAGGGGTATTTGCGCAACTACCTCATCCCGCGCAAGCTCGCGCAGCCGGCGACGAAGGGCTCGATCGAAGCGGTCAAGCAGCGCCAGGAAGCGGCCGAGCGGGCCGAGCGCAACGCGATCGAGAAAGCCCAGGAGAACGTCAACCTGCTCAACCGGACCGTCCTGACGATTCCCCAGCAGGCCGGCGCGGACGGCAGGCTGTTCGGGTCGGTCACGACGCAGGACATCGCCGCCGCGATCCGCGAAGCCCGCGGGCTGAAGATCGACAAACGCAACGTCCACATGCCCGAGCCGATCAAGAACGTCGGCACCTACATGGTCGTCGTCGAGGTCGTCGAGGGCGTCACCGCCACGATCAAGACGATGGTCGTCGCCAAGAAGTGATCAGGGAGCGTTCTCCTTCCGACGAGCATGCCGAAACGCGGGAGGGGGCCAGGGGGAGGGCCTGCCCGCCCCCTGCTGAGTGATGGTCGTCGCCAAGAAGTAGGCCGGCGCGCAGTCCGGAGCTCCTGCGAACATGTGTTCGTGGAGAGTGTCGAGAGCAAATTACCCCGAGATAGCGGGATGCCCCGCCGGGCTGCGGGGGGCGCCGATCTAGACTCGCGCGAGCCGTCACCATGAGCGCGCTCGCAACCACAACCAACGGCACTCCGAGCACCCGCGGGTCGGCGATCGCGCCGCCGCACAACCTCGACGCCGAGCAGTCGGTGCTCGGCGCGATCCTGCTGTCCGACAGGGCGCTGTATGCGCTGGTGATCGAAGAGGGCCTGCGGCCCGAGGACTTCTATCGCGAGCGCCACGGCACGATCTACGCGGCGATGCTCGCGCTGTACAACGAAAGCGAGCCGGTCGACGTGCTGACGGTCACCGACCGTCTGCGCCAGATGGGCAAGCTCGAGGAGGTCGGCGGAGCGGCCGCGGTGGACGAGCTGACGGGCGTCGTACCCGCCGCGGGGCACGCCCGGCGGTATGCGCAGATCGTGCGCGAGAACGCGCTGCTGCGAAGACTGCTGAAGAGCACATACGAGATCCAGGAGAGCGTGCTCGGCCACCAGGCCGCGCCGCGCGAGCTGGTGGAGCAGGCGGAGAAGGCGATGCTCGAGGTCGCCCGCGACGACCGCCAGCAGGACTTCAGGGCGATCGAGGAGGTCCTGCACGAGGAGCTCGACAAGCTGCACCGGCTCTCGATCGAAGGGACAGCGCTGACGGGCACGCCTTCCGGGTTCAAGGATCTGGACGAGATCACCGGCGGCTTCCAGCCGGGAAACCTGATCATCATCGCCGCGCGTCCGGCGATGGGAAAGAGCGCGCTGGTATGCAACATCGCCGAGAACGCGGCCGTCGAGCACGGCAAGCCGGTGGCGCTGTTCTCGCTGGAGATGGCCGAGGCCGAGCTGGCCCAGCGCTTCGTCGCCTCGCAGGCGCGGATCAAGGGCGAGGAGCTGCGCAAGGGGCGCGTGGCCGAGCAGCGCTGGCCGAAGATCCTCAAGGCCTCCCAGCGCCTGGCGTCGGCGCCGCTGTGGGTGGACGACTCCAGCGACGTGGGCATGCTGGAGATCCGCGCGAAGGCCCGCCGCCTGCACAGCCAGTGCAAGGGCGGACTCGGGTTGATAATCGTCGACTACCTGCAGCTGATGCGCACCGAGAGCCGCTACGACAGCCGCGTGACGGCCGTCGGCGAGCTGAGCCGCGGCCTGAAGATCCTCGCGCGCGAGCTGGGGGTGCCGGTGATCGCGCTCTCGCAGCTGAGCCGCGCGGTCGAGCAGCGCTCGCCGAAGGTGCCGCAGCTGTCGGACCTGCGCGAGAGCGGGAACCTCGAGCAGGACTCCGACCTGGTGATGTTCATCTACCGCGACGAGTACTACGACGAGGACTCCGAGCGCCCCGGGGAGGCGGACCTGATCATCTCGAAGCACCGCAACGGAGCGACCGGAAAAGTCACGCTGACCTTCCAGAAGGAGTACCCGAAGTTCCTGAGCTACGCAGGGGAGCGCTTCGCGCAATGAGCCACGAGTCCGCATACCGGCGCCGGATCGGCGTCCTCGGTCGCTCGTGTACCGAGTACACCACGCTCCCTGCGTCCTTGCCCGGCTTGGCCTGCAGACCCGTGGAGGCGCGCCGGGACAAAGCGTGCTTGGTGGAGGAACAGAGCGCCCGATGAGCACCGAGAACTGCCCGTTCGAGACCTGCGACGGCAGCGGCTTTCTGATCGACGAGGCCACCAACACGGCGTCCGACTGCCGCTGCCGGGCCGGGCGCATCGCGAAGGTGCGCAGCCGCCGCCTGGAGGCGCGCATCCCGAGCCGCTACCGCGAGATCTCCTTCGAGCAGCTGACCGGCACGGATCTGGTCGCCTTCCCCGAGCAGATACGGGTGGTGCGCCGGTTCTCCGAGCGCATCGAGGAGAACCTGGACCGCGGTCGCGGCGTGTGGATCATGGGCGACGTCGGGACCGGCAAGACGATGCTGGCGATGCTCGTCTCCAAGGCC
>DASQGE010000129.1:0-13921 GCA_035632775.1 Solirubrobacteraceae bacterium | reverse complement strand
GTGCGTGCGCATGCGCACGCGCCACACCTCCACGGCGCTCTCCACCTGCTCGGGGGGCAGGTCGGCGAGCGACGGCACGGACTGGGGCCCGTTGACGATCACCTCGTGCGCGCCGACGGCGGGGAGCGAGGTGAACAACTCGGAGCTGGCCGGACTCCGGGAGCCGTCCCCGTCGGGGTCTGGCGCAGCGAGCGCGGGATACAGGTTCGGGACGACACGCACCGTCCATCCCGGCGAGTCGGGTGGGCCGCCGCCCGGGCGCAGCGCGTACAGCTCCGGCGGCGTGCGGTCCTCGTGGCCCGGGGCGAACGGGTCGCTTGCCGGGTCGATCGGCTCGGGCGGCTCGCAGCGGGGCTCCCCGCCCGGCCGGCGGGAGCGCTCGCCGGCGACGATCGTGCGATGCCCGCTGAGCGGGTCGATCCTGATCTCGGCCATGGCTACGCGTCCAGCGCGTAGCGCCGGACATCCCGTTCGAGCTTGGCCGCGCTCGGGTAGGGGCCTTGGTGTATGTACTGATGGCCGGCGCGGTCGTAGAAGATCGTGACCGGCGTAAACGAGGAATCTGTCACGGCCGCGCCGAGCCGGCCGCTCTGGTCGTAGTAGCTGGGATAGCCGACCGGGAACGGGCGCAGGAACGCGCGCCCGTCGGCGAGAGTGGTGTCGCCGGAGTCGATGCCGAGGAAGGCGACGGTGCGTCCGAGCGTGGCGGAGGCGCGCTGGAAGGCGCCGCGCTCGCCCTGGCAGGGGACACACCAGGAGGCCCACTTGTTGATGACCAGGGGATAGCCGCGCAGCGCGGTGAGACGCGCGTGCAGTGCGCGCGCGTCGCCTGGCAGGATCTGGCTGGCCTGGGCGTGCAGTGCCGCGAGCGGCGCGGGCGAGCCCTCCAGGCGTGCGTCGACCTGCGCGAGCGTGAGCCGCGACACGGACCCGCTCGCGGTCGAAGACGACGAGGACGAGCTCGCGAGCTGCACGAGCCCGACGGCGAGCAGCATCGCCGCCGCGGCGCCGGCGACGATCGCGAGCAGGCGGGCGGGGGCGGTGCTGCTCATGGGTGCTAAGGGTCGCAGATAGCCGGACTCTTCAATCGTGCCGCGACGTGCTATATGCTGCAAAGCACGTCAGAGCCGGACCGCTCTGAGCATCCGGCAACGTAGCCGGCAACGCGCCGGCAGTTCCGAGCCCCGCTGAAGCCACTTTCTGCGGCGGCCCCGTCTCGAAGTCCAGAGCCCTTTGATGGCCGAGTCCACTTCAGTGGCCGCCGAGGCCGCGCCCGTTGCGAGTTCCGCCGAGATCAAGCGTGCGGAGCGGTTCGTGCGCGATCGCTTCGTGCACGAGGGCGAGGATCTCGCGGTCGCGCTGGCGCCCGGTTCCCCGCGCAGGCGCGCCCTGGAGCAGGCGCTGTCGGAGCTTGAGGCGGGGGCCAAGCACCCGTCGACCGCGTGGCGGCGTGAGTTCTCGCTGCTGCTGGGTCTGGAGCGGCTGCTGTCCGAGGACGAGCCGAAGCTGGCGGACGGCACCGTCCTGTCGGCCCACCAGGTCGATGCGCTGTCGGGCACGCTCACGGCGCTTCTGGCCGAGGCGCAGCGAGCGGGCGAGAACGGAAACGGCAGGGCAGCCGCGTCGCCGGAGCTGCTGGCGTCGGCGGCGATCTTCGGCCCGGACGAGACGCCCGCGACTGGAGGCTCCGGCGCTGCGACAGCCGTCGCGCAGGACACGGGCGAGGGCGAGGAGGCCGACGGCGGGTACGACGAGGACGAGCCCGAGGAGGACGTCGAGGAAGAGGACGAGGACGACGAGGACGAGGATCTCGGCCCGGTCCAGCGCGCCGAGCCCGACGAGAGCGAAGAGGATGAGGGCGACGACGAGGATCTCCTGGAGGACGAGGTCGGGCTGATCGCCGGCGGAGACGACGGGGAGGAGGCGGCGGGCGAGCTCGCGCAGGAGGCGGACGCGGAGGAGGAGCCGAGGGACTGGGTCGAAGACGAGGACGAGGAGGAGTCGCTCGCGGAGCAGCCGGAGGACCCGAACGCGGCCAAGCGCTTCTGGTTCGAGCACGCGACCGGCGCGGGCAAGACGGTCGCGGCGCTCGGCTTCGTGGAGGCGTCGCGGACCGGCGGGATCCTGATCCTCACGCACCGGCGCAACCTGGTGGACCAGTTCCACGGCGAGCTGCGCGAGCGGGGCTACTCGACGCGCATCTCGAGACCGCTGCTCAAAGGCGAGGACTCGGTCAAGGGCCCGGTGACGGTCGAGACGTACCAGTGGTTCGTGCGCAACGCGGGCAAGATCTCGAGCGCATACACGATCGTGATCTGCGACGAGGCGCACACCGCGCTGGGCGAGAAGACGAGTGGCGCGATCAGGGCGTGGACGGGCCCGATCTTCATCGGGATGACTGCGACGGGCGCGCTGATCGCACGGCACGTGACGGACCTGTTCCCGACGCAGACCTCGCGCTTCGACCTCGCCCAGGCGGCGCGGCGCGGGGTGATCGCGCCGCTGCGCTGCGTGCGCATCTCGCCCGGCGTGGGGGTGCGCACGATCGCCAAGGTGCCGCTCAGGCGGGGGGAGGTCGACACCGAGTTCGACCAGGAGGAGCTCGCTCAACTGCTGGATCAGCAGCCGTTCAACATGGCGGCGGCGAACCTGTACAAGACGCGCTTCAACGGCGTGCCTGGGGTCGTGTATGCGGCGGGGGTGCGCCACGCGTACAACCTCGCGGAGGCGTTCCGGGCCGAAGGCATCAAGGCGCAGGCGGTCTCGGGCGAGACGCCGAAGCGCCAGCTCGCGGAGGTGCTGGCGCGCTACGAGCGCGGGGCGATCGACGTGCTGATCAACGCGCAGCTCCTGGCCGAGGGCTGGAACAGCCCGCGGGCGACTGTGTGCGTGCACCTGGCGCCGACGGCGTCCAAGCGGATCTACCAGCAGCGCGTCGGGCGCGTCACCCGCCGCCAGCCCGGCAAGGAGGCGGGGCTGGTCGTGGACTTCGTGCATCCGGCGACCAAGAACGACGACCCGGTCGTGACGCTGCACTCGCTGCTCGACCGCGACGTGTACCGGGGCGGGGCGATCGTCGTCGGTCCGGTCAGGCGCGGGCGCGGGCGGCGGATGCGGGTCGAGCGGCGCGTGCTGCCGGTATGCGCGGAGGAGGAGCGGCGCTTTGCGGTGTTCGAGCGCGAGCTGTGGCGGATCGCGGTCGAGAACCTCGACTACGGCGAGCAGCACGTGTGGGCGGCGCTGGCCGGCGCACGCGTCACGCCGGCCGGCTGGCGCAGGGCGCGGGCGATGCTGCATTTCGACCGCACGGGGGAGCTGAAGAGCCGCTTCTTGATCACCGCGGTGCAGCGCAACAAGAACCCGCAGCTGAGGCTGCGCGCGCTGACGGACGTCGCCGCGCTGCGCGACCCGGACGCGTTCGACACGGCGATCGACATCATTGGCGGCTGGCCCAAGGACGAGCGCAGGGAGGCGACGAAGGTGATGCTGCGCGCGCTCGTCGAGAGGCGGATCGGCAGGCGCGACCAGGCCAACGCCTGGATCTGGCGCCTGGCGGGATACACGCGGGAGGTGCACGAGGAGTACGCGGTGCAGCGCTGGCCGGAGACGAAGCGGCTGCTGGGCCTGCTGGTGAACTCGTCGGGAGGCGCGCACGCACGCAACGCGAGGCGGCTGATCCATGCCGCGCGCAAGCAGGACCGGCGCCTGGCCGCGGCGCTGCTTGCGGCCGCGCTCGCGCACACGCCCGAGGCGGAGGAGGCGCTGCGGGGCGCGCGTACGCGGATGGCGCGCAAGCCGCCGGCGCTGGCGCGCGAGCTGCTGCGCAACTTCCCCAAACG
This sequence comes from Solirubrobacteraceae bacterium, assembly GCA_035632775.1. Lineage (GTDB taxonomy): Bacteria > Actinomycetota > Thermoleophilia > Solirubrobacterales > Solirubrobacteraceae > Palsa-744. The sequence goes on along the minus strand of DASQGE010000129.1, from coordinate 10,082 downwards.
CCGCGCGCGCAACAACCGGCGCAGGCGCAAGACGGGCGCAAGGGAGGGCGCGGACGCCGCCGCCAAGGCCGCGGTGGCGGCCGGTGGCGGATTGGCGGAGGCGGTCGCGGAGGGTAACGGCGGCGAGCTTCGGTCACAGGCTCGGCCGCAGGTGGACCTCGCCTGAGTCGAGCGCGGTGTGCCCGCCCCCGTCGAGGGCGACGACGAGGCGGCCCTCGCCGTCGATCCCCTCGGCGCGGCCGCGTCCCGCGGACCATGCGATCTCGCGATCGCGCAGAGCGTCGCTGGCGCGGTAGGCGCGCAGCGCGGCGTCCGGCTCGGCGAGACGACGTTCGAGCGCCCGGAGCAGCCGGGCCAGCGTCGGCTCGATCGCGTCGGGCGGCTCGCCGAGGGTCGCGGCGGCGAGCCGCAGCTCGGCGGGCAGGTCGTCCAGCCGGACGGCGACGTTCAGGCCGATGCCGAGCACGGCCCAGCCGTCCTGGGAACGCCCCTCGGCGAGTATGCCCGCGAGCTTGGCAAGACCTTGCTCACGCACCAGAACAATGTCGTTCGGCCACTTGATCTGCGCGTCTGGCCCGACCACGTCGCAGACGGCGACGGCCGCGATCAGGGGCAGCAGGGAGGGCAGCCGAGCGGAGCGCACGGGCGTATCTGCCGGATCGTCGCTCTGGACGGTGTGCCGGACCTCGCCATCCCGGACTTGTGTCCCTCGCAGCACCAGCGAGGCGAGCAGCGCGCTGCCGGCCGGCGCCGACCAGCGCCGGCCCTGACGCCCGCGCCCGGCGGTCTGCTCGGCGGCGGTGACGAGCGTGCCGTGCGGCGCGCCCGCGATCGCCAGCGCGCGCGCGCGGTCGCTGGTCGAATCGGTGCGGCGCAGGTGCAGCCGCGGATGGCCGAGCGTCGGGGGCATGCGTTCGAGTGCTAGCACGTCGCGGCGCGAACGAGAGGTTTTTCTTTTTGGGAAACCCGTGAGCCAGTCCCCGTTCGAGCGCTGCCGGCGCCGGTTACCGCAGCTGCCGGCTGTGCGCGGACGTATCTGCGAGGGGCGCTCAGGACGCTCGCGCGCGGGCGTCCGCGAGCAGGGCTTGGACGAGGCCGTCGATGTCGTGGCGCGTGGCCTCGGCGTGCGGCTGAAGGCCGTGCTCGCGCAGCGCGTCGCTGGTGATCGGGCCGATCGAGACGATGCGCGTGTGCGGAGAGAAGAGGGCCATGGCGCCGGCTCCCGCGGGAGCGCGCCCGGGCTCGCCTGGGCTCTCGCCGCGTCCCGCGTCCCCGGCGGCGCCGGCGTAGCCGGCGGACTGCAGGAACAAGCGCACGGTCGAGGCGGAGGTGAAGGTGATGTAGTCGGCGGCGAGCGCTTCGCGCAGGACGTGCGCGGGCGGGGACTCGGCGATGGTCTCGTACAGCGCGAGCACGTCGACCTCGGCGCCGCGGGCGCGCAGACCCTCGGGCAAGACGTCGCGCCCCTCGCGCGCGCGGGCGAGCAGCGCGCGGCGGACGGGCGGTTCGAGATCCGCGAGCGCATCGAGCAGCCCCTCGGCGACGGCGTGCTCGGGGACGACGTCGGCGGCGATCCCGCGGTCTGAAAGCGCGGCGGCGGTCCCGGAGCCGATCGCGGCGACGCGCACGCCCGCCAGCGCGCGCGCGTCGAGGCCGCTCGCGTGCAGGCGTTCGAACAGCGCGCAGACGCCGGCCGGGCTGGTGAGGCAGACGAGGTCGTACGGCGCGAGGTCCGGCGCCCCACCCGGCAGCGGCCGGGTGCGGATGGCGGGCGCCTGGACGGCGCGCGCGCCGAGGGACTCGAGCCGCCGGGCGAGCGAGCTGGCCTGGGGGCGGGCGCGGGTGACGGCGACGGTGTGCCCGGTCTGCGGGCGCGGGGGCAGCCACGAGAGCTCGCCGGCGAGTGCGGCGACGGGGCCGACGACCGTGATCGAGGGAGCGCGCACCTGCGCGGCGCCGGCGAGCTCGGCGATCGTGGTGAGCGTGCCGAGCACGCAGCGCTGGTCCGGAAGGGTGCCGCATTCGACGACCGCGACGGGCTCTTCGGGGGAACGCCCGGCGGCGAGCAGGGAGCTGGCGATGGCGGGCAGGCGGCGGACGCCCATGTAGAAGACGAGCGTCCCCGGGAACGCGGCCAGGGCAGGCCATTCGATCGAGGTCTCGTCCTTGTTGGGGTCCTCGTGTCCGGTGATCAGGGCGACGGCGCTCGCGAGATCGCGGTGGGTGACGGGGATGCCCGCGTATGCGGGCGCGGCAATGCCGGCGGTGACGCCGGGCACGATCTCGTAGGCGATGCCGGCGGCGCGCAGGGCCAGCGCCTCCTCGCCGCCACGGCCGAACACGAACGGGTCGCCGCCCTTCAGCCGCACGACCGTCCTCCCGGCGCGGGCGCGCGCGATCAGGAGCTCCTCGGTCTGCTCCTGGGACACGGACTCGCCGCCGCCCTGCTTGCCGACGAACAGCAGCTCGGCGTCGGGACGCGCGCCGTCCAGCGCGGATGCGGGGATGAGGCGGTCGTAGAGGATCGTGTCGGCGGCGGCGATCAGCGCCAGGGCGCGCGCGGTCAGCAGGCCGGGGTCGCCGGGCCCGGCGCCCACGAGGTGGACGCTCCCCGCAGACCCGCCGGAGCCCGCGCCGTCCGCGGCGGCGCCTGGCCGCGTCGCTTCCTCCGCGCTGCGCTGCGCGCCGCGGCCCGGATCGCCTCGCGTCCCGCCGGCGGGTTGCTCCTCAGGCGCCGGCAACCGCCATCTCCTGCGCACGGGCCAGCAGCTCCGCGGCGCCGGCCGCGCGCATGCGCTCTGCCACGCGGGCTCCGAGCGACTCGGGGTCGTAGAAGCCGCCGAGCAGCTCGTCGGCGACCCAGGCCGAGCCGTCGGGCAGCCCGATCCAGGCGCGCAGCAGCAGGCAGTCGCAGCCCGCGGGCGCCGCGTGGGCGCCGAGGGGGGTGTGGCAGCTCGCGTCGAGCGCGCGCGCGAGCGCGCGCTCGGCGAGCAGGCAGGCCGTCGCGTCGGAATCCAGGATCGCCGCGGCGGCCTCCCGCGTGGCGGCGTCGTCCGCGCGGGCCTCCAGCGCGAGCATGCCCTGCCCGGGCGCGGGCACGAACCGCGCCGGGTCGAGCACGGCGCCGATCGCATCCTCGCGCGCGAGCCGCTGAAGGCCCGCGCGGGCGAGCACGATCGCGTCGAAGTCGCCGCGGGCGAGCTTGCGCAGGCGCGTGTCGACGTTGCCGCCCAGCAGGACGATGTCCAGATCCTCGCGCGCGGCGCGCAGCTGCGCGCGGCGGCGAATGCTGCTGGTGCCCACGCGCGCGCCCTCGGCAAGTCCCTCCAGTCCCCCAAGCTCTCCCGGTCCGTCCAGTCCTCCCGATCCGGCGGGATCCCCTGGTCTCCTCGCGCCGCACAGCGCGTCCTCGGGCGCCGCGCGCGCGGGCCCGCCCAGCAGCGTCAGGCCGGCGGCGAGCTCGCCGGGGAGGTCCTTGGCGGAGTGCACGGCGACGTCGATCTCGCGGGCGAGCAGCGCATCCTCGATCGCGTCGACCCAGCGGCTCTTGTCGCCGCCCCTCGCCCTGCGGTCGCCGCTGGTCGTGACAGTGACGATCTCGACGTCGCCGAGCCGGCCGACTTGCAATCGGTCGGCGACGAACCTCGCCTGAGCGAGCGCAAGCGCGCTGCCGCGACTGCCGATTCGCATCAGCGCCGGCGGCGGCTGTGGATCGAGCGCACCTCGGCGAGGTCCGCTCCCGTGTCCTGCGGCTGCTCGTCCTCGTGCAGCCCGAACAGCTCGCGCACGAGCTCGATGCTCGCGTGGCCACGCTCGCCGTGGCTGCGCAGCTTGATCGTGGGCTCGTGCAGCAGCCGGCTCATGACGGCCCGTGCGATCGCCTCCACGCGCGCGAGATCGCGCGGCGAGGCCGACTCCCAGCGCCCGTCGTTCTCGGCGAGCACCTGATCGACGAGCGCGGCGCCGTGCTCGCGCAGCGCGCTGACGGTCGGCAGCACGTCGAGCTGGCCGAGCCAGCGGGCGAAGCGCTGGATCTCCTCCTCGACGATCTCCTGCGCGCGCGGGATCTCGCTCGCGCGGGTGTCGAGGTTGCGCGCGATCACGGCCTGCAGATCGTCGATGTCATACAGGCTGACGCCCTCGAGCTCCGCACAGCCGGCGTCGACGTCGCGGGGGACCGCGATGTCGATCAGCAGCAGCGGACGCGACGCGCGCCGGCGCATCACCTGCGCGAGCTCCTCGCGGCCGACGATCGGGTGCGGCGAGGAGGTCGAGCAGAGCACGATGTCGGCGATTGCGAGCTGGTCGGGCAGGCCGTCGAGTCCGACGACCGAACCGCCGAAGCGCTGGGCGAGGTGCAGCGCGCGGTCCGCATGGCGGTTGGCGACGAAGATCGTTCCGGCTCCCTGCTCGGCCAGCGCGCGCGCCGTCAATTCGCTCGTCTCGCCCGCTCCGAGAATCACGACGTGACGGTCTCCCAGTCCGCGCCGACCGCCCGGTCCGTCCGCCCCGTCCCCGGACGGGCGGCCGAGCAGGCTCAGCGCGAGCTCGACCGCGACCGAGGGGACGCTCGCGCGCCCGGTCCCGATTGCCGTCTCCGAGCGTACGCGCTTGCCGGTCGTGAGCGCTGCGGCGAACAGGCGGTTGGACAGCGGCCCGGTGCAGCCGGCGCCCAGCGCGGCTTCGTGCGCGCGTCTGATCTGGCCCTGGACCTCGGCCTCGCCGACGATCATCGACTCCAGGCCCGCGGTCACGCGGAACAGGTGACGGGCCGCGTCGCAGTTGCGCGGCGAGTAGATCGCCTCGGCCAGTTCGGTCGGACGGATGTCGGCGCGCTGCGCGAGCAGTCCCAGCACGTCGCCCTCGGCGCGCACGGGGTCGCCCACCACGAGGTAGACCTCGGTGCGGTTGCAGGTGGAGATCACGGCGGCCTCGCGGACCTCCGTCGTCTGGATCGACTGCTCGGCGAACTCGCGCGCCTGCGCCTCGCTGAACGCGAGCCGCTCGCGCAGCGCGACCGGCGCGGTCTTGTGGGAGATGCCGAGCGCCAGCAGCTCGCTCATACCGTTTCGCGCTCCTGCATGGGCTGCGGCTCCTGCATGGGCTGCGGCTCCCGCGCCGTGCGCTCCCCCGCACGGGCGTGCAGGGCGCGCAGGTCACGCTCCACACGGCTCAGGCGGATTGCCATGATCGCCACGTAGATCAGCACGATCGCGAAGAACACGACGTAGGCGGCCGCCACGTAGCCGTCGTTCGAGCTTTGCGGGAGGGTGCTCGCGAGCGGGGTCATTGGAAGCCGAGGGTCCTGCTGCGCGTCTTTAGCAGCATGCGCGTGCGCTTGGCCGCCAGCTCGTAGGAGCAGAGCGTCGCGAACAGCAGCGCCATCGCCGCCAGCGACACTCCGAACGTCAGCGCCATCTGTGGCGGCAGGCTCGACGTGCCGCCGAGCACGCGCGGGTGCAGGTAGGCGGTGGACAGGCGCACGGCGATGAAGTTCAGCGGCACAAACGCCCCGGCGACGATCGCGAACACCGACGCGTAGCGGGCCTGGCGCTCGGGATCTTCGATCGAGAAGCGCAGCGGCTGGTAGATGGCGTAGAGCAGGAACACGATCAAGAACGAGACGAGCGTCGGCTCGCTCCACACCCACCAGTGCCCCCACGAGCCGCGCGCCCAGATCGAGCCCGTCAGCAGCACGGCGACGCCGAAGATGAGGCTCATGTGGATCGTCACGTAGGAACGCAGGTCCCAGCGCCGATCGCGCGTGCGCAGATGCGCGATCGCCATGACCGCGCCGATGACGAATCCGCACAGGGCGACGATCGCGAGCGGCACGTGCAGATAGAAGATCTTCTGCAGGAACCCTTCTTCGGCTTCGATCGGCGCATAGAAGAACACCAGCCCGAGGGCGACGCCCATCGCGGCGACCGTGGCGATGCTCAGTCTGCGCAGGCCCCGTCCGGAGGGCCGTGAGGCCCGGTCACCATCGCCGGGAGGGCGATGGTCCCTCTCAGAAGGGCCGGCTGGATGCCGGCTCAAGGACTCCATCTCTCGTCAGTCCTCCAGCAGGAAGTCGAATACGGCGTAGGCGATCAGCCCGAACACAAGATCATAGAGCCCGAGCATCAACAGCCAGCGCCCGCCGGGGCCGGCGGCGTGCCCGGGGGCGAGCAGCGGCGAGCTGGCGCGCGCGGCGCCGATCGCGACCGGCACGAGCAGCGGCAGCGCCAGCAGCGGCCCGAGCAGGTCGCGCGCGCGGGTGCGCACCGCGAGCGCGGCGATCAGCGTGCCAAGGACCGCGATCCCGAGGTCGCCGAGCACCAGCACCGCGATCAGCCCCGGCAGGGCGTGTCCGAGCGAGGGTCCGAGCAGCAGCAGCGCGAAGGCCGGCACCGCGACGAGCTCCAGCGTGAGGAGATAGGCGAGCAGCGCGAGCGTCTTCGCCAGCAGCATCGCGCTGGGGTCGACGGGCGCGAGCAGGAACCCGTCGAACCCGCCCTGCTCGGCGTCGGCCACGAACAGCCGGTTGACGCCGAGCATCGCCGCGAACAGGAGCGTCACCCACAGCACCCCCGCCGCCAGGTCGCCGTCGAGGTGGTTGCGGTTCAGGGCGAAGTGGAACACCACGAAGGTGCTCACCGCGAACAGCGACATCCCGGGCGCGGACTCGAGCGTGCGCAGCTCGACGAGCAGCTCCTTTGCAAGCAGCGCGCGGACCGCGGCGAGCGTTCCCGGGGGTCCGGGCGTCGCGGGGCTCCCCTCGTCGGTGGGCCGCGGGCGCTCGGCGCCCACGCGCGTCGCGCTCATCCGTACAGCTCCGCTATCTGGTCGCGGTCGACGTCCGCGGCGGCGCCGAGCAGGGCGAGCCGCCCCGCGCGCAGGCCGAGCACTAGATCGGCTTCGGCCAGGCCGCCGGTCGGGTCGTGGCTGCAGATCACGCGCGTGCGCCCCGACTCCGCGCCGATCAGCCCCCTCACCAGCTCGACCGCCGCCGGGTCGAGGTTCGCGCGCGGCTCGTCCAGGAGCAGCAGCTTCGGGTCGTGCAGGACCGCGCGGGCGACGGCCACGCGCTGGACCATCCCGCGTGAGAGCGTGCGCAGCGGCTCGTCCGCGCGGGCGGCCATCGCCAGGAGCTCGAGCAGCTCCTCGACGCGCGTCTGGGGCACGCGGTGCAGGCGCGCGTGGAAGCGCAGGTTCTCGCGCGCGGTCAGCTCGCGGTACAGCAGCGGCTCGTGGCCGAGCAGCCCGATCTGCCCGCGCACCGCCCAGGCTTCGTCGGGCAGGCTGCGGCCGAGCACGCCGACGCTGCCGGAGTGCGGGCGCAGCAGCGTCGCGATGACGCGCAGCAGCGTCGTCTTGCCGGCGCCGTTCGGTCCGAACACGACGAGCGTGCCGCCTTGTGGGAGCGTCAGCGAGAGATCGCTGATGGCCTCGCGCTCGCCGTAGCGGCGCGTGAGCCCTTCGATGCGCAGCGCCGGCGCGAGCATTCCCCGACGCTAGGCGCCGACTGGGGCGGGCGCGTGCGCGCGCTGGGCGCGGGCGATCAGCTCGCGCACGGCGTCCTCGCCGGCCTGCCGGTCGCCGTCGCGCAGCAGCGCCACCGGGTCGGGGTCGCCGCCGACGATCGACTCGAAGAACTCCTTGCGATCTCTATATGTGGGCAGCGTCGCCTTGGCCCAGCCGCGCGCCTCGTTCAAGAGCACGGCGAGCCGCGCGTAGTGCTCGCCGAACTGGCCTTCGATCTCGCGCTTCATCCGCTTGGCCAGCGCGGGCGAGGCGCCCGCGGTGGAGATCGCGATCGCCAGCGGGCCGCTGCGCACGATCGCCGGCAGGATGAAGTTGCACAGCGGCGGCACGTCGACCACGTTGACGAGCATCGCCCGGCGCTCGGCGTCGTCGTACACCGCGATGTTCACGTCCGTGTCGTCGGTCGTGGCGATCGCCAGGAACGCTCCCTCGAGGTCCCGCGCGCCCGCATACTCGCGCCGCTCCCACGCGATCGAGCCCTCGCGGGCGAGCCGCCCGAGCTCCGCGGTCGCCGCCGGCGCGATCAGCGTCACGTCGCCGTCGCACGCCAGCAGCCCCTCGACCTTCTCCAGGCCGACCTCGCCGCCGCCCACGACCACGCACCGGCGGCCGCTCAGTTTCAGGCAGGCGATGTAGAAGGGGGTGTCGAGCATCCCCTGCACGCAGCTCTGGTCGCAGATCCCCCTGCGCAGCTGGCAGACGCACTCCTTGCCTGCATAAGCCTGGGCGGGCATGGCCACAGCGTAGCCGTCCTGGAGAGCCGGGCCACGTGCATGGGCGGATCGCCGCGGCCGCATGCTTGAGGAGGAGCTGATGGGGTGCCCGCGCCGCATGCGGCGCGGCCAGCAGGGCCGCATGCGGCCCTGCCACGGAGCCGCACATGTGCGGCTCCGCCGGGCGGCGCATGCGCCGCCCGGAACATCAGCTTCATGAGTCACATGTGCGGCGCTCCGCCTTGCTCGGCGCATGCGCCGCCCGGGCCGAGACCCCTACCGCGGCACTCCCCGCCCCAGCACCCGCGCGCCCACCCGCGCGATCGCGGCCCCGCCCTGGCGCCAGGCGCGCTCGCGGTCGCCCTCGCGCGCGGAGCGCAGCTTCGCCGCCGCCCGCGCCGCGCGCGCGGTCGTCTCGTCGTAGGGTCCCCACCACAGCCCCCTGAGACCGGGCCGGCTCCACGCGATCAGCTTCTCCTGCGCGCACGCCCTCAGCCCGCTCTCGCCCAGCGTCTTGCCGATGCCGCTCCCCGAGGCGGCCCCCCACGGACCGCGCGCGAGCGTGGGCGCCGGCAGGTGGTCGTTGAGCCACACCATCCCCGCGTTCAGCTCGCCGGCGATGCGCGCGCCGCGATAGCGATCGGCCGTCCACACCGACGCGCCCAGCCCGTACTCGCAGTCGTTCGCCAGCGCGATCGCCTCTCCCACCGAGTCGACCGCGGCGACCGCCAGCACCGGCGCGTCGATCGGCTCGCGCATCAGCCGCATCTGCGGCTGCACGTCCGTCACGATCGCCGGCGAGTAGAACGCGCCCGAGCACCCCTCCGGCGCCTGGACCGGCCCGCCGCAGCGCAGCTGCGCGCCCTGCGTGAGCGCGTCGGCGGTCAGCTCGAGCACGTGCTCAAGCCGCCGCGGCGAGGCGAGCGGGCCGACCTGCGTGCGCGCGTCCGCCGGGTCGCCCACCCGCATGGTCCGCGCGCCGCCGATCAGCAGCGCCACGAACGGCTCGGCGACCTCGCGCGCGACATACACCCGCTCGACCGCCCCCCGCGCCTGACCCGCGCCCGCGCAGCCCGCCCACAGCGCGCATTCCGCGGCCCGTGCGAGGTCGGCGTCGGCGAGCACGAGCATCGCGTCCTTGCCGCCGAGCTCGACCGTCACCTCCTTCTCGCGCGAGCAGGCCTCCCGCGCGACCGCCCGACCGACCGCGGGCGAGCCCGTAAACAGAACCTTGCCGACGCCCGGCGCCCGCGCCAGCCCCACGCCGAGGGGCGCGCCGCCGTGAGCGGTCACGACGAGCCCCTCCGGCAATCCCGCCCGCGCCAGCACGCCGGCGATCGCCTCGCCCGCCAGGCATGCCCGCCGCGCCGGCTTGAACACGACCCCGTTGCCCGCCAGCAGCGCGCCCGCGATCTGGCCGAGCGGCTGCGCGAACGGCGCGCTGCCTGCTCCGATCACCGCCACGACGCCGTAGGGCTCGTACGCGATCCGCGCGCGCGTGGCCACGAGCAGCGAGCGGTGCGTCCCCACCCGCCGGCCCTCCAGAACCCCGACCCCGTCCTGAGAGATCCAGCTCAGGGCGTCGATCGCCGGGAGCAGCTCGAGCGTAGCCACCTCCGCGCGCGGGCGGCCCTGCTCGCGCGCGATCCCCTCCACGAGCGTGTCGAGCTCGTCGACCATCGCCTGCGCCATCCGGCGTATGTAGCGCGCGCGGTCCCGAACCCGCAGCAGCGCCCACAGCGGCTGGACCTTGGCCACGCCCGCCACGACGTCGTCGATCAGCTCCGGCGGCGTCGGGCGCACCTCGCCCAGGGTCGCCCCCGTCGCGGGATCGCGGGCGGG
>DASQGE010000128.1:0-7936 GCA_035632775.1 Solirubrobacteraceae bacterium | reverse complement strand
TGGGCGGCCTCCGAGATGTGCCGACAGGTTCGGCTCATCTTGCCTCCATCTTTCGGGCACGGTAGACGATGTCTGCGGGGATGCGTCCGCGGGTGAGGCGTCCGTGGTGGACGCGGTCGTTGTTGTAGAAGCGCAGGTAGGTGTCGAGCTCTCTTTTCAGACCGGTGTAGCGGGGGTAGAGATAGCGAGCGAAGGCTGGCCGCCAGCACTCGTCGAGGATCGTCTTGTGCAGCGCCTCGACGTTGCCGTTGGTCTGCGGCCTGCCGGCGTGAATGCGGGTGTGTCGGACGCTGAGTCTCTCGAGAATGCGGGTGAAGTCGTTGCCGCGGAACTCGTTGCCGTTGTCCGAGAGCATCCGCTCCAGGCGCCAGCCGGTGGCCTGCAGCTCCCGTGCAACGCGCCGGGCGAGCTTGCTCGCCTGCCGGGCGGTGGGGTTGCCTTGCTTGCAGATCACGAGCTGCGCCCACGCGTAGGAGGACGCGATGTCGATCGCGGTGAGCTGCCAGATCGCGCCCTCAGTCCCCCTGAGCCGGCCGACGTAAAAGCAGTCAATCCCGACCAGTTCGCCAGGCCGGGAGACATCAATGTGCTGCTCAGGAGCGGGATCGCGGGGTGGCTCATAGGGCGCCGCGTAGCCGGCGATCAACCCCAGGCGCTTGGCGCGGGTGTTCAGCCCGTGGCGGCAGAGGACCTTCCACACGCCGTTGGGTGAGACGATGATCCCGCCCCACTTCTCCCTGGCCAGCTCCGAGGCGACACGTCGTGGACCGAGCCCCGGGTGGGCCAGCGAGAACGACACGATGCGCTCCTCGATCATCTTCGGCAGCGCGTTGGGCATCTGCGGCCGCCGGCGCTCACGGGGACGCAGCATCTCCAATCCGTGCCGGTCGACCTGGCGCTTCCAGTGGTAGTAGGTGGACCGATGCACCCCGAACGTCCGGCACGCTGCCGAGACGCTCGTCCTCGCTGCCTCCGCGAACAACTGCTGGCGGTAGCCGAACAGCACGTCATCCTTCGTCATATGGCTCTGCTCCTCTTCACTTTGGCGGTGAAGGAGGCAGCCTGAGCCACGGTCCAGACGGGTCCCGCCGATCGGCGGGACCCGTCTGACCTCAAAGACCTATCGAGCCCCCAACTGTCGGGAGCACTCGGAGACAGCCCAGCTTAGGGCTCGCTGCTTGGAAGACGCCATCGAGAAAGCGCAGGAGTGCCGCGTTCACCTCGCCTGGACGCTCTTGCTGGACCCAGTGGCCAGCTCCTTCGACGACTGCCTTCTCGCGCAGGTCGGTGACCCACCCGTCCATGATCTCGGCCGGCATGAACCGCCTTACCGGATCGCGCGATCCGCTAAGGAACAGCGCGGGTTGCTCGATGCGGCGCTCGGCGAGGTGGGCGGTAAGCTGCCAGTTGCGGTCGATGTTGCGGTAGTAGTTGAGCCCGCCGGTGAAGCCGGTCCGCTCGAACGCTTTGACGTAGACGCCGAGGTCTTCCTCGGTCAGCCACGTCGGCCGGGGTGGCTGGTCGTCTTCCTGCATCCACTGCCGCGTCCACTGCTTGCGGGTCGTCAGCGTGCGACGCACGTCGCGCGAGAGCGCCGCGTCGGCGACCTTCGGCTGCTGGAACCAGACGATGTAGAAGTCCTCGCCCAGCGCCTCGCGCAGCAGCTCGACCGGCGGAGCGGGCGAACGGGGCGTGAACGGCACGCTCATGCCCACAACCGCCGCGACGCGCGCGGGGTGGGCGAGCGCGAGCTGCCACACCACGCTCGCGCCCCAGTCGTGACCGATGAAAACCGCTTGCTCTTCGCCGAGCTCGTCGAGCAGCCCGAGCATGTCGTCGCATACGCTCGGCAGGTCGTACGCGTCGACATCTATAGGAATCGAACTCTGCCCGTAGCCGCGCATGTCGGGCGCGACGGCGCGGTAGCCTGCCTCAGCCAGTGCCGGCAGCTGGTGACGCCATGAGTACCACAGCTCGGGAAAGCCGTGGCACAGGATGACCGGCGGGCCGCTTCCGAACTCGGCGACGTGCAGCTCGATTCCGTTGACCTTCAGCTGACGGTGGCTGACGAGCGCGTCGGGATTCATCATGTCGAGCGATCGTAGTCGAGCAGGGTGAGCCGGGTCGAGGGTGTCGCATGAAGGCGTCTGCGAGAGGGCTCTCCACGGTGCGCGCCTACTGCGCGCGGCTTGGCCGCCCGGGCTCGGGTACACACAGCTAATCGCCGGCAAGCGCGCTCAGCACGTCCAGGCGAGCAGCGCGCCGAGCCGGAAGCTGGGCCGCGATCAGGCCCGCCAGCACTGCGACCACGAGCAGGACGAGCAGCGTTCCCACGGGGATCGACTGCACGTAGCCCGAACCGGAGAGGGTGAGCATGGTGACCACGATCGCCCCGAGGACCCCGATCGCCAGACCGAAGACTCCCCCGATGAGGGCCGTAATGACGGATTCGTAGCGGATCATCTGCCGGATCTGACGGCGCGAGGTGCCGATCGCGCGCATCATGCCCAGCTCGCGGGTGCGCTCGTAGATCGACAGGATCAGCGTGTTGACGATCCCAAACAGCGACACGATCACCGAGAGGGCCAGCAGCACGTAGATGAGCGCCAGCAGCGCGTCGATCTGGTTGGCCTGGTCCTGCTTGAACTGGGCGGCGGTTCGCGACCGGGCCTGCGGGAAGCTGGCGGCGAGCAGCCGGTTCACCGTGGGCTGCACCCGCGAGTTGCCGGCGCCGGGCGTATACGAGACGAAGTCCAGCGCATCGTCGCGCTGGCCGAATGCGCTGCGCGCAAGCGAAAGGCCGATCGTGAGGTTGCCCAGCAGGCGGGCGTTGTCGTTGGCGATGCCGCGCACGATCAGCGACACATGTCGGCCGGTGGGGGTCAGCACCGACACCGTCTGTCCGACCGTCAAGTGGTGGGAGCTTGCGTAGCCCTTGGTCAGGACCGTGCCCGTGCCGTCCAGCTTTAGCAGCGTGGCGTTCGAGCCCCGCTGCCATTCGACTCGATAGGCCCGCTCGAAGGAGCTCGGTTCGATCGCGGTGACCGACGCGTTGCTCGAGCTCCCGCGCAGCCGTCCCACGGTGAACGCGACCGGGGTGACGCTCGCCACCCCCGCCACACGGCGCAGCGCCGGCGCCACGAGCGCGGGGATGCCCTGTCCGGCGCCCGCCTGGGAGTTCTCCACGATCAGGTCACCGGCGAAGGAGCGGTTCACGGCCTGGTCGATCGTGGCCTTCGTTCCGTCCGCCAGGACGGCCACGAACGCGACCAGCGCCAGCCCCACGGTCAGCGCCGCGGCGGTGATCATCGTCCGACCCGGCTGGCGGATCGAGTTCTCCCGCGCGAGGCGCCCGGTGATCCCGCGCCAGGTCACGAGCACGCCGATCGCTCGCGCGAGCGACCGGATGACGCGATAGCGCCTGCGCAAGAGGCGCCTGCGGCGCGGGATCTCCACCCCCTCGCGCATCGCCGCCAGCGGCGGCACGCGGGTGGCGCGCAAAGCGGGCGGAAGCCCCGCGAGCATCGTCACGCCGATGCCCACCAGCAGCGACACCACGATCGTACGCGTCTCCAGGACCGTGCCGCTGTCGGGCAGATCGGCGCCGAAGGACTTGAACAGCTGGTCGAGCGCCGGGGCCAGCGCGATGCCGCCGAGCAGGCCAAGCGCCGCGCCGCCCACGCCCAGCAGCAGCCCTTCGAAGACGACCGAGCGCATGATCTGGGCACGGGAGCCGCCGAGCGTGCGCAGCAGGCCGAACTCGCGGGTGCGCTGGGCGACGGTGATCGAGAAGGTGTTGAAGATGATGAACGCGCCCACCACCAGCGCGACGTAGGCGAAGATCAGCAGGAAGGTGCGGATGAAGCTGAGGTTGCTTTCCAGGTCAGAGGACTCCTTGGCCGCCTGCTGGGCGCCCGTGCGCACTTCGACCGTGCGCGGCAGGCCCCCCCGAATGCGCTCGCGCAGCTGGTCAGGCGTCACGCCGGGCCGTGCCCCAACGTCGATCTGGTCGAAGCTGCCCTGCTCGCCGACCACCCGCTGCGCCTCGGGGAGCGTGAGGAGCGCGGCGCCGGCGCCCCCGAACGACTGACCGCCGCCGAACCTCATGATGCCGACGATCGTGTAGCGCTTGACGGGAGCGGAGCCCGCGACGAGCATCTGCCCCCCGACCGTCAGGTTCGCGCGTTCCGCAGTGGCTTCATCGATCGCGACTTCGTTCGCGCCCACGGGGAAGCGACCGCGGATCGCCGTAAAGGACTCGAAGCGCCTTGGCGTCTCGGACGCAACGAACGCCGGTGCCCCGCCGGTCGTCAGGCGCTTGCCGTGCGCATCCAGGAACGTCGCCAGCGAGAAGATCGAGCCCGCCGCTTCGGCCACGCCCGCGGTTCCGCGCACCTGCGCGAGCATCGGTTCGGTGATCGGCGAGGTCTGTGAGCGGGTGCGGCTCCCCAGATTCTGCGTCGGCGTGACGACCACGTCGTGTCCTCGGTTCGCCACCTGGAAGATCCCCGCGAAGGACTGGTTGATGGTGTCGGTCAGCACGTAAGTGCCCGCCATCAGCGCCACGCCCAGCGCGATCGCGATGCCGGTCAGCAGCACCCTCAGCTTGCGCTGGAGGAACCCTCTCAGCACCAGTGCGAGCATCAGCCGACCGACTTCATCAGGTCCAGCGCCTGCTCGGCCGTGACGGCATCCCCGTCGTGCACGATCCGCCCGTCGGCGAGAAGCAGCAGCCGGTCGGCGAACGACGCCGCATGGGCGTCGTGGGTCACCACCACGACCGTCTGCCCGAAGGCGTCGACGGCCTGGCGCAGCAGCGTGAGCACGTCGCCCGAGGATTTCGAGTCGAGGTTGCCGGAGGGCTCGTCGGCGAACACCACCGAAGGGCGTGAGACAAGGGCGCGCGCCACCGCCACGCGCTGCTGCTGCCCGCCCGACATCTCCGCCGGACGGTGCGTCAGCCGGTCCCGGATGCCGACCGTGTCGACGAGACGATCGAACCACTCCCTGTCCGGCTTGCGTCCGGCGATCGACAGCGGCAACAGGATGTTCTCTTCGGCGTTGAGCACCGGCAGCAGGTTGAAGGTCTGGAAGACGAAGCCGATCCGCGCGCGCCGCAGCCGTGTGAGCTCCCGGTCGCCGAGGTCGGTCAGCTCGACTCCGGCGATGCGGACGGTTCCCGAGGTCGGCCGATCCAGGCCGGCGAGGATGTGCATCAGGGTCGACTTGCCAGACCCCGAGGGCCCCATGATGGCCGCGAAGCGACCCGCGGGAAAATCGACCGTCACGCCCGCAAGCGCGTCAACGGCCGCCTCACCCTCGCCGAAGCGACGGCGCAGATCCTGGGCCTCGACGATCTTCACCGATCCGTCTGCGCTGCCCGCAGTTTGCATTTCGAGGCAGTCTAGCCCGGGCGCATCGCCGGCCGATGCGGACCCCTCCGGGCAACCGAGATCTGCGTCTTCGCTTCCCTATCTTCGAGTCGGAGGGGGCCGTCAATCGTCGGCGCGGCTCAGCCTTGACGCTGACCCCGACCACTGTCCCGGTGGGCCGGCGGGCCCCGTCTCTCGCCCGATACGGCGGCGAGGCGGAGCCACCACCGATTCTCGGTCAGGCCGAGGCGGCGACCTCGCGCACCTCCCTGCGCACCACCGTCACTCCGGGCATCGGGCTGCTCCCCACGCCGAGCGCCTGCGAAGCCGCCTCGGCGTTCTCCTTGGTGTCGAACAGCACCAGCGACGTTCCCTTGGCGTCCTCGAGCGGTCTCAGCCAGTATCCGGCCTGGAACCCTGGCGCCTGGCTGACACCGGGCACGATCTCCTCTCGCAGGCTCTTGAGCCCGACCTCTGGATCCGGCTGTCCACTCGTATCGACCTCGATCAGGACTGCGTGCATCGGATGCCTCCCCTTGCAGGTTTTTGGACCGACGGCAAAACTAGCGCAACCGATTGCCGATCACCTCCGAGCCCTGACCAGGCGATCTCCGTTCGCCGCAACAAAGTGCGATGTCGTCGATCCCGACGCGATCCGCGAACTGTTCACCGGCGATCAGTCGGACCTTCGTGCCGGCGAGGCGAACTCGTTCATGGAGCCGGTGCTCGGGCCGCACTCGGTGCTCGTCCTCGACGGGGCCGAGCATCTGCGTCAGCGTAAGCTCTTGCTGGCGCCGTTCCAGGGTGCGCGGGTTGCCGCGTTTCGCGAGGTCATCCACGATGTGGCCGAGCGGGAGATCGCCACCTGGCGTCCAGGCTCACAGCTCGTGCTTCGCGAGCGTATGCGCGCGCTGACCTTTGAGGTCATCTGCCGAGCGGTGTTCGGTGTCACGCAGCCGGAGCGGGTCGAGCGCCTGCGCGAGCGGCTGGTCGCGGTCATTGACAGCAGCCCGATCTTCATGCTCGCCCCTGCTGCGCGTGCTGACCTTGGGCCGCTGAGCCCTGGCGCCCGGTTCGTGCGACGCTTGCGCGCGGCGGACGTGGTTCTGTATGAGGAAATCGAGCGGCGCCGGCACGAGCTGGACCTCGAGGAGCGCTCCGACGTGCTCTCGCTGCTGTTGCGCGCACGCGACGAGCAGGGCCAGGCGATGACCGACGTAGAGCTGCGAGATGAGTTGTTCACGATGCTTGGTGCGGGGCATGAGACGACCGCGACCGGCCTTTCCTTTGCGTTCGAGTTGCTGCTGCGCAACCCAGGGGTGCTCGCTCGCTTGCGTGAGGAGCTCGAGGGCGGGGAGGATGACTCCTACCTTGACGCGGTGGTCAAGGAGACCCTGCGACTGCGGCCCGTGATCGACGCCGTCGAGCGCACGCTCACCGTGCCCCGGAAGGTGGCGGGCTGGGAGCTCCCTGCCGGCGTGAAGGTGTATCCCGGGATCGTGCTCGTGCACTTGCGCGAGGATCTGTACCCCCGAGCACACGAGTTCCGGCCGGAGCGGTTTCTCGAGGAAGGCGCCGAGTCCTACTCGTGGCTGCCGTTCGGCGGTGGCATTCGGCGCTGCATCGGCGCGGCGCTCGCGCACGCCGAGATGGCAGAGGTGCTGCGCGTCGCCATACCCCGGGTTGAGCTCCGACCGCTACGCGACCAGCCCGACCCGGTCGTCCTGCGCGGGATCACGCTCGCGCCGAAGCACGGCGTGCAGGTCGCCGTGGAGCGATGCTCTTCCCCCGCTCGCCGGACGGCCGCCGCGGTCGTTTCCTAGCCGGCCGCCTCGCAAGCTCTGGCGTCTCGGCCCTGAATGTAAGCTCTCGCGTGACCATGGCGACGCGTAAGCTGATCACTGGACTGGCTGCGCTGCTCGGGCTCCTTACGATCGGATGCGGCTCCAGCAACCCTGCGCCCTCCGGTTTGGCGATCTCTGGGCCTGGCCTGCAGGTGGGCCAGCCGCCTTGGCCGCCGGAATATGAGCATCTCGCGCAGCGGCTGAGCCAGATCGGCCTTCCTCCGGGTGGTAGCGAGAAGTTCCACATCCACGCGATGCTGCACATCTACGTCAACGGCTTGCTGGTTCCCCTGGCTGCGAACATCGGCCTCGATCCCGCCAAGCACCTGGAGTCGAGCCTGCACACGCACGATCACACCGGCATCATCCACATGGAGGCTGCCCATCCGTTCAAGTTCACCCTCGGTGACTTCTTCTCGGTATGGGGCGTGAAGCTCGGTCCCGCGCAGCTCGGCGGGCTGACGGGTTACGGCGGCGATCGCCTGCATTTCTACCTCAACGGTCGCTCCCTGAGAAACCCGGCGGCGCATGTGCTTCATAACAACGACAGCGTCGTCATCGGCTACGGCGCTTCAAGCAGCTTCCCGCACGCTCCCTCCACGTTCTTGCTCACGGAGGTCGAGGGCAAGGGGGGTGCGGCGTTGAGCTGCTCGAGCGCCCGGCCAGGGCACAAAGCCAAAAGCTGTCTGGCACCGCAGACGACCACCACGCCGCACCAGG
>DASQGE010000127.1:0-4821 GCA_035632775.1 Solirubrobacteraceae bacterium | reverse complement strand
GTCCGCAACGGCCCGGAGCCGGCGCCCTGGCTTCAGCCGAGATTCCAAGCCGCGCGCGGACCCGACGCCTCCCGGCTTCCGCCGAGATTTCACCCCGGGCGCCGGTCCGGCGTCTCCCTTGACCCCGCCGGAATCGGCCTGAGTCCCCGCGACGAACCGGTCCGGAGCCCTCGGCCGAGAGTTTCGTCCAAAGCGGCGCCTAGCTTGCGTGTCTCCCGCTGAAGGGGCGACGAGAGGAGGCGAAGGCATGCTGGCGCAAACGAGGACGTTCACGATCGAGGGCTTGCAGACGAGGCAGGTGACCGTCGAGGTCGACATCAGAGCGGGACTGCCCGGCTTTGCGATCGTCGGCCTGGCGGACGCGTCGGTCAGGGAGGCGCGCGAGCGGGTGCGAGCGGCGATCTTGAACTCGGGCTACGAGTTTCCGGCGCGCAGGATCACCGTGAATCTAGCTCCGGGGGACGTGCCGAAGATCGGGCCGGGCCTGGACCTGGCGCTGGCTTGTGGAGTGCTGGCGGCGAGCGAGCAGCTGCCGAAGGAGCGGCTGGAGAGCTGTGCGCTGTTCGGCGAGTTGGCGCTCGACGGCGGGGTCAGGCCCTGCGGGGGGACGCTGGCGGTTGCGCAGGCATGCGCCGAGGCGGGCGTGAAGACGCTTCTGCTGGCGCCCGAGCGCGCGCGGGAGGCGATGCTGGTCGAGGGCCTGGGCGTGGCGCCGGCCGCGGGGCTGAAGGGAGCGGTGCGCGTGCTGGGCGGCGGCCCCGCGGACCCCTTGCCGGAGCGGGCGGAGCGCGAGCCGGAGCGGGTGGACCATGCGCCGGGGCTCGACCTGGGCGACGTGCGCGGCCAGCATCACGCGGCGCGGGCGCTGGTGGTCGCGGCCGCGGGTGGGCACAACTGCCTCTTGAGCGGGCCGCCGGGCACGGGCAAGACGATGCTCGCGCAGAGGATCCCGTCGATATTGCCGGGGCTGAGCAGGCCCGAAGCGATCGAGGTGACCCGCATCCACAGCATCGCGGGCGGCCTGGAGGGCGAGCTGGCGCGGAGCAGGCCGTTCAGGGCGCCGCATCACTCGATCACGATGGCCGGTCTCGTCGGGGGAGCGCGCAAGGGCTGGGTCGGCGAGGTCGTGCTGGCCCACCGGGGCGTGCTGTTCCTGGATGAGCTCTCCGAGTTCGCCAGGCCGGCGCTGGAGGCGCTGCGCCAGCCGCTCGAGGATGGACGCGTGGCGATCGTCAGGGCGAGACACTCGGCCGTGTATCCGGCGCGATTCATGCTTGTCGCGGCGACGAACCCATGCCCGTGCGGATACGCGGGCGACGAGGAGAGGTGCAGGTGCAACGAAGCCGACCTGGCGCGCCATCGACGCCGCCTGAGCGGTCCGCTGCTGGATCGCATCGACCTGCAGGCGCGGCTGGAGAACGAGGGCACCGCGGGGTTGAGCGCGGCGCCATGGGCGAGCTCGGCGAAGGCCCGCGAGCACGTGCTGGGCGCGAGGGAGCGCCAGCGCAGGAGGTTGCGCGAAGACGGCGTGACGGTGAATGGAGAGATGGACGTGCGAATGCTCGCAAGGCACGCGAGGCTCGGCGAGAAGGCCCAGGAGATGCTGCGCGGCGCCCAGGCGAACGGCGCGTTGAGCGCACGGGGAGCACATCGAACGCTGCGGGTGGCGCGGACGATCGCGGACCTGAACGGCAGCGAGCGCATCAGGACGCGAGACGTGGGCGTCGCGCTGTCGCTGCGCCCGGAGACGGGGCTGCAGAGCAGCCGGGCGGCATGAGAGCGGGCGAGATGGTCTCCGTGACCGAGCGCGCGGGCGAGCCGCGGACCGTGGGCGCGGGCGGGAGCGTCCCAGGCGCGGGAGCGCGTGCGCCGAGCACCGAAGAGCCCGAGCGGAGCGCCGCCGGGCGGGCGCGAGGCGCGTGCCGGGAGTGCCTGCGGCGAAGCTGGCTGTTGGCGATGCTGAGCGTGCGCCTGGACTGTCGCAGTCGCGACGAGAGCAGGCTGCTGGAGCTGCTGGAGCTCGACGACCGGAGGCTCATCGAGGCGATCGGCGGCAGGCGCAGACGGGAGCTGGGCGAGCGCTGGGAGCGGTTCGAGCCAAAGGAGCTCGCCACGGCGCCGGGCGTGGACACGGTGTGCAGGCACGGCCCCGGCTATCCGAGCGCGCTGAGCGACTTCGTGGGGGCGCCGACGATGCTGCACGTCGCGGGCGGGGCCGAGCGGCTGGGCGAGCTGACGGCGCAGCCGGCGGTGGCGATCGTGGGGAGCGCGAGGGCGACCGACTACGGGATGGAGATGGCGTGCAGCCTGGCGCGCGGGCTGGCGGCGAGCGGAGTGACGGTCGTGAGCGCCCTGGCGGACGGCATCCCGGCGGCGGCGCACGCGGGCGCGCTGGAGGCGGACGGCCCGACGGTGACCGCGCTGGCGGGCGGCGCGGACGTCTGCAGCCCCGCGAGCAGGCGGGCGCTGTGCGAGCGCGTGAAGGCGAAGGGCTGCGCCGTGGCGGAGCTGCCGTGCGGCCGCAAGGCTCGGCGCTGGTGTCAGGCGGCGCGCGCGCGGACGGTCGCGGGGCTCGCGGAGCTCACCGTGGTGGTCGAGGCGGATGAGAGCCGGCGCGAGCTGACGGGAGCGCGCGTGGCGCGGGCGCTCGGCAGAACCGTGGCGGCGGTTCCCGGGCGGGTGACCTCGCCGGTGTCGAGGGGCACGAACGCGCTGCTGATGGAGGGGGCGAGGTTGGTGCGAGGACCGGGAGACGCGCTGGATCTGCTGTACGGCGTGGGCGCAGGCGACGCCACCGCGCCGGACGCGGGACCGGTGATGCAGGGATGCGCCGCCGAGCGGACCCGCCGCGCGCAAGGGTCGCCCGAGCTTGAGCCGCGCCTGAGGGAGACGCTGGAGAAGGTGGGCGCGGGACGGGACACGCCCGGCAAGCTGACCGCCGCGGGCCAGGACGCCGGCGATGTGCTGCTCGCGCTCGCGGAACTCGAGCTGCTGGGCCTGCTGGCGCGAGGCGACGGCGGGCGGTACGTGCCGCGAAGCTCGGCGATGGGATAGGCTGTCGCGCCGAGCGATGAGGCTCGCTCCATAACCGCGGCGACGCCGCTGATGGCCTCTACGACGACGTCAACGACGCATCGTGGAGGCACGCAGATGGAGCCCGTTCAACTCGCAGCAGTTCTCGTCGGCGCCGCGCTGATCGCCAGCATGGTCTCGGTCGAGGTCGGCATCTCGGTCGCGCTCATCGAGCTGGCGCTGGGCATCGCGCTGGGCAACACCTTCAACCTCGACCCGAACGCGAGCTGGTTGACGTTCATCGCCGGCTTCGCGTCGGTCGTGCTGACGTTTCTCGCCGGCGCGGAGGTCGACCCGGATGACTTCCGCGAGCGCTTCGGCGCTTCGATCGCAATCGGCGTGGTCTCCTTTGCGGGGCCGTTCGTGGCTGCCACGCTGATCGCGCTCGGCCCGCTGGGCTGGACGACGAAAGCGTCGCTGATCGCCGGCACCGCTCTGTCGACGACGAGCCTCGCCGTCGTCTATGCGGTGCTCGTCGAGACCGGCTTGAACACGGTGCGGGTCGGCAAGCTGATCATGAGCGCCTGCTTCGTGACCGACATGTGCACGGTGATCGCGCTGTCGACGATCTTCATCGAACCGACGGTCTGGCTCCCCGCCTTCCTCGTTGCGTCGGTGGCGCTGGTCGTACTGCTGCCCAAGCTCTCCCCCTGGTTCTTTGGCCGCTACGGCGACCGCGTGATCGAGCCGGAGATCAAGCTCATCTTGGTGGTCCTGTTCGCCCTGATGGTCCTGGGCAATCAGGCAAACAGCCAGGCGGTGTTGCCCGCGTTCGTGCTCGGCTTGGCGATGTCACGTCACTACCGGCGCCACCAGGAGGAGCAGCGGCGCCTGCGTGTGGTGGCGTTTGCATTCCTCACGCCGTTCTTCTTCCTGCGCGGAGGCCTGAACGTGTCGCTCGGCGCCGTCTTCGCCAACCTGGGAATCCTCGGGCTGCTGGTCGCTGCGAAGATGATCCCCAAGCTCGGGCTGATCTACCCGCTCGCGCGGCGCTATGCCGGGGGGCACGCGACGTTCACGACATTGCTGATGAGTACCGGCCTCACCTTCGGGACGATCAGCGCACTCTACGGCCTGAACGCGCACATCATCGACCGCACCCAGTTCTCGCTGCTGGTCACCGTCGTAGTGCTCTCGGCGATCGTGCCGACCGCGATCGCCCAGCGCTGGTTCTCTCCACCCGCACACGAGCCAGGCGAGCATCCACACCACTTGATGCCGCCCGAGCCGTCGGAGATCCTCACCGGCGAGCCAGCCTGAACGCCCCTGGAGAGGCGCGTCCAGAGGCATATCGGGAGGCAGATCGGAAGCGTCGCCGACGCGACGAGCAGGCGCCGGTCCAAGCCTGCGATCGAGCGCCTTCCCTATAGTTAGGCTCTCGTGCGGATGTAGCTCAGTTGGCTAGAGCGTCTGCTTGCCATGCAGAAGGTCGAGGGTTCGAGTCCCTTCATCCGCTCTCGGGAATGCCCCGCAAAACCGCGGGGTTTTCTCGTTAAGGCATGTACTGGCGGACGGGCTCGGATCGCCGGAAGGCGGGCCGTCCGCCAACTGCCAATTAGTCGCAACCCCGCAACCCGTTCGCCTCAGCACTAAGAACCTCTTTCAAAACAGGCGGTGCGGTCGGGGCGTTCATGGACCAAGCTGGGCGACGCGGGGCGGCGAAGCGCATGCTGCCGATCGTCCGGGATCGGCCAGCACGTGCGAGCCGTCACGTGACGATCCAGCGCCGTGTCCAGGGACGCATTCCGG
>DASQGE010000126.1:0-9658 GCA_035632775.1 Solirubrobacteraceae bacterium | reverse complement strand
AGCGCCGGCTTCGAGGACCAGGCCGCCTGATGGGGATGCGCTGGCGTGGGCGCCCACCTTGCTCGTGGAGGTCCGGGGGGGCGTCTTGGTGCACGCTCGCGAGACGCGCGCGCGCTTGGAAGAACGCCTGCGGGACTTGTGCGTGCACCGCTTCTGGGCGACATGGCCGTGTGGGCTGGCGTGCGCATGCCCGCTCCGGCTTGCCGGCGCAGGGACGGGCGTCAGCAGGCTGAGACCGACGGTGAGCGTGATGGTGCCAAGGAGCAGAACCGTCCGCGGAAGATGGGTGGGCATGACGAGCCTTTGAAGTGGCTGGGGGAGCCGGATTGCGGGAAGATGGCCTTCGCCAGCCGATCGGCGATGTCTTCCGGATGCTTGACGCAAATACGCCGCGACGGACGTACGTCTATGTCCAGCGATGAAGAGGCGTCAGCGTCGATCGCGCCGCGAGCTCGGGCGTGCCCCATCGGCGGGTGGCAATACGCCGCGACGGACGTACGCTTATGTCCTGTCGTGAAGAAGACGCGTCAGCGTCGATCGCGCCGCGAGCTCGGGCGCGTGCTCATCGTCGGATGCGTCGGCGAGCGCCGCGCCTCGCCTCCCGCGCCACGCGATCGTAGACTCGCTGAAGCTGCTCGGCCACCGCGTCCGGGTGGTAGCGCTCGACGGCGCGCCGGGCGGCGGTTCCCAGGCGCTCGCGCTCCGCCGGGTCCTCGCGCAGCGCTCGCATCGCGGCCGCGAGAGACTCCGAGTCACGACCTCTGAAGAGGCGTCCGGTCTCTCCGTCGGCGATCATCGTGGCGGGACCGCCCTCGTCGGGCGCGATCACCGCTAGGCCGGCTGCCATGCCCTCGAGGACCACCTGGCCGAAAGGCTCGGGAGTCACTGAGGCATGCACGAGCACGTCGAAGGATTCGAGCTCCTGCCAGACGTCCTCGCGAAATCCGCGGAACTCCACGCGCTCGGCGAGCCCCAAGCGCGCCGCGAGGTCCGGCAGCTCGCGTTCGTAGGCCTGCTCGCCGAACATCGCCGTCCCCACGATGACCGCCCGCTCGGTGCCGCCGGGAAAGGCGGCGGCGAATGCGCGCAGGAAGAGATCCTGTCCCTTCCACGGGGCTATCCGCCCGAGCATCCCGAAGGTCGTGCCGCCGTGTGATCCGGGGGCGCGCAGGTGTGCGGGGGCCTCCACGGAGTCGGGGATGACACACCGCAACGCGCTCCGGCCCGACCGGCCTGTCTCGCCGAGCGTGTCGAGCGTGGCGGCGGAATTGGCGATGACCCCGTCCGGCAGGTGGCGGACCAGGCTCCGCACGAGGCGCACAGCCGGGCGGGGAAGGTAGTCCTCGGCGATGCGGTCGCGCGCGTGCCAGATCACGGGAACGCCGGCCGCCCTCGCGGCGAGGCTGCCGTAGACGCCGGCCTTCAGCGAGTTCGTGTGCACCAGATCGGGTTGCAGCCGGCGCAGGCGCAGCGCGAGCCGCGCGACGTAGGTAAGGGTGCTGAGCAGCACCATGGGCGCGGGGCCGCCGACCCGGACGGTGTCCTTGCGCAGCTCGCGGGCGGCGGCGTCGATGGGGAGGACCTCGACCGAGATGCCGGCCTGCTGCAGCCGGGTTGCGAACGGCCCGTCCTCGCCGAGGATCACGTGGGCGTTCACCCGCCGCAGATGTGGAAGCAGGCGCAGCAGGGCGATCTCGCCGCCCGAGAGTCGCGCGACGTGATCCAGGTACACGACTCGCGGTCGCTCGTCCGGCTCGCCCGCCGCCAGCCGGCGGTAGAGCTCGCGGTGGCGCTCGGCGACCGCCGGCCAGCCGAACCTCTCGGCATGGCGCCGGGTGGCGGATCGCGCCGGAAGGGCTCCCCGTGCCGCCCCCCGCAGACGGGCGCCGAGCGCCTCGGTGTCTCCCGGAGCGACGATGAGGGAGGGGTCCAGTCCCATCGCCGCCTCCGGCAGGCCGCCCACGTCGCTGACGATGCTCGGCGTCCCGCACGCCGCCGCCTCGAGCGCCACCAGGCCGAATCCCTCGAAGGCGATGGTCGGCACCACGGCGACGTCGGCGCAGCGATAGAAGTCGACCAGGTCCTCGTCCGAGACCCGGCCCAAGACGCGTACGCGGCCGGCGAGCGGCGGGCGGGCGGCGCGTTCGGCAAGGCGATCGCGCAGCGGGCCATCGCCGACGAGGAGCAGGACCGAGCCGTCCGTCAGCTGCTCCTCGATCTGGCCCCACGCGTCGAGCAGCCCGTCGATCCCCATGCGCGGCACGAGTCGCCGGGCGCAGACGGCGACGAACGCCGAGGGGTCGATGTCCAGCCGCGCCCGCGACCGGGACCGGTCGCCGGGGGTGAAGACGTCAAGCGCCACCCCTGGGGGCCATACGTGCACGTTCCATGGGCGCACGCCATAGCGCTCGACGAGGAGCCTGCGAAAAGCGCAGGAGAGCACGACGTGGGCGTCGGCATGGTGGAGCGCTCGTCGCTCGACCGCCCGGCGCAGCGTCAGCTTCACGCCCGACGTGTCGCCCGCGGCGATGTTCTCTTCGGCCCACGGCCCGTGGAAGTGAAACACCGCGGGGCGGGTCCGCAGCGCCCCCAGCAGCAGCGGAGCGGCGGCATACAGCGCGAAGTGCGCATCCACCACGTCGGCGCGGCGCCCGGCTCGTCGTGCAGCCAGCCAGAAGGCGAGCAGGCGGCGCGGCAGCGAGGAGTCCTGGCGGGCGACGGCGTCGATCGACGCGGGTGCGTCCTCGGCGGGTCCGAGCACCACTCCGGCCGCCTCCGGGAGCTGCTCGAACAGGGCGCGGAAGTAGCGGTCCAGTCCCCCGAGCGTCGCGGGAAACCAGCCCATCCCCAGCATCAGCACGCGCGGGCGGCCATCCGGGGCGCCGAGCGGCTCGGCGGGGTCGGGCAGCTCGGTCGCGGAGCGGACGATCGCGGGATCCCGTCCAGGTTTGCTGACGCTGTTCGACAGGTTGCGCACGGCCGCATCAACCCCGGCAGATGTCTTGACACGGACCCTGAAGACCGGAGACCCGCTCGGTTGGAGGAGCCGAAAACCTAGCAGCAACCGTCTCCGGCCTTCCGCACGCGCTTCTGCCGATCTTGACAATGCTCGGAGATGCACCCTAGAGTTTACAATTGCCAGGTCAGACATAGGCTACTCTCAGCCGGCCGATCGCCAGCCACCAGCACGGATGCACGCCACCTACCATCTCCCGCACCTGCGCACGCTCGAGGCCGAGGCGGTCCACGTGATGCGGGAGGTCGCCGCGGAGTTCGAGCGTCCCGTGCTGCTGTTCAGCGGGGGCAAGGACTCGATCGTGCTGCTGCGCCTGGCGGAGAAGGCGTTCCGCCCGGCGCCGTTCCCGTTTCCGGTGATGCACGTCGACACCGGTCACAACTTCCCGGAGGCGATCGAGATCCGCGACCGGCGGATCGAAGAGCTCGGCGAGAGGCTGATCGTGGCGTCGGTCGAGGAGTCGATTCGCAGCGGGCGCGCGGTCGAGCAGCAGGGTCCGCGCGCGTCGCGCAACGCGCTGCAGACCGTCACGCTGCTGGACGCGATCGCCGAGCACGGTTTCGACGCGGCGTTCGGCGGCGCGCGCCGGGACGAGGAGCGCGCGCGCGCCAAGGAGCGCATCCTCTCCTTCCGCGACGAGTTCGGCCAGTGGGAGCCCCAACGCCAGCGTCCCGAGCTGTGGAGCCTCTACAATGGGCGCATTCGCAAGGGGGAGCACGCGCGGGTCTTTCCGATCTCCAACTGGACGGAGCTCGACGTGTGGCAGTACGTGGCCGAGGAGGAGTTGGAGGTGCCGTCGATCTATTTCGCGCACGATCGCGAGGTGTTCGCCCGTGACGGGATGCTGTACGCGGTCAGCCCGTTCGTCGAGCTGATGGAAGGCGAGCAGCCGTTCACGGCCCGCGTGCGCTATCGCACGGTCGGGGACATGAGCTGCACCGGCGCCGTCGAGTCCGAGGCGGCCACGATCGAGGAGGTCGTGTCGGAGATCGCCGCGACCGAGGTGACCGAGCGCGGCCAGACCCGCGCCGATGACCGCGTCACCGAGGCGGCGATGGAGGATCGCAAGCGGCAGGGGTACTTCTGATGCACCCTCCAGGCGAGTCATCCGGCGTGCTCACCAACGGCAACGGCAACGGAAAGGCGCCGGCGGCGGCTGAGAAGGCCGCGTCGCTCGCCGGGGAGGGCGCCCAGGAGGTGTTCCGGCGGCTCACCGAGCGCCCTGCCGACCTGCTGCGCTTCGCCACCGCCGGCTCGGTCGACGACGGCAAGAGCACGCTGATCGGGCGCCTGCTCTACGACTCCAAGCAGGTGCTCGCCGATCAGCTGGAGCACGTCGAGCACACCAGCCGGCGGATGGGCCATGAGTTCCTGGACCTGTCGCTGCTGACCGACGGCCTGCGTGCCGAGCGCGAGCAGGGGATCACGATCGACGTCGCCTACCGCTACTTCGCCACGGCGCAGCGTCGCTTCATCATCGCCGACACCCCCGGGCACGAGCAGTACACGCGGAACATGGTCACCGGCGCCTCCACCGCGGATCTGGCGATCGTGCTGATCGACGCCCGCAAGGGTGTGGTCGCGCAGTCCAAGCGCCACGCCTTCATCAGCTCGCTGTTGGGGATTCCGCACGTCGTGGTGTGCGTCAACAAGATGGACCTGGTCGACTACGACGAGGACGTGTTCGACGCGATCCTCGAGGACTTCGACCGGTTCGCGGCGCGCCTGGAGATGCCCGACGTGACGTTCATACCGATCTCGGCGCTGCTGGGGGACAACGTGGTGGAGCGCTCGGAGGCGATGCCCTGGTACCAGGGTCCGCCGCTGCTCTATCACCTCGAGCACGTCCACATCGCCTCCGATCGCAACCTGATCGACGTTCGCTTTCCCGTGCAGTGGGTGATACGGCCGCCATCGAGGAGCGTGGTCGACTACCGCGCGTATGGGGGCCAGGTCGCGGGCGGCGTGATGCGGCCGGGCGACGAGGTGGTCGTGCTGCCGAGCGGGCAGCACACCACGATCGCGGGCATCGACACATTCGACGGTCCGGTCGAGGAGGCGTATCCGCCGATGTCGGTGGCGCTCAGGCTGGCGGATGACATCGACGTCGGACGCGGCAGCACGATCGTGCGCGCGCAGAACCAGCCGACGGTCTCGAGCGGGTTCGAGTGCCTGCTCTGTTGGATGTCCGAGCAGCCTCTGAGCCCGCGTCGACGCTATCTGGTCAAGCACACCACGCGCACGGCGATGGTCGGCGGGGTCGACGTCCGCTACCGCATCGACGTGGAGAGCCTGCGCCGCGACGAGGGCGCCACCACGCTCGAGCTGAACGATCTCGCGCGCGTCCACCTCCAACTCAGCGCGCCGCTGGTGTTCGACTCCTACCGCCGCAACCGCGTGACCGGGAGCCTGATCGTGATCGACGAGGCGACCAACGAAACGGTCGCGGCCGGGGTGATCCTCGACACCGAGGTCGAGGGGGCCGGACCGGAGCCGAAGAGCGAGCGCAGCCCGAACGTGCGCTGGCAGGGGTCGAGGATTACCCGTGAGCGGCGCTGGAAGTCGCTGGGGCACGGCGGGGCGACGCTCTGGTTCACCGGCCTGCCCGGCGCCGGCAAGTCGACGGTCGCCGCCGCCGTGGAGGAGCGCCTGATCGACGCCGGCAAGCCGGCGTTCCTGCTCGACGGCGACAACCTGCGTCACGGCCTCAACGGCGACCTCGGGTTCGACGAGGACGCGCGCAGCGAGAACGTGCGCCGCACGGCCCACGTCGCGAGGCTGCTTGCCGAGTCCGGGACGATCGCCCTCGTCAGTCTCGTCAGTCCCTACGCGGCGGATCGCGAGGCGGCCGCCGCCCTGCACGCAGCCGACGACCTGGAGTTCGTCGAGATCTTCGTGGACGCTCCGCTCGAGCTGTGCGAGCAGCGCGACCCGAAGGGTCTGTACGCGCGGGCGCGCTCGGGCGAGCTTGCCGGTCTCACCGGAGTGGGAGCGCCGTATGAGGCGCCCTGCGAGCCCGACCTGGTGCTCGGCAGATGCACGGAAACCGTCGAGCAGGAGGTCGAACGCGTGATGGACCTGCTCGCGGCCCGGGGTCTCGTCTTCGGCTGAGGGTGCGCTGAGGGTGCGCGAAGGCTGCGGCTGACCCCCCGCGTCGCCGGGGGTCGCCGAGTCGCTCAGCCTTTCTTGCGTTTCCCTTTCCCTTTTCCCTTTCGCCCAGGGACCGTGGAGCGAATCAGGACATTCGTGCTGGCGCCGGACACCTGCGGGCCGTTGCCGCCCAGCTTGACGAAGGCGCGGTAGCGGCCGGCGTGGCTGATTTCGACGACGCTGCTGAAGCGCGAGAAAGCGCTCGAGCCGCGCTTGAGCGTGGTGCCGGCCACCGTCACGAACCGCACGGTGATTTCGGACTTGCCACTCGGCCTGGAAGATTTCTGTAGCTGGAACAAGATCCGTGTGCCGGCCTTTGCGGGCGCCACGGTGCCGTACAGGCGCACGAACCCCTTGCGTCGGGTTGGGCTGGCGTGGAGGATCACGTGCACCGCCACGCGCTCGGTCACGACCGGACTGTATACCGGCAGTTTGTCGAGCGTGACCACGCGGAACTGGGTGCTCAGCGCGAGGTTGGTCACGCGGAGGGAGAAGGCGCCGGTCGCGTTGGTGGCGCTCGGAGCCCCGACGTTTTCGAATGGTTCGAGGTAGGGGAAGGGGCTGGCCTGGAGCGCGATCGGGTGGTTGGCGTTGCCGGCTCCCGACAGGACGCCGCGTATCGTGAATGGGGTTCCGAACACGTCCACCGTGCTCGTCTTGGCGATCTGGAACACGAGCCGCGCTCCTTGTGTGCCCGCGATGAAGGTCCTGTCATGGCCGAGCAGCGTCTTGCCGAGGGCGACTCCCACCAGTCGGTAGTGGTAGGTGAGCCCCGGCGTCAGGCCGGAGACGGGCTGGCCCACCGGGACCTTCGCGATGCCGTTGCCGGCGGCGAGGGTAGGCGTCTGCGAGCCGTAGGCGGTGGTGGTGCCGTACTGGAAGTAGCAGCTGGTTTCCGTGCCCGCGGGAAAGACCAGGCCCGTGAGCAGAGCGGTCGAGCCGCGCACGTGCTGAGCGCTCCCCGTCACTACGCGAGACTTGATCTTCGGGGGCTTGGCGGCCGCCTGCGGCGCGAACGGCAGCGCCAGCGCCGCGCTTGCCACGATGGCCGCGCTCAGGCCGATCCTTCGGGCGATCTTGCGTGTCTCAATCTCCGAAGCTGCCTGCTCTCGCTGTTCGTTCACGCTGTCGTGCCTTCCATCATTCGTGTGTTGGCCGTTTCTTGCTGTCCATATGAACCCGATCGGCGCGAGATCGATGCGGTACGCCGTGAGCCATGCTCACGGTGGCGTCTGTCGACGTGGCGCCGAGGCTGCCTTTCGGCACGCAGCTCCAATCCGCGGCTCCAATCGTATCGGTCGCAGGGACCTTGGCGGCAGGCAGACGGTGCCTTGTCGATGAGCCTTGACATCGCCAAGACGTTCACGGCCTCTGACGCGGTTCACAAGATCGTAACGCCCGCCCGCGCGGGCGCCTCGACGCTGTAGACGGAGCGCACAGGCTCCAGGGCCGTCCGCGCCCGGAGGTTCCTCGGCCGGCCCGCCACAGCGCTTATACCAAGGTGACCGCCCTGTCCACCGAACCGACCGCCAGCCCATCGCCAGCCGCCAGCCCACCGCCCGCCGCGGGCTCTCTGCCCGCCGCGGGCTCTCTGCCCGCCGCGGGCTCGCCGCCTGCCGCCGGCGTCGCCGAGCCGTGTCCGGCCTGCGGCGCCCCGCTGGCGGGCGATCAGCGCTACTGCCTGGAGTGTGGCGAGCGTCGCGCCCCGATGAGCAGCGTCCTGCTCGCTGGACCGCCCTCTCGCGGCGAGCCCCAGTCTGAAGCGACGACCAGCGCTCCTCCCGTGCCGCCGGGTTTCGCCGGCGGCGGTGGCGCCGCGTCAAGGACCGGGGCTTTCGCCGCCGCAGGCGACGGTCGTGGCAACACGCCGACGGTGATCGCCGGCGTCGGCGTGCTGCTGCTGGCGATGGGCGTCGGCGTGCTGATCGGACGCTCGGGCGGCGCCGCCAAGTCGAGCGCCGCGCCCCAGGTGATCAGCGTGGCGTCGCCATCCGCCGCCGGCGCGAGCGGCGAAGCCTCCACGGCGTCCTTCACCGACGACTGGCCTTCGGGCACCTCGGGCTACACCGTGCAGCTGCAGACGCTGCCCCAGTCGGGCACGCAGGCGAGCGCGGTCGAAGCGGCCAAGTCTTCGGCCTCCACCAAGGGCGCCAAGGAAGTGGGCGCGCTGAAGTCCGCAGACTTCAGCAGCCTCACGGCCGGGAGCTACGTGATCTATTCCGGCGTCTACCACAAGAAGGCCGAAGCCGAGAAGGCGCTGCCCAGGCTGAAGAAGAGCTTCCCGGGGGCCACCGTGATCAAGGTTTCCAACGGCGCCTCGAGCGCGTCTTCGGAAGGCTCCGGCTCGTCGTCCGGCGGCTCCGGCGTCGGCTCCAGCCTGAGCCACCCGGCCCCACCCTCGGTCGTCGAAGGCCTGAAAGGGTCCAAGGGCAAGAGCTACGAGGAAAAATCCAAGAATCTCCCCAACGTCGTCTCGACCGGCTGAACCCGATGAGCATCCTCGGCGACGCGACAGGCAGGGACGGACGGCAGGCGGCGCAGGCGCCCTCGCCGCCGACGGGCTCGACGGCCGCGCCCGAGGGCGACGGGCGCTCGGAGCTGCGCCGCAGACGCGACACCCTCGCCGAGCAGGTCACGGAGCTGCACTGGGATCTGGGAGGGCTCGCATACGAGATGGCGATCCGCGACTACTTTCGCCTCGACGTGCTCGTGCGGCGCGCCGCGCTGCTGCAGGAGCGAGACGCCGAGCTGGCCGAGGTCGAGCGGCTGCTGCAGATGGAGGAGAGCGCCAGCGTCGGCAACTGTTCGCAGTGTGCCGCCCCGCACAGCCGCGGCGCCGTGTTCTGCTGGCAGTGCGGCACAGCCCTGATGGAGCGCTCGTCGTCGGCCACCGCCGTCGAGGACGCCTCGACGGCGGTGATGGACGCCCTGCTCGCGCCCAGGGCCGCGACCAGGCCCGTCGCCGCGCCATCAGAGGCCGGTGCGCCGTCGCAGCCCGCTGCTCCCTCCCTCGCGCCCAGGGCCGCGACCAGGCCCGTCGCTGCGCCATCAGAGGCCGGTGCGCCGTCGCAGGCCGGCGCTTCCTCCGGCACGGAGACGCGCGCGTCCGCGTCGGGGCTGACGTTGCCCTCGGGCAGGGTGTCGGCGTTGCTGGTGCTCGTGTTCCTCGGCTTCGGCGTGATCATGGGAGGCGCCGCGGGCTCGCGCGTGGACGACACGCTGGCGGCGTCCGCGCGCGGGGCCGTCAAGCTGGTGCTTCCGTCGGCGGCGTCGCCGGCCGCCTCGGCTTCGACCCAGGCCGCTTCCTCCTCGTCGTCTTCGGCCGAAGCCGAAACGACGCCGAGCTCGTCCCCGGAAGCCGAACCCGCGAGCAAGGGCGCGGGCGGGGAATCAGCCAGGGCGGGCGGGAAGTCGCCGCCGGGCTCGGGCGGCTCGGGCGGGGGCGGCGGAGAAGGGTCCGCGGGCGGCTCGGGCGGGGGCGGGGGAGGGGGA
>DASQGE010000125.1:0-31594 GCA_035632775.1 Solirubrobacteraceae bacterium | reverse complement strand
GGCTCGTCCGCGAGGGGGGTGTGAACGTGGGGGCTGTCTTTGGGGGAGACCCGGGAGCCGGCTCCTTCGACGAGCCCGGCCGGCGCCGGTCACCGCAGCAGGCCGGGTATCGGCAGCGGGACAGGAAGGCGAAGCTCGAGATCAAGGGACTGCACGCCTTCTATGGCGCGAGTCACGTCCTGTTCGGCGTGGACCTGGAGGTGGGCGCGGGCGAGACGGTGGCGCTGGTGGGAAGGAACGGCGCGGGGAAGACGACGACGTTGCAGTGCGCGATGGGGATGGGCCCCATCAAGAAGACCGGCTCCGTCAAGGTGGACGGGGTGGAGACGATCGGGATGGGGGCGCACCGGGTGGCGCGGCTGGGCGTCGGGCTGGTGCCGGAGGGAAGGCGCGTGTTCAAGGACCTGACGGTCGAGGAGAACCTGCAGGTGGCGGCCGGGAGCGCGGCGCGCGCGGGATCGGGCGGCGGTGGTGGCGCACGGGAGAGCGGCTGGCCGCTGGAGCGGGTGTACGAGGTGTTCCCGCTGCTGGCCGGGGTGAAACGGTCGAAGGGCGCGTGGCTGAGCGGGGGCGAGCAGCAGGTCCTGGCGATCGCGCGCGCGCTGGTGCGCGGCCCGCAGCTGCTGCTGCTGGACGAGCCGAGCGAGGGGCTGGCGCCGCGCGTGGTGCAGACGCTGGCAGAGCAGCTGGCGAGCATCCAGCGCACGGGGCTGGCGATGCTGCTGGCCGAGCAGCACCTCGGGCTCGTGGGCGAGCTCGCCAGCCGCGCGTATGCGCTCGACCGCGGGACGATCCGCGACGAGGGCCCCACGGCGCAGCTGCTCGGCGACCCGCGCAGCTCCGCCTGACCCGATCGGCCCGGCCCTGGCCCGTCCAGCCGCACCCGCCGGTCTTGCGACAGCCCTAACCTGTCTCGGCCGCCACGAGCGGGGCGCGGCGCGCGGCCCACGGCGAGGCCTCTTCGAGCTGTGTGGCGAGCGCCAGCAGCGCCGCCTCGCCGGCGGGACGGCCGGCGAGCTGCACGTTCAGCGGCAGGCCGTCCTCGCCCTGGAACAGCGGCAGCGAGATGGAGGGCTGGCCGCTGGCGTTGAAGACGGGGGTGAAGGGGGTGAACAGGCCGGAGCGGGTGAAGGTGGACATCGGGTCCGGCGCGGCGGTGTCGAGCGCGCCCAGCGCGAGCGGGCGCTCGGCGAGCGCGGGCGTGAGCAGCATGTCATAGGGCTGAAGGAACGTGACGAGGCCGCGCGTGAAGGCCTGCAGGCGCACGTTCGCGCCGATCCCCTGCAGGGCGCTCATCTGCTGGACCATCGAGTAGATCGCCCAGCTCATCGGCTCCATGTCGGCCGCGGCGGGCTCGCGCCCGGCGATCGTGCCGGAGTATGCGATCGAGAGGGCGACGTGGACGCAGAAGACCGCGCCGAACAGCTGCGAGAGGCCCTCGATCTGCCACGGCGGATCGACCTCCTCGACCTCGTGCCCGAGCGAGCGCAGCAGCTCGGACGCCTCGGACACGGCGCGGGCGCACATCGGGTCGACGACCGCGTCGGCGAGGGGCGGCAGCGTCGTCGCGGCGATCCGCAGCCGGCCGAGATCTCGGCTCGCGGCCGCCGCGAACGGCTCGGCCGGGGGCGGCGCCCAGGTGGCGTCGCCGGGCTCGTACCCGGCGAGCACGTCGAGGATCGCGGCGGTCTCGGCGACGGTGCGGGTGAGCACGCCGTCGATCGACAGCTCGGAGTCGCCCAGTTCGGGGGCGGCGGAGATGCGTCCACGCGCGGGCTTCAGCCCGACCAGCCCGCAGCAGGCGGCGGGGATGCGGATCGAGCCGCCGCCGTCGTTGCCGTGCGCGACGGGCACCATGCCCGCGGCGACGGCCGCCGCCGCCCCGCCGGAGGAGCCGCCGGGGGTGCGCTCCAGGTCCCACGGGTTGCGCGTGGGGCCGAAGATGCGCGCCTCGCTGACGGGCAGGACGCCGTACTCGGGCAGGGTCGTGGAGCCGACGATCACGAACCCGGCGTCCTTCAGGCGGCGGGTGACGTTGTGGTCGTAGCCGGCGACGAAGTCCTCCATCAGCGAGCAGCCGAACGTGAGCCGCAGGCCGTCGACCGCGCGGTTGTTCTTGATCGCGATCGGCACCCCCGCGAACGGGCGCTCGTCGCCGGGGCCGATCCGCGCGGCCGTGGCGAGCGCCCGCTCTGAGTCGACCTGCACGAAGGCGTTCAGCTGCGGGTTGAGCTCCTCGATGCGCCGCAGCGAGATCTCGACGAGCTCCAGCGCGGAGCACTCCCCGGAGCGGACCATCGAGGCGAGCTCGCCCGCCGGGCGGAACATCAGATCGCTGTCGGACACCGGCCCTCCCTTGTGTGTGGTCACGGCGGGTGCGACGCCCGCTCGCGCAGCCTAGCGCGCCCCGCGCGAGGCGCTCGCGCCCGGATCGCGCCCGCGCCATTCCTGCGACGATGTGGGCCTGCCCACAAGGCAGCCACCCCGTCGAGCATCCAGCCCAGAAAGCGAGTGCCATGAGCGCGGTTCAGACAGCAGCACCGGAGGTCCAGTCGGGCCTGGAGGGCGTCGTCGCCTTCGCCACCGAGATCGCAGAGCCGGACAGAGCGGGTGGCGCGCTGCGCTACCGCGGCGTCGACATCGAGGACCTGGTCGGCAGGGTCCCCTACGAGCAGGTCTGGGGCCTGTTGGTCGACGGGCGCTTGCAGCCCGGCTTGCCGCCCGCCGAACCGCACATGCTGACCGTGCGCTCGGGCGATCCCCGCGTGGACGTGCAGGCGGCGCTGGCGATGCTGGCGCCCGAGTGGGGCTTCGGCCAGCTGATCGACGTCTCCGACGAGCAGGCGCGCGAGGACCTCGCGCGCGCGTCGGTGATGGCGCTGTCGTTCGTCGCCCAGTCCGCGCGCGGCGCCGGGCAGCCGCCGGTGTCCCAGGAGCAGGTCGACACGGGCGGCTCGATCCCCGAGCGCTTCTTGATCAGGTGGCGCGGCGAGGCGAACCCCAAGCACTGCAAGGCGATCGACGCGTACTGGATCTCGGCGGCCGAGCACGGCATCAACGCCTCGACGTTCACCGCGCGCGTGGTCGCCTCCACCGGCGCGGACTGCGCCGCGGCGCTGTCCTCGGCGGTCGGCGCGCTGTCGGGGCCGCTGCACGGCGGCGCGCCCTCGCGGGTGCTGAAGATGCTCGAGGAAGTCGAACGCGCGGGCGACGCCGAGGGCTGGGTGCGGAGCGCGCTCGATCGCGGCGAGCGGCTGATGGGCTTCGGGCACAGGGTCTACCGTGCCGAAGACCCGCGCGCGCGGGTGCTGCGCCGCACCTGCCGCGAGCTGGGCTCCTCGCGCTTTCAGGCGGCCGAGGCGCTGGAGCAGGCGGCGCTGGCCGAGCTGCAGGCGCGCAAGCCCGACAGGGTGCTCGCCACCAACGTCGAGTTCTGGTCGGCTGTCGTGCTCGACCTGGCGGAGGTCCCGCCGGAGCTGTTCACCTCGATGTTCACCTGCGCCAGGGTGGCCGGCTGGTCGGCGCACATCCTCGAGCAGAAGCGCGAAGGCAAGCTGATCAGGCCGACCGCGAAGTACGTGGGACCCGGGCCGCGGCCGGTGGAAGCGGTGGGCGGCTGACGACAGGCGCCTCGGTCGCTGAAGGCGACAAAGCAGCTGGAGACAATTTCGGAAATCGCTAGGAGTTCGAGTGGTCGATCTGTAGCGTGCGCTCTCAGCGTGTAAGCGAACTGGAGCTTCGGCTACAGGGAGGAGCATCGATGGGACGGCGATTGAACGCGACTGTGGGCGGCGCGCTGGCGCTGGCGCTGGTTCTCGCCGGCTGCGGCGGCTCGAGCTCGAGCTCCAAGTCGCAGTCCTCGTCCGCGCCGGCCGGGAGCGCGAGCCAGAGCTCGTCGAGCGCGCAGACCGGCACGAGCGCCACGGCGCCGGCTCCCACCGGTGCGCAGAAGCCGAAAAGCAGCGTCCCCAAAGAACACCTTCCGACGGTCTCCATCGAAATGTCGAGCCCGACGATCAAGAACCGACAGGCGCTCCCGGCGCGCTACACATGCGACGGGGCGGACGTCTCGCCGCCCCTGCGCTGGAGCGCCATCCCCAAGGGGACGGCGGAGCTCGCCCTGGTCGTCACCAGCTTCTCCCTGGAAGGGCACGGCGAAGAAAAGATCCAGTGGGCCGTGGCCGGCCTGCAGCCGACGCTCAAAGGCCTCGCCGCGGGTAGGCTGCCGGCCGGGGCGGTCGTCGGACGCAACGGCCTGGGGCAGAGCCGCTACTCGATCTGCCCGTCGAAAGGCCACGTCCAGCACTATGCGGTGATCCTGTACGCGCTGCCGCATCCCGTCTCGGCCACGCCCGGCTTCGACGCGAAGGCGTTCTCCAAGGCGGCGGAGAAGACGGCCGAATACAAGGGGCTGTACGGGCTCGTCTACAAGCGAGCCTGATCTACGCGGGGTCGGCCGGCCGACCTGGGCGGATTCGGCAGGCTCCCCGGACGACAAGAGGGCCCGGGACGACAAGAGGGCCCGGCGTCCGTTCCGAGCCCTCCCGGTCCATATCGACAGGTGAGCCTGCGCCGTCCAGCGAGACGGGGCAAGCTCGGCGAATCGCTACATCATCCCGCTCATGTCGGGCATGCCGCCGCCCGGCATGGCTCCTTCCTTCTCCGGGACCTCGGCGACGATCGCCTCGGTCGTGAGGATGTTCTTGGCGATCGAGGCCGCGTTCTGCAGCGCCGAGCGGGTGACCATCGCCGGGTCGATGATGCCGGCCGCGACGAGATCGACGATCTCGTTGGTCGCGGCGTTCAGGCCCTGACCCTTCTTGGCCTTGCGCACGTCGTTGACGACCACGGAGCCCTCGAGGCCCGCGTTCTCGGCGATCTGGCGCAGCGGCTCCTCCAGCGCGCGCAGCACGATGCGGGCGCCCGTGCGCTCGTCGTCGTCGCCGGTCCCGTTGACGGAGACGGCGGAGGAGGCCTCCAGCAGCGCGACGCCGCCGCCGGGCACGATGCCCTCCTCCAGGGCGGCGCGCGTGGCCTGCAGGGCGTCCTCGACGCGGTGCTTCTTCTCCTTCATCTCCGTCTCGGTGGCCGCGCCCACCTTCACCACGGCGACGCCGCCCGAGAGCTTGGCCAGGCGCTCCTGGAGCTTCTCGCGGTCGAAGTCGGAGTCGGTGTTCTCGATCTCGCCTTTGATCTGGTTGATGCGGCCCTTGATCGCCTCCGCGTCGCCGGCCCCGTCCACGATCGTGGTCGTGTCCTTGGCGACGACCACGCGGCGCGCGCGGCCGAGCTGGGAGACCTGGGTGTTCTCCAGCTTCAGCCCCATCTCCTCGGTGATCACCTCGGCCTTGGTGAGGATCGCGATGTCCTCGAGCATGCGCTTGCGGCGGTCGCCGAAGCCGGGGGCCTTGACGGCCACGCCGGTGAAGGTGCCGCGCAGCTTGTTGACGACCAGCGTCGCCAGCGACTCGCCCTCGACGTCCTCGGCGATGATCAGGATCGGCTTGCCGCTCTGGATCACCTGCTCGAGCACCGGCAGCACGTCGCGCACGGAGCCGATCTTCTGGTTGGCGATCAGGATGTAGGGGTCCTCCAAGGTCGCCTCCATGCGGTCCTGGTCGGTGACCATGTACGGCGAGATGTAGCCCTTGTCGAACTGCATGCCCTCGGTGAACTCGAGGTCCATGCCGAACGTCTGGCCCTCCTCGACGTTGACGACGCCGTCCTTGCCGACCTTCTCGATCGCGTCGGCGATCACGTCGCCGATCTCCTCGTCCCCGGCGGAGATCGTCGCCACGCGGGCGATCTGGTCCTTGCCGGATACCTCCTTGGACTGCGTGGCGATGTTGGCGACGACCTCGTCGACCGCCTTCTCGATGCCGCGCTTGAGCGCCAGCGGGTTGGCGCCGGCCGCGACGTTCTTCAGGCCCTGGCGGACGATCGCCTGGGCCAGCACGGTGGCGGTGGTGGTGCCGTCGCCGGCGACGTCGTTGGTGGCCGTGGCCACCTCGCGCACCAGCTGCGCGCCCTGGTTCTCGAACACGTCCTCGACTTCGATCTCGCGCGCGATCGTGACGCCGTCGTTGGTGATCGTGGGCGCGCCGAACTTCTTGTCGAGCACTACATAGCGGCCCTTGGGGCCGAGCGTGACCTTGACCGCGTTGGCGACCGCGTCGACGCCCGCCTCCAGCGACTTGCGCGCTTCGGCGTCGTACTTGAGCTCCTTGTGTGCCATGTTTCGATTCTCCTTCGCGAGGCAGGGGCCCCGCTGCTTGAAGTTTTCTCAGCGGGCCCGCGGGCCCGCGTCTAGAGGACCTTGGCGAGGACGTCGGACTCGCGCAGCACGAGCAGGTCCTCGCCGTCCACCTTGATCTCGGTGCCGCCGTACTTGCTGTAGAGGACCTCGTCGCCGTCGGCGACGTCGAGCGGGATGCGCTTGCCGTCGTCGTCGAGACGGCCGTCGCCGACCGCGAGGACCTTGCCCTTCTGCGGCTTCTCCTTGGCGGTGTCGGGCAGGACGAGGCCACTGGCCGTGGTCTCCTCTTCCTCGATCGCCCGCACGATCAGCCGATCGCCCAGGGGCTTGAGCTTCATGTCGAAAGAACCTCCGCTGGTTGGGAACGCTTCAGAGCTTGGGGAGTGCTTCAGGGATGCTGCAGCAGTCCTTCAAGGTTTGGCACTCCACAGGCCGGAGTGCCAAGCAACGCCAATATATAGGAAAAGGGCGCCCCTCCGTCCCGGTGTCCGGGGCACCGCTCCGTCCCGGTGTCCGCCTCGGCCCGGTCTCGGACCCCGCCGGCCCCGGCACGAGACGTCCGCACCGCTCAGTTCTGGGCGCCGCCGAAGCCCTTGATCGCCTCGGTCATGCCGGACGGGCTCTCGACGATCTGCGAGAAGCGCACGACGGTGACCGTGTCCTCCATTGAGACCGTGCGGCCGTAGATCTGTTCGAGGAAGTGGATCAGCTCCTCGTGGCGGCGGAACTCGGGGTTGTCGTGCTTGATGTCGCGCGGGGACAGGTCGGCGACCTTCATCACCTCGACCTGGTCGATCACGGCCTCGAAGATCCGTTCGCGGGGCGAGTACTGGTAGCCGATCGTGACCAGCACGGCCTGGTTCTTGCGGTACTTGCCGGACTTGTCGCCGAGGCGGATGGTCGCGGTCTTGCGCCCGCGCTTGAGCTCGTCGGCGAAGATCGTCGAGTAGAAGTTGAGGACCTGCACGGACGGCAGGCTATCTCAACGACGCCCCTCTTTCGCGCCTCCTCCCAAGCCCGAATCCTCCGCGCGTGGACGCAGGCTAGGAGCCCGCCGGCTCAGAGCCCTCGCGCAGGCGCTCGAGCGCGCGCGCGATCATCCTCCGCTCGCCCTCGTAGCTGAGCGCCGTCCGCGCCTCGCGCAGGTCGATCCAGCGGGCGTCCTCGATCTCGTGGTCGTGATCGGACGTCTCGCCGGAGACGTAGCGGAACAAAAAGAACGCGACCGACTTGGGAACGGTGCGCCCGTCGCGACGGTAGAAGTAGCGCACCTCGCCCAGCTCCCCCAGCGGCTCGGCCACGACGCCCCCCTCCTCGCGCACCTCCCGCGTGGCGGCCTGCAGCGCGCTCTCGCCCGGGTCGACGTGGCCCTTGGGCAGGCCGAGCACGCGCGAGCCGTCGGCGGCGCGCCGCACCGGCACGACCACGAGGACCTGCCCGCCGCGCATCACCACCCCGCCGGCCGAGACCTCCGGCGCCGCGGCCTTGCGGCGTCGCTTCGCGGCCTCCCCCGCCGCTGCCTTGCGCCGCCGCTCGGAGCCCTCCGGCGTCGCCCCCCCGCGCGGCCGTTTCGAGCCCTTAGAAGACATACTGCTTCAGCGCCTCGGGATCGTGGACCACCAGGCGCCCCCGGCCCTGGGAGATCACGCCGGCGCGCTCGAGCACCGCCAGGAAGCGGCTGGCCGACTCACGCGAGGAGCCCGCCAGCTGCGCCAGGTCGGCCTGGGTGGCCGTGACCAGCACGTCGCCGCGCTCGCCGCCGGCCGTCTCCTGGGCGACGAGCTCGCTCAGCACCACCGCGACGCGGCTCTGGACGGTCTGGAAGGACTGGCGCGCGAGGCGCTCGTTGGTCTCGCGCAGGCGCCGTCCCAGGGCGATCACCAGGCGCGTGGCGATCTCCGGGTGCTCGACCATCAGCCGGCGCATGTCGGGCCCGAGCACCGCCACGACGGTCGTCGGCTCGACCGCCTCGACGGTGGCCGAGCGGCGCTCGTCCTCGAACAGGGCGAGCTCGCCGAAGATGTCGCCCGGCCCGAAGGTCGCGAGCGTGATGACCCGCCCGCCGGCGTGCTCGCGCACCGCACGGGCTCGGCCGGAGCGCACTACGTAGCAGGTGTCGCTGGCGTCGCCCTCGCGGAAGACGACCTGACCGGACTGGAACTCGCGGGGAACGGCGAGCTCGGCGATGCGCCGCAGATCGTCGTCGACGAGCGTCGAGAACACCGGGACGCGCGCCAGCAGCTCGACGACCTCGGCTGAGCGCATCGCGGCCACGGCGCAGGGATATCACACCGCGGCGGCGAGCCTGTGGGGGCGGCGAACCGGACCGCGCAGGCGGCGCGCAGCGCTATCTTCAACGCATGGTCCGGCCCTCACACGGCGCCTGGCGGGCGGCGCTCGCGTCCCTCACGATCGCGGGCGCGCTGTGCGCCGCGACGCCTGCGGCGGCGGCCACGAGGACCCGCCCCCCGGCGAGCTCGCTGCTTCAGTCGCGGGAACTGTGGGCGACCGTCGACGTGTGCAACCCGCCGGACGAGCGCAACACGGTCGGCATCCGCGGCTCGATGCCGGGCGACGGGCGCGCGCGGGACACGATGTACATGCGCTTTCAGCTGCAGTACCTGCAGGCGAAGGGCGGCTGGGCGAGCCTCGCGCGCGACGGCGACTCGGGCTTCATCGCGCTCGGCGGGGCGCGGACCACGCGCCAGGGCGGCACGAGCTTTCAGCTGATGGGAGTCAAGGGCCGGCCCGCATACACGCTGCGGGGAGTCGTGACGTTCCAGTGGCGCCGCGGCGCGCGGGTCCTGCACGAAGTCACGCGCACGACCACGGCCGGCCACCGCAGCGCGGCGGACGCCGACCCGCCGGGCTACAGCACCGCGCAGTGCAGGATCGGCTGAGGGTTGCGCGTCGATCGGGGTCGCCGGCGCTCGGCTCGGCCCGAGCGTCGGAGCGGAGCGGGGTCCGTGCGTCTACGAGGCGGCGCCGGCCGCGCGGTCCTCTACGCGGCCGGGCCGGCGGCGCGCCTGCGCCCGAGGCGGCACTGCTCGATCGTGTCGACCGCGCTTTTGGGGCCGATGTAGGGGGCGAGCACGACGAAGGCGATGTGGTCGGCCAGGCAGGGCAGGTAGCGCACGCGGTCGCTGGTGGCGTACGCGCTGATGATGTCCCAGACCGCGCCGGTGAGCACCTCGGGGAGGACCTCGGGGGCGCGGCGCGGCTCGGGCCCGCCGGCCGCCAGCAGCGCGGTGAAGCGGTCGACCGACGTCGTCATGCGGTCGATCATCCCGGGCCCGACCTCGAATAGGTCGACGAACGTCATCCGCAGCAGCGCGGGATGGGCGACGATGTGGTTGATGAACGTCCTCGCCGCGATGTGCACCGCCTCGGGCCACGACGAGGCCTTGGCGCTCGCCGCTTCGACGACCCCGAGCGTTTCGCGGGCGAACTCGTCCACGACCGCGAGGAAGCACTCCTCCTTGGAGCGGAACTGCTTGTGGAAGGCCTCGGTGGAGATCCCCGCGAACTGCGCGATCTGGGGGTCGGTCAGTTCGGAGTAGCCCTCGTCGAGGGTCAGGTGGACGACCGAGCCGAGCACCCGCGTGCGCTTGTCGTCGCCCGCCAGGAAGGCGGCCGGCTCGGGGGAGATCTCGGGCGGCTTCTTCAGCGCGACCGCGCGCAGCCTGGTGCTCGCCGGCGAGCGGTAGGCCTCGACCCAGTCGAGCACTTCGTCGGCGAGCGTGCGCAGCTCGGCGACGCGGTCTT
The DNA here is from genome assembly GCA_035632775.1 of Solirubrobacteraceae bacterium. Classification (GTDB taxonomy): domain Bacteria; phylum Actinomycetota; class Thermoleophilia; order Solirubrobacterales; family Solirubrobacteraceae; genus Palsa-744. The sequence continues at coordinate 21,573 of DASQGE010000125.1, read as the reverse complement.
CGCGCATGCGGTTGAAGACGACGTGACGGACGCCGCCGACGATCGCGCGCGAGGCGACGGCCGGCAACGGCCCGTTCTCGGGCGAGACCTTGAAGGCGGCGGCCACGAGGCGCTCGTAGGAGGAGCCCGCCAGGTGCAGCCGTTCGCGCGACTTCGCGCCGATGCCGAGCGAGTCGATCAGCACGAGATGCGCGCCCTTCGGTTCGGCGATGATGTCGTCGAGGAACGCGTTGCACGACGCGTGCAGGCGGTTGGCCCAGCCGCGTTCCGCGCCCCACGCCTCGAGCACCCGCTTGCGCGAGCGCGCGACGACGATGTCGTAGGTCGCCACGAAGCACTCTTCCTTGTTGGCGAAGTGTTCGTAGAAGGCCCGGCGCGAGACGCCCGCGAGCGCGATCACCTGGGCCACGGTCGTCGCCCGGTAGCCCCGCTCGGAGACAGACTCGATCATGCCGCCGTAAAGGCGCGCGCGTTGATGCCTGGCTACGTCCTCGCGGTCCATTCCGTGTGGCCCGTGTGGCAGTCTCCGGTACAGCGGTCTAACTTCCCTCTGAGTTCCGCTCATCCCCACGGTTCTAGAAGGTAGGCAAATTCAAGAGCAGATGCAAGTTTTTTCTACCAGGACGGGTTCGACTTTTCCAGTGGTGTTTCCGCTACGTCCGGATGTCTGACGGACAAAAGGGTTCGGACAGCCGCGCTCACACCGTAGTTCCAATCCTCGGATTACCGGCAGGTGCAGGGAAATCGTGGTCCACGGCGGGACCGCCGGACTCGCCCACGGGACGGCGGTCCTCAGGCGCTCAGGGTGAGCCGGCGCGGACCGGCGCGAAAGCCGGATTCCGCGAGCATTGTCTCCCACTCCGAGCCGATCGCCGGCTCGCCGTCGATCCGCTCGAGCGCGAGCCGCCCGGCGCGGCCGTCGCGGACAGCCTCGGCGAGCGCCGTGAGCGCCGCGCGCAGCGGCTCCTCGCCGGCCGGTGCCGGCACGAGCGTGACCAGGCCGCGACCGCCGCGCTCGACGTACAGCACGGGCGCGCCCGAGACGAGCGCGACGTACGCGCCGGGCACGCGCGCGGGGCGGCGTCCGTGGTGCTCGGGCCGGGGCCACGGCAGCACCCCCCCGAAGGGCTGGGCGGGATCGCAGGCGGCGAGCACGAGCGCCGCGGCGTGTGCGTCCCGGGAGGGAGCGCCGGGGCGGGCGCGCAGGCGCTCGACCGCGCCGGGCAGCGCGAACTGGGCGCCGCCGAGCCCCTCGACGAAGTAGCCGCGGCGGCAGGCGCCGAGCGTCTCCAGCTCGCACAGCGCGCCGTACAGCCCCGCGAAGCCGCCCGCGACGCCCTCGGCGAGGACGTGCTCGCGCGTGAGGATGCCGTGGCGCTCGAGCAGCAGCTCGGCCAGGGCGCGGCGGCGTTCGGCGCCCGAAGGCCCCTCCGGGCGCTCGCGGAAGAGCGGCTCGGTCAGCGACCAGCGCCCGGGGGGATGCGCCGAGCCCCGCATACGCGCGCCGGCGCGGCGCGGACCGAAGCGCGAGCGGCCCGGAGGGGGGCGGCCGGAGGGGCTGGCGCCCGCGAGCCGCAGCCGCGCCGCGCCCTCGCCGCCAGAGCCGGCGCGGTGGGAGTGGGGTTCGCGCAGCGGCGCCCACGCGTCGTTGGTGACCTCGCCGGCCCAGACGAGATCGAACAGCGCCTCGCGCAGCGACTCGGCGGGAAGATCGAGCTCGGCGAGCAGATCGGCGAAGAAGCAGGGCCCGGCGCGCAGGCGCGCGCGCAGCGGCTCGTGCGTGGAACCGGCGTCGGAGCGGAGATCGGCCGGCGCGCAGGCGCGATCGGATGGCGCGGGTGGGCGATCGGAGCTCGACGCGCGTCCGGCGGCCGGCGGGCCGAGCAGGGGCGCGTCCTCGCGGAAGTAGAGCGCGACCCGCCCCGAGCGCCCCCCGACCGGGCCGGCGCCGACCCAGACGAGCTCGCCGGCGGCGCAGAGCGAGTCCAGCCACGCGGGGGAGTAGGCGCCGACGCGGCGCGGGAGCACGTCGCGCTCCCAGACCTCGACGGGCAGCGGGAGCCCCTGCAGTCCCACGAGCGCCTCGCGCAGGCGCTCGACCCCCGCTCCCTGGCCGGTGTGCCGGTCGACGCCGTGCCAGGCCCCCATGAAGCCCGCCAGGGCGCTCTGCGCGGCAGGCTCGATCTCCTTGCGCAGGGCCGCCAGCGAGGCGCGGCGCAGCCGGCGCAGGACCTCGACGTCGCACCATTCGAGCTCGCTGCCGCCGGGCCTGATCGCACCGCGGACGAGATCGCCCGAGCGCTCGAGCTCGCGCAGGACCGCGCTCGCCTCGACGCCGTAGCGGGCGCGCAGCTCGCCGCTCGTGAACGGCCCGTGGGTGCGGGCGTAGCGGGCGGCGAGCTGCGAAAGGGGGTTCTCGACGTCGGCGAGGAACGCCTCGGGCAGGCCGCTTGGAGGCGCGGCGCCGAGCGCGTCACGGTAGAGGCCGGCCTCGTCGGCGGCCACGTGGCGCTGCTCGCCGCCGATCCGCAGCGCGATCGCGCGCCGTTCGCGGCGCAGCTGCTGCAGCAGCGCGCCGGCGTCGATCCCGTCGAGCACGCGCTCGCGGATCTCCTCGGCGGTGAGGTCGCCGGCGAAGCGCAGGACGTCGTGCAGCTCGTCGCGGCCGGTCGCGCGGGTCTGGGGCGAGCGGCGCTGCAGGTCGTCCTGCACCCGAGCGAGCGCGCCGGGGTCGATCAGCTCGCGCAGCTCCTCGGAGCCGAGCAGCTCGCGCAACAGGTCGCGGTCGAGCGACAGCGCGGCGGCGCGGCGCTCGGCGGCGGGGGTGTCCCCCTCGTACATGTACGTGGCGACGTAGTCGAACATCAGCGAGGAGGCGAACGGCGAGGCCGTCCGCGTCTCGACCTCGACGAGCGCGAGCTCGCGGGTGGCGAGGCCGCGCAGCAGCTGCTGCAGGCCGGGCAGGTCGAGCACGTCCTGGAGGCACTCGCGGTAGGTCTCCAGCACGATCGGGAAGTCCTCGTAGCGGCGCGCCACCTCGAGCAGGCTCTGGGCCTTCAGGCGCTGCTGCCACAGCGGCGTGCGCCGCCCGGGCCAGGCGCGCGGGATCAACAGCGCGCGGGCGGCGCTCTCGCGAAAGCGCGCCCCGAACAGGGCGCTCGAGCCGAGCTCGGCGGTGACGATCGGCTCGAGCTCGTCGGGCTCGATCAGGACGAGCTCGGCGAGCGAGGACAGCGCCTCGCTCTCGCCGGCGTCGAGGTCGGGCAGGCGCAGGACGATGCCGTCGTCGGACCACAGCACGTCCCCCTCCAGGCCGAAGCGCTCGCGCACGCGCGCGGACAGCGCGAGGCCCCAGGCGGCGTGCACGCGGGCGCCGTAGGGGGAGAGCAGGCACAGGCGCCAGTCGCCGAGCTCGTCGCGAAAGCGCTCGAGCACGATCGTGCGGTCGCTGGGCAGCACGCGCGTGGCGGCGAGCTGCGCGCGCAGATACTCGAGGAGGTTGCGGGCGGCGCGCTCGTCGAGGTCGTAGTCGCGCCGCAGCGTGTCGGCGTCCTGCTCGACGGCCCAGCGCGCGAACGCGCCGATCGCGCGGCCCAGCTCGACGGGGCGCCCGAGCGTGTCGCCCTTCCAGAAGGGCACCGCGCCGGGGGCGCCGGGCGCGGGGGTGACGATCACGCGGTCGCGTCCGATCTCCTCGATCCGCCAGGTGGAGGCGCCGAGGAAGAACGCCTGGCCGGGGCGGGCCTCGTAGACCATCTCCTCGTCGAGCTCGCCGACGCGGCGGCCGTCGGGGAGCGTGACCGCGTACAGGCCGCGGTCGGGGATCGTGCCGGCGTTCGCCACCGCCAGCTGGCGGGCGCCGCGGCGGGGCCGGATCACGCCCGCGACGCGGTCCCAGACGATGCGCGCGCGAAGCGCGGCGAGCTCGGAGGACGGGTAGCGCCCGTCGAGCATGTCGAGCACGCGCTCGAACAGCTCGCGCGAAAGCTGTGAGTAGGGATGGGCGCGGGTGAGGAGCGAGTAGAGCTCGTCGACGGGGACGCCGTCCTCCTCGCTCGCGGCGGCGATCGAGACGACGTGCTGGGCGAGGACGTCCAGGGCGTTGCGGGGGACGGCCGTCGGCTCGATCTCGCCGGCGCGCATCATCCGGCAGACGACGGCGCACTCGAGCAGGTCGCCGCGGTACTTGGGGAAGATGCGCCCGCGGCTGACCCGATCGACGCCGTGGCCGGCGCGCCCGATGCGCTGCAGGCCGCGGGCGACGGACTTGGGCGACTCGATTTGCAGCACGAGGTCGACCGCGCCCATGTCGATGCCGAGCTCGAGCGAGCTGGTGGCGACGAGGCAGGGCAGCTCGCCCCCCTTGAGCAGCTCCTCGACGCGCGCGCGCTCCTCGCGTGCGAGCGAGCCGTGGTGTGCTCGTGCGATCCCCTCGCCGGCGAGCTCGTTGAGGCGCAGCGCGACCCGCTCGGCGGCGCGGCGGTTGTTGACGAACACGATCGTCGAGGTGTGCTCGGTGACGGCCTTCAGCAGCTCGGGGTAGATCGCCGGCCAGATCGACCCACGCGTGGACTCGCCGCCGGACAGCGGCTCCAACGGATCCCGCTCGGCGCCGGCCGGAGCGGCGCCCGGGTCGGCCATCGACTCGACCGGGACCTCGATCCGCAGGTCGAGGGGCTTGGGCGTCGAGGCGTCGACGATCGTGACCTCGCGGCCCGCCCCGGCGAGGAAGCGGCCGATCTCCTCCAGGGGACGCTGCGTCGCGCTGAGACCGATGCGCTGCATCCCGGGCGAGAGCGCCTGCAGCCGCTCGAGCGTGAGCGCGAGGTGCGAGCCACGCTTGGAGTGCGCGACGGCGTGGATCTCGTCCACGATCGCCGCCCGCACGCCATGGAGCGTCTCCGCAGCGCGCGAGGTGAGCAGCAGGTACAGCGACTCGGGGGTCGTGATCAGGATGTCGGGCGGGTTGCGCCCCATCGCCGCGCGCTCGCGCTGGGGGGTGTCGCCGGTGCGGATGCCGACGCGGACGTCCCCGGCGCCGATCCCGCGCAGGGGAGCGCGCAGGTTGCGCTCGATGTCGTAGGCGAGCGCCTTCAGGGGCGAGACGTAGACGACCCGTGTGAGCCGCCTGGAGTCCGTCGTGAGGCCCTCGGCGCCCTCGCCGGCACCGGGAGCCTCGGCGGGGGCGCCGAGCCGGTCCAGGGCCCACAGGAAGGCCGCGAGCGTCTTGCCGGAGCCGGTGGGCGCCGACAGCAGCACGTTCTCGCCGCGGGCGATCGCCGGCCACGCCTTGGCCTGGGCGGGCGTGGGGGCGGCGAAGGCCGCTTGAAACCACGCCCGCACGCGCGGGGAGAAGGTCGAGAGAGGGCTCGCGGTCGGCACGCGTCGCTCAGGCTAGCGCGGGCTTGAGACCGGACAGCTCCCCGCGCGGGTTGAGCTGACCCCGGGGCTTGGGCTTTCCCGGGCGCCGCCGCCGGCGTCCGCTGTCGCGGACCGTCTGCCGGGACCGGCACGCGAGGGACCGGACCCGCCCAGGCCTTCACAGGCGCCGCGCCATCTCTGGCCACGGCGCCCGCGGAGACCTGGCATCGTCGGGGGGACGCCTCGATCTCTCTCGAGCATCGCCGGAGAGGTAGGACGACACTCAAGCTCACGCCGCTTCGGGGGTGTCCCCTGACAGCGGCCAAGCCGAGAGCATCTTCTGTGTGGTTCGCCTTCTAACTCTAGTTCCGGCAGTCAGATAATTGCCAATGGTGTTTCCCATTCGGCCCGAGTCTCCCCCAGGCTCAGAAACAACCTTGCAAAACGCTGGCAAAATCCGAAAAGTGGAACTAGACTGACACCGTGTCGAGTCCGCGCCATCGCACCCAGTGGACGCCCCTGGCGCGGGCGCTGGGCGCGGCGGGAGATCACTGGACGCTGCCGATCGCGCTGGAGCTGGGGCACGAGCGCAGGCGCCCGGTGCAGCTGCAGGAGCGGCTCGCGGTGATCTCCAGCGGCGTGCTCGACCGGCACCTGCAGCAGATGGTCGCGCTGGGGCTGCTGACGCGCCGGCGCTTCCACGAGGTGCCTCCCCGCGTGGAGCTGCAGCTGACCGGGGCGGGGCGCGAGCTGCTGCCGATCGCCGGGGCGCTGGCGCGCTGGGGGATGCGGCACATGTGGTCGGCGCCGCAGGCGCACGAGCACGTCGACGTCGGCGCCCTGCTGGCGCTGCTGCCGGTGCTGCTCGAGGGCGCCGAGCGCCTGCCGGAGGGCACGCTGGAGGTGACGGTCGAGGGCCTTGAGCCGGCGCTCGTCAGCCACCGCTTCCGGATCGCGCAGGGGCGCGTGCGGACGCTGGAGGCGGCGGCGCGCAGGCCCGCGACGAGCGTGACGGGCGACACGAGCGCATGGGTCGCGGCGCTGGGACCCGAGCGCCGCTGCGAGAGCCTGCGCTTCGCCGGACACGAGGCGCTCGCCAGGCGCGTGCTGCAGGCGCTGCCGCGACCCGGCGGAACGCCCCAGCCCTCCGCGATTCCGGGCGCCTGACGAAGCGAAGGCCCCGTTACGCGCCGCCGGGGACGGAGTGGGGCGTGAGGAGACGCAAACCCGTCCGAGTGAGCGAGCGCAGCGCGCAAAGACGCTCGTCTTCTCGACTCTCGAAGAGGCTTCGTTCTCGTGGGCCGCGCTACTGTGAGCGCGTGTTCGACGAGGCGCTGATTGTGGAGGCCGGCCGGCGGCTGTCTGAGGCTGCGCCGCAGGCGCGGGTGATCCTGTTCGGGTCCCATGCGCGGGGCGAAGCTGGACGGCACAGCGACCTGGACTTCCTAGTGATCGAGCCGTCGGTCGACGATGCGGTCGAGGAGTCCGTTCGTTTGCGCAAAAAGCTGCGTGGCCTGCTCGTTGCGGCTGACGTGATCGTGGTGAGTGAGGACCGTGTCCGCGAGTGGTGTGATGTGCAGGGCAGTCTGATCCACGCAGCGCTGGCTGAGGGCAGGGAGTTGGCAGCGTAGTGGCAGACTCCGCTGATCTCGCTCGCGAGCTGCTTGGTCTTGCGAGCGATGATGAGGCTGCGGCACGGGCGATGCTGTCAGTCGGTTCTGTCACGGACGCGATTGTGGGCTTTCACGCCCAGCAGGCTGTAGAGAAGGCGCTGAAGGCCGTCCTCGCCTCGCGGGGTATCAAGTTTCGGTTTATTCATGACCTGGATTATCTCGGTGAGCTGTGTGAAGAGAACGACATCGAACTGCCGCTGGAGTTTGAGGGTGCGACGCGACTGACCCCGTTTGCGGCAATAGGGAGGTACGGCTCTCAGGAGCCGGCTCGTCTTGACTGCGAGCAGGCGTTGCGCTGGGCTGCTTCTGCCGTCGACTGGGCGCGAGGCATGATCGAGCCGACCAACGATTGAGATACGCGACTTCGGATCGCCCTGCTCCTTCCTGTTTGCCCTACCCCCCGCCGGGAAGGCGGTAGGCGGCGATTTCGGGGGTCTGTCCGCTCCCGGCCGCGACGCCGGCGGGGGCGATCAGCGTGTTGCCGGCGACCGCCACGCCCGTGTTGGTGCCGGCCGGGAGCTGCTTCTGCCAGACGACGCTGCCGCTGTTCGCGTTGAGCGCGTACACCGTCCCGTCGAAGGTGGTCGCGAACACCAGGTCGTTTACGGCTGTGACGGCCCCGAACGCCGCGGCGGGGAACCTGTGCGCCCAAAAGACCTCGCCGGTCGCCGCGTCGATCGCGACCAGTTCCCCGCTCGTGGGTCCGGATTCCTGATTTTCGGTCTGCGTGGAGAAGGTCACGGAGTGGTTGACGACCGGCACGAACACGGCCGTCCCGTTCGTGGCCATCGGCGCGATCACGCCGCCCAGCAGCCCGGGGTAGACCGTCTCGGGCATGCTCAGCTTGGAGTATTCGTGTTTCATCGCGTAGACGGGATCCTGGTCGTGGCCGTTGTGGATTCCGACCGAGCGTTTCCACAGCAGCTGCCCGGTGTGGCCGTCCAGCGCCACCACGAAGCCGGACTTGCCGGCCCCGATCACCAGCGGCCTGCCCGCGATCTTCACGAGGATCGGTGAGTCCTGCAGATCCCAGTCGTACAGGTCGTGGGGCGTCTGCTGGTAGTACCACTGCAGCTTGCCGGTGCGCGCGTCGAGCTTGACGATCGAGTTCGTATAGAGGTTCGGGCCGGGCCTGCTCGATCCCCACGGGAACTGGTTCGTCCCGGGGAACGGCGCCGGATTGGCGGTTCCGACGTACATGAACCCCTGGTCGTCGAAGGCCGGCGCGTACCACACCCCGCCGCCGGAGTTGACGCCGACGTTTTCCGCCGACCACAGGTCTTCGGGGGCCGTGTCGAAGTGCCACAGCTTGCGGCCGGTCTTGGCGTCCAGCGCCCACAGGATGCCGACGCCTTCGCCGCCGTAGAACTGGCTCACGTTCCCGGGCACGGTCGAGACGTAGACGATGCCGTCGTGATAGCCCGGAGCCATGTCGATGCCCTCGTGTTCGTTTCGCGTGAGGGTCACCGACCAGATCTGTTCGCCGGTCTTCTCGTCGAGCGCGAACGCCGCGGTCGGGGTCGCGCCGTACACGCGCCCCCCCGCGACGACGAGGCCGTTGGGGCCCTGGTCGGGCGCTCCGTATGACTTCGTCCACAGCACCTTGCCGGTCTTCAGGCTGATCGCCTGGACGTTGGAGGCCAGATCCTGGGAGTAGATCACTCCGCCCGCGATGATCGGCGAGGAGGAGTAGCTCCCGTACTGGCTTTTCGCGCTGAGCGGCAGCGTCCAGGCGGCTTGCAGTTTCGAGACCGTCGCGCTGTCGATCGGCCCGCCCGTGTAGCGGGTGTTGGACGTGTCGACGTTCGGATAGCCCGAGCCGGTCAGCTGCAGGCCTTCCGTGGACGTGCTCGAGCTCAGCGACACCACCGCCACGGCCGCGACCGCCAGCAGCGCGAGCGCGCCCACCGCGAGCCATGCCGCCTTCGGAACCCTCGCCAGGAGATCTCGAGCTCCGGCGCGGTCCGAGGCGCCGCGCTTGGGGCGGCCGCGCTTTTCGCGTTCGCGCGCCTCGCGGCGTTCCCGCGCACGGCGAGTTTGACGTGAGCTGGAGGGGGTCATGGAGTATCAGAGCTCGAAGGTCGCTCGTGCGCTGCGGTCTTGGCCCTGATACGCCAATTCCACGAAGGCGAGCCTAGGCGAGCAAATCCGCCGATGTCAAGCAAACGAACGATTTGTTTCTAACGTGCTTCGCTCATGCGGGCGCTCGGCGGGCGTCCGCGCTCGCGCCCCTCGAGGAAGAGGGGCTGGAGCACACGGTTGGCCAGCAGCCCCAAACAGCCCAGGTTCGCGAACCCCGGACCCTGGCTCAGCGAGGCCAGTCCGGGGATGTGCAGCCGCGGGCGCATGCCCTCCAGCTCGAGGAAGCGCCCGATCGCGACCTCCGTCTCGGGCGGTCGGTCCCACAGCGCCCCGACGCGGCGCTCGATCTCCGCGCGCACCGCCGGCGGGAACAGGGAGCGCAGCTGCTCCAGCAGGTCGAAGCCGGTGCAGTTGACGACGAAGTCGTGGCGGACGTCGACGACCCCCTTCGCGCCGGCGTAGTCGACGCGCACCCCGCCCTCGCCCCCCGCCGATCCGACGTGCGTCACGCGACCGGTGACGAAGCGGCACTGCTCGTCGTAGGCGATGTTCGCCAGGGTCCCGGGGTCGAACACCCCGCGGTCGCAGTGCCGCACGAAGTCGCGGCGCGTCTGCAAATCCAGCGAGCTCCAGCAGACGTCGTCGGGGTTGGAGAACACGCGGTTCTCCAGGAAGCTCTCGCCGCGGCTGAGCGGCAGGTTGGGGGTGTAGATCGTCAGGCGCGCGTCGGGCCTGAAGGCACGCAGGAACGCGGCGCTCGAGAGCGCGCTCTCGCCGCCGCCGACGATCGCGATCTCCGAGCTCTGGTCGATCGGGATGCGCGCGAGCTCGATGCGCCTGCTGTCGCAGTGGAAGATCCGCGACGCGGCGTCGGGGTCGTGCGGCAGCGGACGGTGGACGCCCGGACCGGTGAGCGCGAGCGCGCGGCAGTGATACCGCGGCGCGCCGGTGCAGTCGGCGACGTCGATCGCCCAGCGGTCGGCCCGCCCGCCGGCCTGCTTCTGCAGCGACACCTGGGTGACGCGGCCGCGCACGAGGCTGACTCCCTCGCCGGCGCGGGCCAGCACCCAGGCGAGGTACTCACCGTAGGAGCGGTGCTGGATCGGGGGCGACCCCGCGTTCACCCAGCGGGCGTAGCCGCGCTGCTCGATCAGGTACTGCTGCCAGGAGAACGGCATCACCGCGCGGTCGACCTGCTGGCCGGCCTCGCCGAGCTCTTCATGGCTCTGATACGGGAACCCGACGTCCTTGATCGGCGTTATGGCGAGCGGCTCTTCGCCGGAGGTCATGCCGTTGCGACCCGACCACGACGCGGCCGGTTCGGTCGCCTCGACGATCGTCAGCGCGATCGGCCCGAGGCCGAGGCTGTTGAGCGCGTGCACCTTCGCCGCGATCGCCGCCCCCTTGGCCCCGGCGCCGACGACGACCAGGTCGGTCTCGAGCGCCGTCGCCTCGCCCTCACGGCGCGAGCCGCTCATGGGGCCGGCAGACACGTCGCCCCTCGCGCGCCGCCGGCGAGCGTCGGTGTCCTGGAGATCCCCGGCGTGCGGCGCACGACGGTCACCAGACCGCGCCGGCCGGGGCTGAAGGAGATGGCGCTCCTCGCCACTTGCTCGGAGCGCGACTCGACGGGACGCAGCTCCACCTCGCCGAGCACCGTCTGCACCACGTGCTTCATCTCCAGCAGCGCGAAGCTCGCGGCCAGGCAGCGGCGCACGCCCCCGCCGAAGGGGATCCACGTGTACGTGCCGGGGGGCCGGTCCAGGAAGCGCTCGGGGACGAAGCTGCGCGGCTGCGGGTAGACGTCTTCGCGCCGGTGCAGCAGATGGATGCAGGGCGCCACCATCGCGCCGGCCGGGATCGTGTAGCCGCCCAGGCGCATCGGCGCAAGCAGCCGCCGCACCACGATCGGCACGGGAGGACACAGGCGCAGGGTCTCCCTCAGCACGGCTTGCAGGTACGCGTCGTCCGCGCCCGCGCGCAGCTCCTCGCGCAGGCGCGCGAGCTTGTCCGGGTGGCGCAGCAGACGCTCGAACACCCACGCCAGCGAGGTCGAGGTCGGTCCGTCGAGCACCAGCGTGATCAGTTCGTCGCGCAGGTCCTGCGCGGTCATCGGCGAGCCGTCCTCGTAGCGCGCGTGCGCGAGCATCGAGACGACGTCGTCGCGCTCGGCGGAGTCCGGCTCGGCGCGGCGGCGGCGCACCTCCTCGAGCACCGCCGCCTCCACGCGGCCCATCGCGGTCTGAAACTCGACGTTTCCCACCATCGAGCGCGGGCCCAGCAGCGCCAGCATGCTCAGGCGGCGCGGGTCGTTCATCCGCTCGGTCAGCTCGCGCAGCAGCCCGCGCAGGCGCTTCAGGGGGGCGGTTTCGACGGGTCCGAAGACGACGCGCATGACCACCTCCAGGGTGATCGCCTGCATGCGCGGCCACAGCTCGAACGGCGCAGCGACGGGCCAGCTCGCCAGCTCCCGGCGCGTCGCCTCGACGACCGCGTCGCCGTAGCCTTCCATGCGCCGGCCGTGAAACGGGGGGAGCATCAGCCGGCGGCGGGTCATGTGGGCGGGCTCCTCCAGCAGCATCACCGAGCGCGGGCCGAGCACGGGTCCGAGCAGCGTGTTCGCTTCGCCCACGCCCAGCAGCTCGGGGTCGGCGGTGAAGACCCGCTTCACGTCCTCGGGATCGCACAGCAGCACCCACGTCCCGCCATGGCGGATGCGCAGGGTGAAGGTGTCGCCGTAGCGGCGCTGACAGCGCTCCATGAACGACAGCGGGCGCCGCGCCCAGCCGACCCCCTGCAGGGCGCCGGGCATGCGCGGACCGGGGGGCAGCGCCGCGCGCGCGGTCGAACGCGATCGAAGCTTGGTGCTCATTGTCTCTCTTTTCACATTAATTTTCGGTCGCCCGTTTCTCTCTTCGCACTTCACCGCCGCTGTTTCTCTCTTCACATTTTTCGGCGCTTGTTTCCCTTTCGTCTTTCCCGCTTGGCAGAGCCGTTTTCCGGGGCATGACACACGCTGAGGGGCTCCCCGCGCCCTCGCTCGGCTTGTCTTAAAAACTCATAGAGTTATGATAACCGATACCTCAAGGGAGGCCGGCTCGACTGCGCGAACCCGTTGTCGGGACGCCTGTCGAGATAGTGAAGTCGATGCGGTTGGCTGTACAGAGCACCAGTGCCTTAATCGGTTAAAGGGACGGCCTTAAACGCCGTTGATCCGGGTTCGAGCCCCGGCTGGTGCATGGCTATGGAGATCCACCCCTTCATCTGCTGATGACCGCCAACCTGTTCGACTACTTCGAGGAGATCCCCGCGCACGACGGAGCGCCCGCTCCCTGCGCCGCGCGGGCGCCGCGGCGCCCGCTCGCGGGCGTCGATCTCAAGCTGATGCCGCGCACGCCGGGATGGCGGGAGGACCCCGACGCGCTGGGAGCGCTCGCGCAAGTGGAGCGCGAGCCGTGGGTGGCCGAGGCGACGGCGGACGGCGAAGGGGTCGCGCTGCGCCTGGACGACGGCTGGATCGAGCTGACGGGCGCCGCGCTGGAGGCGGGCGGCAGCGCGGAGGCGACGCTCTCGGACCTCGCGCACGGGGAGCGCTTCTCGGTGCAGTTCTGGGACGCGAACGCGACCAAGGCGCTGCACGTGGGGCACCTGCGCAATCTCGCGATCGGCAACGCGCTCGCCGCCGCGCTGGCGCAGGCGGGCGCGCAGGTCGAGCGCCGCAGCCTGATCTCCGACGCGGGCCGCAGCATGGGCGAGGCGATGGCGGGCGTGATGAGCAGCGGCCGGCAGGCGCGCTCGTGGCCGGACGGCGACGAGAAGAGCGACCACTTCGTCGGCGTCTGCTACGCCGACTACGTGGCGGCCGCCGACTCGCTCGCCGGCGCCGAGCTGGAGCACCCCGAGGACTCGCTGACGCGCGAGCTGACGCTGCGAAACGACGCCGCCGACCAGCTGCTGCGGCGCGTGCTCGGCGGCGAACGCGACGCGCTCGAACTCTGGTACAAGACGCGCGCGTGGGTGATCGCGGGGCAGCGCAGGACGCTCGCGCGCCTGGGGATCGCCTTCGACCGGGTCTTCTTCGAGTCCGACTTCCTCTCCGAGGCCGCCGAGCTGACCGCGTCGGGCCTGCGCGACGGCAGGCTCAAGCGCCGCGAGGACGGCGTCGTCGTGTACGCGACGGGCCTTCGGGACTTCGAGGAGTTCCCGCTCGTGCGCGCCGACGGCCTGCCGACCCAGCACATGCGCGCGCTGGCCTACTGGATGGCGGCGCCCGAGCTCGAGCACATGACCTCGATGCAGGTCTGCGGCACGGAGTGGGTCTCGCACGTCACCTGCCGGCGCAAGCTGATGGACGAGCTGATCCCGGCCGGAAACGGCGGCATGCACCCGACGCACGACATCTTCAACGGGATGGTCTCCAGGCAGAAGCGGGCGATCGCCTCCAGCGAGGGGGCGCTCTTGATCGACGAGCTCACCGAATGGGTCGACGAGCAGATCGACGCCGACCCCGCCCGGCACGAGGTGCGCCGCGCGCATCCCTGCCCCGAACGGGTGGCGGCGCAGATCGCGCTCGGCTACTTCCTGCCCCATCCGGTCGCCCCGCGGATCGACTTCGAGCCCGCGAAGCTGCTGCGCGAGGAGGAGAGCCTGGGCTGGGACCTGGTCCGCGCGCGGGCGCGCCGGGGCGTCGCGGCGCGGGCGCGCGGCAGGACCGCGGAGGACCCCGACTATCGCTTCGCGGTCGTCCAGTCCGAGCTCTACCGGCGCCACCTGCGACTCACGGCGCAGCGCTTGGACGTGCGTCCGCTCGCGCACTACCTCAAGCACCTCGCGCGCTGGTATTTGGAGCGCGACCGCGGCGAACACGTCGAGCGCGTGGTGCAGACGCTGCTGCAGCGCAGCGCGCGCGGGCTGGGCCTGGAGACGACGGGATGAGCACGCTGCTGATCGACAACTACGACTCCTACACGTACAACGTCTTCCACCTGCTCGCGGCGGTGAGCGGCGAGGAGCCGATCGTGATCCACAACGACATGGTCTCCTGGCGGGCGCTCTTACGCTGGGACTTCGACGCGATCGTGCTCTCGCCGGGGCCCGGCCGTCCCGAGCGCTGGCACGACTTCGGCGTCTGCTCGGACATCCTGCGCTCGAGCGTGATCCCGGTGCTCGGCATCTGCCTCGGCCATCAGGGCCTCGGACGCGTGCTCGACGGGATGGTGGCGACCGCGCCGATGGTGATGCACGGGCGCCTGAGCCGCGTGCGCCACGCCGGCTGCGACCTGTTCGCGGGCATCCCCCAGGACTTCTCGGTCGTGCGCTACCACTCGCTCGCGGTCACCGGCCCGCTCGGGCCCGAGGGCCGCGTGACCGCCTGGACCGACGAGGGGGTGGTGATGGGCATCGAACATCGCCACCGCCCGCTGTGGGGCGTGCAGTTCCACCCGGAGTCGGTCGCGACCGAGCACGGCCACCGACTCGTCGAGAACTTCTATGCGCTCGCCCGCCGCCACAGGCCCGCGCGCACGCGCCCCGCGAGCAGGCCACCGGCGCCGGCCACGCGTCCGGCGAGAGCCACACGGCCGCGGGCGCGCGGGGTGAGCGACTCGGGCCTGGAGCTGCGCGTGCGCTCGATCGCCGGCGAGCCGTCGACCGAGCTGCTGTTCGAGCGGCTCTTCGCCGGCGCCGAGCACGCGTTCTGGCTGGACAGCGCCGACGCGCCGACGCCCCTCGCGCAGTGCTCCTACCTCGGCACGAGCGCGGGCGCCGGCCGCTGCGTGCTCGAGTACGACGTGCGGGAGCGGGCGGTGACGGCGCACCGCGCCGGCGCGAGCACGGTGGAGCGCGGATCGATCTTCGAGGTGCTCGACCGCGAGCTCGCAGAGCGCGCGATCGAGCCGCCGGCGGGGCCGGCGCCCGGCCTGCTCGGCGGCTTCGTCGGCTATCTCGGCTACGAGTGCAAGGCCGACTGCGGCTCGCCCAACGCGCACGACTCGGACGTCCCGGACGCGGTGCTGATGCTCGCCAACCGCGTCGTAGCGGTCGACCACGTCCAGCGCCGCACGCATCTGCTCGCGCTCTGCCGCGCGGGCGAGGCGGACGCCGAGCGCTGGCTGGACGACGCCGAGGAGCTCGTGCGAGCGACGCTGTCCGCCCCGCCCGCGCCATCGCCGCGGGCGGGGCTCAGCGCCCCACATACCGACCCGGCCGCCGCGCCGGTGACGTTCCGCTGCGGTCGCGGACGCGAGCAGTACCTCGCCGACATCGCCCGCTGCCAGGCGGCGCTCGCGGCCGGCGAGTCCTACGAGATCTGCCTGACCGACCAGATCTCGACGACCGCGAGCCCGGAGCCGTTCGCGCTGTACCGGCTGCTGCGGCGCGTCAACCCCGCGCCGTTAGCCGCCTACCTGAAGCTCGGCGAGCTGGCGGTGCTGAGCTCCTCGCCGGAGCGCTTCCTCTCGATCGACCGCGACCGCCGCGTGCAGGCGCGCCCGATCAAGGGGACGGCGCCGCGCTCGGCGGATCCCGTCCTGGACGAGGCGCTGCGCGCCGAGCTGCTGCGCGACGAGAAGACCTACGCCGAGCATTTGATGATCGTCGATCTGCTGCGCAACGACCTGGGACGCGCGTGCGTCCTGGACAGCGTCCGCGTCCCCGAGCTGATGGTGGTCGAGCCGTACGCGTCGGTGCACCAGCTCGTCTCGACGATCACCGGCGTGCTCCAGGACGAGCGCACGGGGGTGGACTGCGTGCGCGCGTGCTTCCCCGGCGGCTCGATGACGGGCGCGCCGAAGCTGCGCACGATGGAGATCATCGACGACGTCGAGCGGGTCGCGCGCGGCGTGTACTCGGGCGCGCTCGGCTACTTCGGGCTCGACGGCAGCGTCGATTTGAGCATCGTGATCCGCACGATCGTGCTGCGGCCGGGCGCCACCACGATCGGCGCGGGCGGAGCGATCGTGATGCAGTCCGACCCCGAGGAGGAGTTCGACGAGCTGCTGCTCAAGGCGCGCAAGCCGATGGCGGCGATCGCGCAGGCCGTCACGGGCAGCGACGCGCCCGACGCCTGGACCGTCGAGCTGGAGCCGCACGGGGCGAGCGCCGCGGCGGCGTCGATGGCGCAGGCGGCGTGAGGCCGGCCGTGAGCCCCATCGCCCCGATCGAGCCCGACGTGCCGCCCGGCCAGGCGCGGCCGGGGCCGAGCTGGCGCGTGCGGACCGCCTCCCGCGAGGATCTCGCGGCGGTCGTCGCGGCGGTGCGGGAGCTGCTGCTCGAGCTCGGCAGCACGCCCCCGCCCACGCCCGCGCTGGAAGAGACCGCGCGGGCGCTGCTCGACGACCCCAAGGCCGGGGCGCTGCTCGTGGCGGAGGCCGACGGGGCGATCGTCGGCGTGCTGTGCGCCAGCTGGCAGATCGCGATCCACGTGCCGGGTCGCTACGCGCTGATCCAAGATCTGTGGGTTCACCCCTCCCGGCGCGGGCAGGCGGTCGGCGGCGAGCTGCTGGCGGCGATCTTCGCGCTCGCCCGCGAGCAGGGGATGGCGCGCGTCGAGGTCGGGCTGCCGCGAGAGCGCTATCAGGGCATCCGGGCGACGGAGGCGTTCTACCTTCACAACGGCTTCGCGCCGCTCGGCGCACGGATGCGGCGGATCCTCTGATGAGCGAGCTGCTGATGATCGAGCAGCGGCGCGAGCGCGGCGGCGGGGTGCCCTGGATTCTCGACGCGCGGGGACGCAGGACCCGTGGCCACGACGACGGACGGCGGCTGTCGGAGGTGCGCGCGGGGCTGATGCGCCACCGCGGCGTGAGAGCGCAGACGGCCGACGCCAGCGGCGAGGAGATCGCGCGGACCCTGCGCCGGCTGCACGAGCCGGGCTACCTGCAGGCGCTCGAACGCGTCCGCGGTCGCGACCCCGTGCTGCTGGCGGAGCTGGCGGCGCCGGGCCTGCAGCCCGACACCCCCGTCTGCGCCGAAGCCGTCGCGACCGCCCGCGAGGGCGTGGGCGCCGCGATCGCGGCCGCGCGGCGGATCGTGGCGGGGGCGCGCTTCAGCTATGCGCTGTGCCGGCCGCCCGGCCACCACGCCGGCCCCGGATGGCTCGGCGGCTACTGCTACCTCAACAACGCCGCCGCGGCCGCGCAGACGCTGCACGAAGGCGGCGTCGGGCGAGTGGCGATCCTCGACCTCGACCTGCACTACCCCAACGGCACCTCCGCCCTGCTGGAGCGCATGACGCAGACGACCCTGCACTCGCTCCACGGCTCCACCGGGGCGAACCTTCCCTGGCGAGGGGTGCGCGCACGGACCGAGCGCGAGCATCTCGTCGCGTTCAGGAGCGCCCCCCGGCCCGAGACCTACCTCGCGGCGGTGGCAACGGCGATCGACACGCTCGCCCGGTCCGCGGACGCGATCGTCCTCTCCCTCGGCTACGACACCGTGGCGGACGATCCGCACGGCTCCTGGAGCTTTCAAGCGTCGATCTTCGCGCGGATAGGCCGTCTGCTCGCCGGCTCGGGACTGCCCGTGTGCGTCGTCCAGGAGGGCGGCTACGCGCTGCGCTCGCTCGCGCGGTGCAGTCACGCCTTCGCCACGGGCCTGCTGAACGGGAGCGAGAGATGAGCGCCGGGGAGCCGCGGACGACGACCGAGCCTCGGCCGCCGGCCGGGCCGACCGGGCTGGAGCCCTTCCGCCGCCGCTTGGACCGGCTCGACGAGGAGATCGCGAGGCTGCTCGGCGAGCGCTTCCAGGTCTGCCGCGAGATCGCGCAGTACAAGCGCGATCACGGGATCGCGATGATGCAACCACAGCGCGTCGCGCAGGTGCGGGCGCGCTACCTGGAGCGCGGCGCCGAGGTCGGACTGCCGGCGGACTTCACGGCCGCGCTGTTCGAGCTGCTGATCGGCGCGACGTGCAGGATGGAGGACGAGCTGATCGGCGTGGCGCCGCCGGCGCCGGATGGACGCGTGCGATGACGCGCCCGACGTTCATCACGCTCGGGCCGACGGGCACCTGCCACGAGAACGCGCTGCTTCACTACCTGGAGTTCCAGGGGCTCACGTCGTTTGAGATCGTCCTGGTCGAAGACCTGCTGGGGGCGATCGAGCAGGTGCGCGACCGGCCGGACACGTTCCTCGTGCAGTGCAGCGCGCACGTGCAGGTGCACCTGGTCACAGAGCGCTGCCACCGGGACGTGTTCGTCGTGGACACCTTCATCTACCCGACGAAGGAGCTCGCGCTGCTCGTGCGCAGCGACCGCGGCGATCCGCGGAGCCTCGGCATCGTCTCGGCGACCCGCGGCTACACCGACCTGTCGCGCTGGGCGACGGTGATCGACGAGCCCTCCAAGCCCGTCGTCGCGCGACACCTGCTCGCCGGCGAGTACGACGCGGGCCTCACGCACCTGCACCACGCGCGCGAACATCCCGAGATCCTGCGCGTGCAGGAGCGCTACGGCGCGGTGGACACGACCTGGGTGGTGTACGGGCCGCGCAAGCGCTTCCGCGGCGCGGTCATCGGCCAGCGGGTCCCGTGGCTGTTCAGCGGTGAGCCGCGGCCCGTCGAAGAGGACGAGCCGCAACCCGTCGCCGCCTGACCGCGGGGACGAGACCCGGCTACTCGTGGCCGGCGCGCGCGAACGCCTCGAGCGCGGCGTCGATCACCGCGTCGTCCATGACCGTGGAGGCGCAGCAGAGCCCGTCGGCCGCGATCAGGACGCCCTCGGCGTAGAGGCGCCACCAGAGCTCGAGCAGGCGGGAGGAGTGGATCTTCAGCAGCGAGCCGCGTCCGGTGACCGTGAAGCCCTGGGCGGCGAGCCCCGTGCGCAGGCGCTCCCCGAGCGCGTCGATGCGGGCGATCGCGGGCGCGTCGAGCGCCTGCAACGCGGCGAGGCCGGCGCGCATCGTGACGGGGTTGGCGGAGAAGGTGCCGGCGAGGGCGACGTGATCTGAAAGGGAGGGATCGAGCACGCCCATGACCTCGGCGCGCCCGGCGAGCGCGCCGCAGGGCAGGCCCCCTCCTATTATCTTGCCGAGCGTGATGACGTCGGGCTCGACGCCGTAGAGGGCGTGAAGGCCGGACGGGGAGAGGCGGAAGGTGATTACCTCGTCCACGATCAGGAGCGCGCCGGCGCGGGCCGTGAGCTCGCGCGCGAGCGAGGCGAAGGACGGCTCGGCGGGGGACAGGCCGGCCCTGTTGGGCATCGGGTCGAGCAGCACGGCGGCGAGACGGTCGGAATGGGCCTCGACGGCCGACGTGAGCGCGTCGGGGTCGCCGAGCGGAAGCGTGAGGACGTCCGCTTGGACGGAGGCGGGCACGCCGCGAGCGCCGGGCGCGAGCAGCGCGTCGGAGCCGCCGTGATAGCAGCCGGCGAAGCGCACGATCAGATCGCGCCCGGTGAAGGCACGGGCGACGCGGACCGCCGCCATCACGGCCTCCGTGCCCGAGCCCGTGAAGCGCCAGAAGGGCGCCCAGGGGACGCGCGAGGCGAGGTGTTCGGCCAGCTCGACCTCCGCGAGCGTGGGCAGCCCGAAGCACGATCCGTCCGCGAGCGCGTCGCGCGTCGCGGCGAGCACGGGCGGGAAGGCGTGGCCGTGCACGAGCGTGGTGTAGTTGGCGTGCAGGTCGATCAGCTCACGGCCGTCGGCGTCGATCACCGTGGGGCCGGCGCCCCCAGCGGCGTACGGCGGGAACGGCGGCGTGTAGAGGGTCGAGCGCGAGCTGCCGCCCGCTACGTGACGGGAGGCGCGCTCGTAGAGCGCGCGAGAGGCGGGAAGGGAGACATCCACGACGAGTAACCTCCTCCGTGCGACGGGGACACCGGGAATGTAGCCCGTGACCCGGCGCACGGCCCGTCATGGGACGCGCCGCGAGACGGCGCGGGTCTTTATGGGAGACCCGGAAGCCCCGCCCCTTCGACCAGCCCTGCCGGCGCCGGTCACCACAGTCGGCCGACGCCCGATTCGCCTGGTCAGCTGACGCGCCAGCGCAACCCACGGGCGCAATGACACCCAACTGACGCACGCAGGGATCGAAGCGGCCGAGCCGAATCGGGAGAGCGCATGTCTCGGAAGGCTCAGACCAAGGCTCGGAGTCCCGCCAGCTCTCACCCTTCGGCGCTTCGTCCTCTGCGGGGCCGATCGGCCCAAGCACAGTCCCATCCAGCGACGCCCCGTCGGTATCTCTACGGCCGGCCGTCCCCACGCATACGCCTCGGCATGTCGATGACAGACGCGCAACTGCTCGCCGACCTGCTCTCTCCGCCATCCGCCTCCGACGAACAGCGCCTCCTCGATCAGTTGTGGCTTCGCACGGTCTTTGCCGAGCAGCGGAGACGCGTCCGATACGACGAACGCACCGCCTTCGAGATCCGCGCCGACCGCCTCCTCGAAGCGCTCGACCCGTGCCGACAATGAATCTAGCGTATTCTGTCGGACCGTAGTATTGCGGTCTCACGAATTCGCTAGGCTACGCTCATCTATGTCCAGAGTTCGCACCTACCAAGGCATCGCCTACCGACAAAGCCGGTCGCCCGATGCCCCATACCTTGTCTCGTTTGTCGCAGTAGCCGAGGAGCTCTTGGAGTGGGCAGGCATCCCTCGACGCTCAGAGGAGAACCTCGTCGGCTTTCAGCGCGGCTTCGACGAAATCCGCGTCGACCGAGCCAAGCGCTACTTCGACATCCCCGAGAACCAGTCGCCTACCGCTCTCGTTCTTGGCCTCCATCCTCCAGCCGGCAGGGATCCTGACGCGCTGACGGTTGAGATGGAGGGCACAGACGGCGACGCCATCCGTCCGTGCACGATAACTGTTCGCTACTCGGACAGCGATTATAGCTGCGAAGAGATCGTCGCCGCCGTGCGACGACAACTTGACTATCGGTTGAGCAATCAGCCGGCCGAGGTTGATGAGGAAACCACCGCTGACGATTTTGATACGGAGGTAGACGGCGTCGACGCAGTCAACGGAGCTTCGCCATCTCCGGAGAGCGAAAGCGAGGATAGTGACATCTCAGAGGGAGACAACGATGAGGAAGAGATCGAGCTTGGACGCTCAGTGCTCGATCAACTTCGCGAGAAGCTCGATGATTCAGAGTGGTGCGCAGCCAACGAAGAGGCACTTCGAGACATGGCCAAGCCCGCGACGCTCATAGATGGGCAGCATCGTGTCAAGGGCGCCGAGCGGTGCGAGCGTGGGATTCCCTTCGCGGTATGCGCACTAGTCGACTGCGCATGGGCGGAGCAGGTCTACCAGTTTACCGTGGTTAACTATACTGCAAAGGGTATTCCAGACCAGTTTATCACCGCCAACGCCGCGCTTTCTTTGACACGTGATGAGTTGGGAGGACTCCAAGACCGCCTAGTCCAGGCGGGGGTTAAGGTGATCGAGTATGAGTTGATGAAGGTCGTTGAGTTCGACTCGCGCAGTCAATTCTATAATCTCGTTAATCTGTCGGAGAAGAAAG
>DASQGE010000124.1:0-16099 GCA_035632775.1 Solirubrobacteraceae bacterium | reverse complement strand
GTCCGACCGACACGCGCTGGAGCATCGCTCACGCCCCCGCCAGGTCGCGGCGCGCGAACGCGAGCGCCGCCGCGAGCGCGCTCAGCGCCGCCGGCGCGAGCATCGCCGCGGCCGAGCGGCCGATCACGAGCTCTGCGGGCTCCGCCGCTACCGCTTCTGCTCTCGGGTCTCCGGACATCGCGATCGTCTGCCGAACTTATAGCCACGGCCGGTCGCCAACGTCGGTTCTCGGCCGTATGCCGCATTCGTAGAAGTCCGCAGCCCGCGACTGTCACGGCGGCGGGGAGGGCACGGGTCGGGCTCTTTTGGGGCGAGCCTTCTGGCGGTCCAGATCGGTCGTCGCGGCGCCCACCTTCTTCGGGCGGTCCAGATCGAGGCCTTGCCCCGCGATCCCAACCGGTGCGGTGACCGGCGCCGGCTGCGCTGGCGGGTGGACTGGCTTACGGGTCTCCCAAAAATCGTCCCCTCAAGAGCCGCGTGCGTCCTTGAGCAGCATCCGCCGCTCGGCCGCGGCGATCGAGCGGCGCGTGCGCTCCACGGCGTCGAGGCTCACCGACACGCTGTCGATGCCCAACCGCACGAGCAGCTCCGCGTACTCGGGATGCACCGAAGGCGCTTGCCCGCAGATCGAGGTGCGCAGTCCCAGCGCGCGCGCCTTGCCGATCAGCAGGCTCAGGTAGTCGAGGACCGCGCCGTCGCGCTCGTCGAACGTCTGCGCGAGCAGCTCCGAGTCGCGGTCGGCGCCGAGCAGCAGCTGCGTCAGGTCGTTCGACCCGATCGATATCCCCGCGATGCCCAGCTCCGCGTAGCGCTCCAGGTTGAACAGCACCGACGGCACCTCCGCCATCACCCACAGCTCGAACCCGCGCCTTCCCAGCAACCCGCTGTCCGCCACCAGCTCGCGGCACACCTCCAGCTCCCGCACGGTCCGCACGAACGGGAGCATCACGTGGAAGTTCTCGTGCCCCTCCTCCCACACCCGCGCGATCGCCTTCAGCTCGAGCATCAGCAGGTCCGGCTCGCGCGTGTACCGCAGCGCCCCCCGATAGCCGATCATCGGGTTCGCCTCTTCCGGCTCGTACTTCTCGCCGCCCTCCAGGTTGCGGAACTCGTTCGTGCGGAAGTCGACCGTCCTGTAGGTGATCGGCCGCGGCGCGAACCCGGCGGCGAACGTCAGCAGCGCGTCCGCCAGCCGCTCCACGAGCTCCTCCGCGTGTCCTTCCTCGATCAGCGCCCGCGGGTGCCTGCCGCCGAGCGCCTCGATCAGCATCAGCTCCGCTCTCAGCAGCCCGACCCCATCCACCTCCCGCGCGGACGCGCGCGCGACCTGCGAGGGCTCGGACAGGTTCACCAGCAGCCGCGTCCCCGTCACCGGCGCTCCCGTGCCCGTCGCCGGCGCGCCCACGTCGGGGACCGCGGCGCCCGGCGCGCCTGTGACGGCGCCGGTCGGCGCGCTCTCCCCGCCGGCCCCCCCGCCCGCGCCCGCCGTCGCCGTCGGGCCGGCTGCCTGGCCCGCGGCCGCGGCGCCCAGACCCTCGCTGACGGTTCCCCTGGTTGCGTCCACTGTCACCGGCTCGTCGTCTCTCAGCTTCGCGGTCGCGTCGCCCGTGCCGACGACGCACGGGATCCCGAGCTCGCGCGAGACGATCGCCGCGTGGCAGGTCATGCCGCCGGAGTCGGTCACGATCGCCGCGGCGCGGCGCATCAGCGGCACCCAGTCGGGCGCGGTCATGTGCGTCACCAGCACATCCCCTTCGCGCAGCCGCTCGGCGTCGCTCAACGACGTCAGCACCCGCGCGCGACCCGATCCGACGCCGGGCGCGGCGCCCAGGCCGCGCACCAGCACGGTTCCCTCCGGCGCCCCTCCGTTGGCCGCGACCGTGCCCGGCGCGGCGCCTGTCTGCGCGGCGCCGCCGGGGGTGGCGCCCATCCGCGCGCTTGCGGGGACCGGCTCGGCGGCGGAGGTGATCGGACGGCTCTGCAGCATCCACAGCTTGCCGTCCGCGTCGAACGCCCACTCGGTGTCCTGCGGCGTGCCGTAATGCTCCTCGATGCGCCTTCCCATCTCCGCGAGCTCAGCGACCTCCCGCTCGTCCAGCGCCGGCTTTATCGCCTCCTGTGGCAGCAGCTCGCGCGTCGCGGTGCCGCCGTCGGGAGCCAGCTCGATCGCCAGCTCCTTGCGGCGCACTTCGCGCACGAGCACCGCGAGCGTGCCCTTCTCGACCACGTACCGATCCGGCGAGACGCTCCCCGACACGACCGCCTCGCCGAGGCCGAACGCGCCCTCTATGACCAGCCTGTCCGGCGCGCCGGAGGCCGGGTCGACGGTGAACATCACCCCCGACCTGGTCGAGGCCAGCTGGCGCTGGACCACCACCGCGATGTCCATGTCCGCCTGGCCGTATCCGCGCCGCGAGCGGTAGTACACCGTCCGCGAGCCGAACAGCGAGCGCCAGCAGCGCCTGACCGCGTCGATCGTCTCCTCCGCGCCGCGGATCCCCAGGAACGTCTCGTTCATGCCGGCGAACGACGCCGATGCGGTGTCCTCGGCGGTCGCCGACGAGCGCACCGCCACGAGCGCGCCGCGGTCCCTCCCGCCGCGCCCGCCGCCGGGCAGGTCCACGTAGGCGGCGCGGATCACCTGCTCGAGCCACGCCGGCATCGGCGTCTGGTCGAACAGCGCCCGTGCGCTCGCCGACGCGCTCGCCAGCGCCTCGGTGTCCTCCACGTCGAGGTCTTCGAGCAGGTCGGCGAGCTTCGCGCGCAGCCCCGTCTCCGCGCAGAACGCCGCATACGCCGGCGCCCCCACGACGAAGCCCTCTGGCACCGGCACGCCGGCGCGCGTCAGCTCGCCGAGGTTCGCGCCCTTGCCCCCGGCGTATGCGACGTCCTCGCGGCCGAGCTCTCCGAGCGGCCTGGTGACGACCACGCTCGCCAGCGTGCTCATAGCTCATCCTCTTGATGCCTCGACCGCCGTCTCACGGCTCCTCCTCTTGATGTGTCGGCCGCCGTCTCACGGCTCCTCCCCTTGCTGCCTCGACCGCCGGCCCATCCGGCGGTTCCCGCCCCTGGGGGAACAGCCCGTGGGGGAGCTGTCCAGGGAGAAGCCGTCCAGGGAGAAGCCGTCCAGGGGGAGCGGTCCTGGGGCGAGCGGGTGCGCAAGCGTCTCATCGAAGCACACCCTTACCCATCGCAACCTCCCGTGCATCCGTAGGGCTCCGCGCAACCGTGCGGAATTTCACGGAGGCTCGGGGCGCCGGGCGCAACCAGTATTCAGATTGGCCGTGACGCGCACGCGTGCGACCGCGGTGTCCGCATCGAGATGAGCACCGTCGCCGTGAGCACCGCCACCGCCGCACCCATCGCATCCAGATGAGCACCGCCGCCACCACCGCTCCCACCGCAGCGCTCACCGCATATCCGAGCGCGCACGTGGTGGACGTCGCCCTGCGCGACGGCTCGAGCGTCCACATCCGGCCGGTCAGGGCCGAGGACGGTCCCGCGATCCGGGCCTTCCTGGAATCGCTCTCGCCCGAGACGATCGACCTGCGCTTCTTCGGCGCCCCCAACCTCGAGTGGGTCGCGGACTGGTCCGTGGACGTCGACTACCGCGACCGCTACGCGCTGGTCGCGACCACGGGGCCGCGGGAGACGGTCGTCGCGCACGGCGCGTACATACGCGTCGGCGAGGATCGCGCCGAGGTCGCCTTCATGGTCGCCGACGCCTGGCAGGGTCGCGGGATCGCCACCGTGATGCTGGCCCACTTGGCGGCCGCCGCCGAGGAACACGGGATCTCGACGTTCGTCGCCGAGGTGCTGCCGCACAACCGGCGGATGCTCGAGGTCTTCAGCGAAAGCGGCTTCGCGCAGGAGCGCCACGCAAAGGAAGACGTCGTCGAGGTCGAGCTGCCCACGTCGCTGTCGGCGCAGGCGCGCGAGCGCTTGGAGCGTCGCGAGCAGACCGCGGCGATCGCCGCGCTGCGGAGCTTCCTGCGGCCGCGCTCGGTCGCGGTGATCGGCGCGTCGCGCCGGCGCAAGACGGTCGGCGCGGAGATCCTGCGCAACCTGCTCTCCGGCGGCTTCACGGGCGCGGTGCACGTGATCAACCACCGCGCCCGCACGGTGCAAGGGCTGCCCGCCCGTGCATCGATCCGCGACGTGCCCGGTGGAGTCGAGCTGGCGGTCGTGGCGGTCCCGGCGGCGAACGTGCCCGCCGTGGCCCGCGAATGCGCCGAAGCGGGCGTGCGCGCGCTGCTGGTGATCTCGGCCGGCTTCGCCGAGGCCGGCGCCGAGGGCGCGCGCCGCCAGGAGGAGCTCCTGTCGATCTGCCGCGACGCCGGCATGCGCCTGATCGGTCCCAACTGCCTCGGCGTCCTGAACACCGCGCCCGAGGTGCGCCTCGACGCGACCTTCGCCGAGCGCCCGCCGCTGCCCGGCAGGGTCGGCTTCCTCTCCCAGAGCGGAGGTCTCGGGATTGCGATCATCGAGGCCGCCGGCCGTCTCGGCCTGGGCCTGTCCTCGTTCGTGTCCGTCGGCAACAAGGCCGACATCTCCGGCAACGACCTCCTGCAGTACTGGGAGCGCGATCCCGGCACCGACGTCGTGCTGCTGTACCTGGAGTCGTTCGGCAATCCGCGCCGCTTCGCCCGCATCGCCCGGCGCGTGAGCGCGGTCAAGCCGATCGTCGCGGTCAAGAGCGGGCGCACGGCCGCCGGCGCGCGCGCGGGGACCTCACACACCGGGGCGCTCGTGTCCGCCTCCGACGTCACCGTCGACGCCCTCTTCGCCCAGGCCGGGGTGATCCGCACCGACACCATGCACGAGCTGTTCGACGTCTCCTCGCTGCTGTCCGCCCAGCCCGTTCCGCGCGGCGCCCGCGTGGCGATCGTCACCAACGCGGGCGGACCAGGAATCCTCTGCGCCGACGCCTGCCAGGCCGGGGGTCTGGACGTGGTCGAGCTGCCGAGGCGGGTGCGCTCGCGCCTGGGCCGCTTCCTGGCGGCGGAGGCGTCGCTCGGCAACCCCGTGGACATGATCGCCACGTCCTCCGCCGATGACTATCGCCGCACGCTCGAGACGCTCGTGCGGGAGCGCGCCTGCGACGCGATCGTCGCGATCTTCGTGCCGCCGCTGGTCACCAGGGCGCGCGACGTCGTACGCGAGATCCGCGCCGGGGCGGCGGCCGCCAACGCCGCCGGCGTGCCCGTCGCGGCGGTCTTCATGAGTGGTGAGCGCGACGCTCCGCTGGAGCTCGCCGCGCACGGGCGTACGCGTGTGCCCGTGTTCGACTTCCCCGAGGACGCCGCCCGTGCGCTCTCACACGCGGTCGGCTATGCGCGCTGGCGCGAGCGCCCCCAGGGCGCCGTGCCAAGGCTCGACGGACTGCGCCCGGCCGAGGCGGCCGCGATCGTCGCGCGCGCGCTGGCGGGCGGCGGCGGCTGGCTCGGCCCGGACGAGGTCTCCAAGCTCTTGCGCTGCTACGGCCTGCCCCTGATCGACACGCGCGTCGTCGACGACGCCGCCGGTGCGGTGGCGGCGGCCGCCGAGCTGGGCGGTCCCGTCGCGCTGAAGGCGCTCGCCCCCGGACTGCTGCACAAGAGCGACGCCGGCGGCGTGCTCCTCGGGCTCTCCGGCGCGCAGGCGGTGCGGGCGGGCGCGCGCGAGATCGAGGCGGCGGTTCGCGCCGCCGGACACAAGCTGGGAGGGCTGATCGTGCAGCCGATGGCCGCCGAGGGAGTCGAGTTGCTGATGGGCGTCGTCCACGACGAGAGCTTCGGCCCGGTGATCGCCTGCGGCGCAGGCGGCACCCGCGCCGAGCTCCTGCAGGACGTGGCCGTGCGCATCACGCCGCTGACCGACCTCGACGCGCGCGAGATGCTCCGCTCGCTGCGCTCCTTCCCGCTGCTCGACGGCTACCGCGGCGCGCCCGCGTGCGACGTCGCCGCGGCGCAGGACGCGCTGCTGCGCCTGAGCGCGCTGGTGGAGGCCCACCCGGAGGTCGCGGAGCTCGACGCCAACCCGATCGTGGCCTCGCCCACGGGCGTCGTCGTGCTCGACGCCAGGGTCCGGCTGAGTGCGCCGGTGCCGCGCCGCCCGCAACCCTCGCTGAGATCGTGACCGAGCTCGCCGGCGCGGATGGCCAGCGCCGTCCCGCGGGCGGCCCCGTCTGCCGGCTGTGCAGTGAGAAGATCGGGGTCTACGAGCCGCTGGTCGTAGTCGAGCAGGGTCGCGCGCGCACGACCTCCAGAGCCCTCGAGCCCGCGCTCTCGACCGCGCCGGGCGAGTACCGGCATCTCGCCTGCCACGAGCGCGGCGAAGAGGAGCCGCCGAGGTCCAAGCTTGTGAGAACCTTGACGGGATGAGCCTGCCCGGTAGCTGCATCGTGCAGCGCGGCGCCCTCGATCAGCTCTTCGGGGCGCTGCGCCGCCGTGGCTACACGGTGCTCGGGCCGACCGTGCGCGAGCAGGCGATCGTCTACGACGAGATCTCCTGCAGCGCCGAGTTGCCGGAGGGCTGGACCGACGAGCAGGACGGCGGTCGCTATCGGCTGCGCCGCCGCGACGACCGCGCGCTGTTCGGCTACAACGTCGGTCCGCACTCCTGGAAGCGCTACCAGCTGCCGCCCGAGCAGCTGCTGTGGAGCGCGCGGCGCGACGCGCACGGCGGGCTTGCCGACCTGCGCCAGCAGGCGCCGCGGGCGCCGCGGTACGCGTTCCTGGGGGCGCGCTCGTGCGAGCTGCACGCGATGGGCATCCTCGACCGGGTCCTGCTCGGCGGCGCCCGTCCGGACCCGGCCGCCCGCGCGCGGGCAGCGGACGTGTTCGTCGTCGCCGTCCAGTGCGCGCAGGCCGGGGGCACCTGCTTCTGCGTGTCGATGGGCACCGGACCGACCGCCGAGGGGGGTTTCGACATCGCGCTCACCGAGGTCCTGGAGGACCCGCAACGCCACTACTTCCTCGCCGAGATCGGCAGCGAGCGCGGCGCCGAGGTGATCGACGAGGTCGAGCACGCCCCGGCGGGCGATCCCGAGCGAGACGCGGCGAGCGCGGCGCACGCGCGCGCGGCCGCGCAGATGGGTCGCGAGCTGGACGTCACCGACATCCGGGATCTGCTCTACCGCAACTACGAGCACCCCCGCTGGGACGACGTGGCCGAACGCTGCCTGTCGTGCGGTAACTGCACGATGGTCTGTCCCACCTGCTTCTGCACGACCGTCGAGGACGTCACGGACCTCTCGGGAGAACACGTCGAGCGTCGTCAGCGCTGGGACTCGTGCTTCACCGTGGACTACTCCCAAATCCACGCCGGCCCGGTCCGCGCCTCGACGCGCTCGCGCTACCGCCAGTGGATGACCCACAAGCTCGCGACCTGGATCGACCAGTTCGGCAGCTCCGGCTGCGTCGGCTGCGGGCGCTGCATCACCTGGTGCCCCGTCGGCATCGACATCACCGAAGAGGTCCAAGCGATCCGCGCGAGCGAGAGTGGGGCGGCGGGCGCGAGCGGGCCAACGGACGGAGCGGGCGCGGGCGGGGCGGCGGGCGAAGTGGGCGCAGGCGGCGCGGCGGCGGCGGGACGGTGAACGGTGCAGACGCTCGATGAGCTGATCGCCCACTCGCCCGTGTTCGCGGGCCTGCCGGCCGCGCACCTGGAGCTGATCGCCGGATGCGGAATCAAC
Source organism: Solirubrobacteraceae bacterium (assembly GCA_035632775.1). Lineage (GTDB taxonomy): Bacteria > Actinomycetota > Thermoleophilia > Solirubrobacterales > Solirubrobacteraceae > Palsa-744. Next base: position 8,424 of record DASQGE010000124.1, on the reverse strand, counting down.
GAGCGCTTCGAGGCGGGCTCGTACCTGTTTCGCGAGGGCCACGCCGCCGACCGCTTCTACCTGATCCGCGAGGGGTCGATCGCCCTGGAGGTGGACATACCCGGCCACGGCAGGCGTGTCCTGGAGACGCTCGGCCAGGGCGAAGTCGTCGGCTGGTCGTGGCTGTTCGCGCCCTACCGCTGGCAGTTCGACGGCCGCGCCGCGCACGCAACCCATGTGATCGCGTTCGACGGGGCCTGCCTGCGCGGCAAGTGCGACTCCGACCACGAGCTCGGCTACGAGCTGATGCGGCGCTTCGCGGCCAGTATGGTCGAGCGCCTGCAGGCGACGCGGCTGCAGCTGCTCGACGTCTACGGCGGCGCTCATGTCGCCTGAGATCGTCGCGGGCCCGATGGTTCCGGAGCAGTTCACGCTCGCCGCCAAGCGCCGGGACACCGCCGACACCTGGACGCTCGAGCTGCAGGCGCCCTCCGGGGAGCGCTCGCGGTTCGCCCCCGGACAGTTCGCGATGCTCTCGGCGTTCGGCTCGGGCGAGGTGCCGATCTCGATCAGCGGCGATCCCGGCGACGGCCGACTGGCGCATACCGTCCGCGCCGTCGGGCCCGCCACCAGGGCGATCTGCGCGGTCGAGCCGGGCCAGATGCTGCAGGTGCGCGGGCCGTTCGGCCGTCCCTGGCCGCTCGAGGATCTCGCCGGCGCCGACGTGCTCGTGCTCGCCGGCGGCATCGGCCTGCCGCCGCTGCGGCCCGCGATCCTCGCGCTGCTGGCCGATCGCGCCCGCTACGGGCGCCTGACGCTGCTCTACGGCAGTCGCTCGCCCGAGCAGCTGCTCTACCCGCAGGAGCTCGAGCAGTGGTCCGCGCGCGGGCTCGAGGTCGAGCTGACCGTCGACAGCGCCGGACCGGAGTGGGTCGGCCACGTCGGCGTCGTCCCGCGGCTCGTGCGCCGCGCCGAGCTCGACCCGGAAGGCACGGTCGCGCTGCTGTGCGGGCCCGAGGTGATGATGCGCTTCGCCGTCGCCGCGCTGGCGCAGCGCGGGATCGGGGCCGAGCGCGTATACGCGTCGATGGAGCGCAACATGCAGTGTGGGATCGGTCTCTGCGGACACTGCCAGCTCGGCCCGACGCTGATCTGCCGCGACGGGCCCGTCTACCGCTGGAGCGAGCTCGAGCGCTGGCTGGCGATCAGGGAGCTGTGATGGACGGGACGCGGGTCCTCAGCGGCGGCGGGCCGGCGGGCGCGGTGGCGGCCGTGACGGGCGTCGCGCGCAAGCAGACGCTCGCGGTGTGGAAGTTCGCCTCCTGCGACGGCTGCCAGCTGAGCCTGCTCGACTGCGAGGACGAGCTGCTCGCGCTCGCCGACCGTCTCGAGATCGCCCACTTCCTCGAGGCCTCGAGCGCGTCGGTGGCCGGGCCCTACGACATATCGATCGTGGAGGGCTCGATCACCACCGCGCACGACGCCGAGCGCATCCGCGAGGTCCGCGCGCGCTCGCGCGCGCTGATCACGATCGGGGCGTGCGCCAACGCCGGCGGCATCCAGGCGCTGCGCAACTTCGCCGAGGTCGCGGACTTCACCTCGGTCGTGTACGCCTCGCCCGACTACATCTCGACGCTTGCGACCTCCACGCCGATCTCCGCGCACGTGCCGGTCGACTTCGAGCTGAACGGCTGCCCGATCGACAAGCGCCAGCTGCTGGAGGTGATCGCCGCGCACCTGGCCGGGCGCCGCCCGCGCGTGCGCGCGCACAGCGTGTGCGTCGAGTGCAAGCGCCGCGGGACCGTGTGCGTGATGGTCGCGCACGGCACGCCCTGCCTCGGCCCCGTCACCCACGCCGGCTGCGGCGCGATCTGCCCCGCCTACGACCGCGGCTGCTACGGCTGCTACGGGCCGATGGAGGCCCCCAACACCCCCGCGCTGAGCGCGCAGATGGCCCGGCTCGGGGCCGAGGAGATCGACCTGGTTCGGGTGTACCGGACGTTCAACGCCGCGGCTCCGGCGTTTCAGGAGGCCGGCGAGGCCCACGGCGCGCGGGAGGCCGGCGAGGCATGAGCGAGCTTGACCGCACGCGCACGATCCGCACCGACTACCTCGCCCGCGTCGAGGGCGAGGGGGCGATGTACGTGAAGCTCGACGGCCGCGAGGTGGCCGACGTGAAGCTGCGCATCTACGAGCCGCCGCGCTTCTTCGAGGCGCTGCTGCGCGGTCGCGCGTTCACCGAGGCCCCGGACATCACGGCGCGCATCTGCGGAATCTGCCCCGTCGCCTACCAGATGAGCGCGGTGCGGGCGATGGAGGACGCCTGCGGAGTGCGGATCGACGAGGGCCCGATCCGCGACCTGCGGCGGCTGATCTACTGCGGCGAGTGGATCGAGAGCCACAGCCTGCACGTCTACATGCTGCACGCCCCCGACTTCCTGGGCTACCCGGGCGCGGTGGAGATGGCGCGCGACCACCGCGAGATCGTCGAGCAGGGCCTTCAGATGAAGAAGGCGGGCAACGCCGTCATGGCGCTCGTCGGCGGGCGCGAGATCCATCCGATCAACGTGCGCGTCGGCGGCTTCTACCGCGCTCCCACCAAGGCCCAGCTGGGCACCCTTCGGGACCCGCTCCAGCGCGCGCTCCAGATCGCCCTTGAGACCGTCCGCTGGGCGACGGCGCTGCCGTTCCCCGAGATCCAGCGCGAGCTCGAGCTGCTCGCGCTCTCAGACCCCGATCCCGGCGCATATCCGATCGACCGCGGGCGGATCGTCTCCGACGGGGGGATCGACATCGCGCCGGCCGAGTTCGACGAGCACGTCGTCGAGGAGCAGGTCGAGCACTCCAACGCCCTGCGCGCGCGCATCCGCGAGCGCGACGTCTACCTGACCGGCCCGCTCGCCCGCTACGCGCTCTGCTCGCACGCGCTTCGCCCCCTCGCCGCGGCCGCCGCGCGCGAGGCCGGTCTCGGGGCCGTGTGCCGCAACCCGTTTCGCAGCATCCTCGTGCGCGCGGTCGAGCTCGTGCAGGCGTGCGACGAAGCGCTCGCGCTGATCGAGTCCTACGAGCCTCCCGACGCGCCCGCCGTCGAGGTGCGCCCGCGTCGCGCGGTCGGTCACGGCGCCACCGAGGCTCCCCGCGGCCTGCTCTACCACCGCTACGAGATCGACGAGCAGGGCACGATCCTCGACGCGCGCATCGTTCCGCCCACCTCCCAGAACCAGCTCGCGATCGAGCAGGACCTGCGCGCCGTCGTCGAAGCCAACCTCGACCTGCCCGACGACCGGCTCGCGCTGCGCTGCGAGCAGGCGATTCGCAACCACGACCCCTGCATCTCCTGTGCGACCCACTTCCTGACGCTCACCGTCGACCGTGGCTGAGGGGGCGCGCCGGGGCGCGCCGCCGGCGCCGCGAGTGCTCGTGATCGGGGTCGGCAACGCCCTGCGCGGCGACGACGCAGCCGGGGTGGAGGTCGCCCGGCGCCTGCGCGCGCGTCTTCAGGAGGCCCGGGAGGGGGAGGCCCGGGGAGGGGAGGTCTCGGAGTTCGAGGAGGCCCGGAAAGACCGCGCCGGCGCAGCCGCGCCGGAGATCGAGGTGCGCGAGCTCGAGGGCGAGACGCTGGCGCTGCTCGACGTCTGGGAAGGCGCGGACGCCGTCGTGCTCGTCGACGCGGTGCGCTCCGGCGCCGCTCCCGGGATGATCCACCGCGTCGACGCGAGCCGCAAGCCCCTGCCCGCGCGGCTGCGCGGCTCCTCCTCGACGCACGCCGTCGGGGTCGGCGAGGCGATCGAGCTCGCTCGCTCGCTCGGGCGGCTGCCGCGCCGGGTCGTCCTCTACGGCCTGGAGGGCGCCGGCTTCGACGCGGGCGCGGGTCTCTCGCGGGCCGTCGCCGCTGCCGTGGCGCCGCTCGCGGAGGCCGTGCTCGGCGAGGCGCGGGCGCTCGGGTCTGAAAGCAGCGCGGCCGCGACCGCCGCCTGGCCGTAGGCGATCGCGCCGTCGTTGGGCGGCAGCCTGCGGGGGATCAGCACGCGCAGCCCCGCCCGGCGCAGCGCGGTGGCGGTGCGCTCCAGCAGCAGGCGGTTCTGGAAGACCCCCCCGGAGAGGACGGCGCTCTCCAGCCCGAGCCGATCGGCCAGCAGCGTCAGAGCGCCGGCGGTCGCGTCGGCCAGGCCGTTGTGAAAGCGCGCGCTCACGATCGCCGCGGGCACGCCGCCGCCGAGGTCGGCGAGGATCGCGCGGATCGTCTCGCGCGCGTCCATCCGCAGCGGCTCGCCCGCGAGGACCGGCAGCGGGTAGGCGCCCGGCTCGTCAAGCGCGGCGGCCGCTTCCAGCTCGATCGCGGCGCGGCCCTCGTCGTGGACGGCAAGCCGGATGCCGCACAGCGCGGCGACGGCGTCGAACAGGCGCCCGGCGCTCGTCGTCGTCGGCGCCGCCGTTCCCGTGCGGGCCAGCTCGGCGACCTGCCGCCAGCGTCGCTCGTCGATGCGGCCGGCGATCGTCGCGGGCGGCGGCGGCGCGGGGAGGCCTGCACCGAGCGTGGACGCCGACGCCTCGTCGTCAGACGCCGCGAGCATCCACGCGCAGGCCATCCGCCACGGCTCGCGCACGGCCGCGTCGCCGCCCGGAAGCGCGACCGGGTGCAGCGACCCCACGCGCGTGACGCGGGCGAGATCGCCGGCCAGCAGCTCGCCACCCCAGATCGTGCCGTCCGCGCCCAGCCCCGACCCGTCGTAGATCGCCCCGACCGCCGGGCCCGTCAGCCCGTGCTCGGCCAGGCAGGCGGCGAAGTGCGCGTGATGGTGCTGCACCGCGAGCGGCTCGGCATCATCACGCTGGAGGGCGTAGGCGCTCGACAGGTAGTCGGGGTGCAGGTCGTGGGCCACGATCGCCGGTCGCACGTCGAACAGCCGCTGGAAGTGGGCGATGCCCTCGCGGAACGCCTGCAGGGTCTCCCAGTTGCGCAGGTCGCCGATGTGCTGCCCCACCCATGCCCGCCGCCCGCGGGCCACGCAGAAGGTGCTGCCCAGCTCCGCGCCGCAGGCGAGCAGCGGGGGGGCTTGCAGCGGGAGCTCGATCGCGGCGGGCACGCGTCCGCGAGAGCGCCGCAGCAGCAGCGGATGACTCGCGGCGGCGGGGTGCAGCGCGCGCACGACCGAGTCGTCGGCGCGCACGTGGATCGGACGGTCGTGCGCGAGCACCAGATCGGCGATCCCGTCCAGGCGCTGGGCGGCGTCCTCGTCGCGGTATGCGATCGGCTCCTCGGAGACGTTGCCGCTGCTCATCACGAGCGTCGTACCGACGTCCGCGAGCAGCAGGTGGTGAAGCGGCGTCGAGGGCAGCATCACTCCGAGGTCGGCGTATCCGGGGGCGACCGCCGCGGCGACCGGGGCCTGCTCGCGGCGGCGGGCGATCACGATCGGGCGCTCCGGGGCGCTCAGCAGCCGCCGCTCTGAATCGCTCAGCTGGACGAGCTCGAGCGCCGCGTCGAGATCGGCCGCCATCAGCGCGAGGGGCTTCTCCGCGCGGCGCTTGCGCCGGCGCAGCTCCCGCACGGCGCCCTCGTCGTCGGCGCGGCACGCCAGGTGGTAGCCGCCGGCGCCCTTGAGCGCGACGATCCGCCCGGCCGAGAGCGCCTCGACGGCCGCCGCCAGCGCGCTCTCGCCGGTGGCGGTCGCGTCCTCGCCGGTGGCGATCGCGTCCTCGCCGGCCTGTGTCCCGCCGGCTCGTGTCGTCTCTACGGCCCGCGCCGTCCCGCTGGCCTGCGTCGTTCCGCCGGCGCCGAGCAGACGCAGCGAAGGCCCGCACGTCGGGCAGGCGTTCGGCTGCGCGTGAAAGCGCCGGCTCGCGGGGTCCTCGTACTCGGCGCGGCACTCGGCGCACATCGCAAAGCCCGCCATCGTCGTCTGCGGGCGGTCGTAGGGGACGTCGCGCAGGATCGTGAAGCGGGGGCCGCAGTCGGTGCAGTTGACGAACGGGTAGCGGTGGCGGCGGTCGCGCGGATCGAACAGCTCGCGCAGGCACTCCTCACAGGGGGCGGCGTCGGGGCCGACGGACACCTCGGCCGCGGTGCCTCCGGCGGCGCTGCGCAGGATCGAGAACTCCTGCTCGCCGGTCGGCCCGAGTGTCCGGGCGCTCACGCGCGCGATCGCCGCGAGCGGCGGCGCCTCGACGGAAAGACGCGCCAGGAAGCGCTCCACGGCGGCGGTCTCGCCCTCGACCTCGAGCAGGACGCCTTGACTGTCGTTGCGCACCCAGCCGCCGAGCGCGTGCTCGCGCGCGAGCCGATAGACGAACGGGCGAAACCCGACCCCCTGCACGACGCCCTCAACCTGCGCGCGCACACGGGCGCGGACGGCGACGCTCATGTCGGTGCGCGCTCGTGCGCGCGCGCAGCGAGCCAGTCCGCGAACGCGCCGACCCCCTCGCCGGTGCGCGCGCTGACCAGCACGTAGGGCACGCCCGGGTGGACCCGGTCGAGATTCCCGAGCAGGACCTCCAGCGAGAAGTCGAGGTGAGGCAGGAGGTCGATCTTGTTGATGAGCACCAGGTCGCAGGTCCGGAACATCAGCGGGTACTTCAGCGGCTTGTCCTCGCCCTCGGTCACCGAGCAGACCATCGCGCGCACGTCCTCGCCGACGCGGAACTCGGCGGGACAGACGAGGTTGCCGACGTTCTCGATCACCAGCAGCTCGAGCTCCTCCAGGGGCAGCGCCGGCAGCGCCGAGCGGACCATGTTGGCGTCGAGGTGGCACTCGCCGCCGAAGCCGGGGTCGGTGTTGAGCTGGGTGACCGGCACGTGCAGCAGCGACAGTCGCTCCGCGTCGAGCGAGCCCTGGACATCGCCCTCGAGCACGCCCACCTGCACGCTCCCGCGCTCGTCCGAGAGCCCGCCCGCGAGCGCGCGCTCCAAGAGCGCGGTCTTGCCCGCGCCGGGGGCGCCCATCAGGTTCACGACGCGCACGCCGGCCCGGTCGAAGTCGGCGCGGTTGGCGCGCGCGATCGTCGCGTTCGCGTCGAGCACGTCCTCGGCGACCCTCACCTTGGTGCGATGCACGGGGCCTCCTCGATCTCGATGCTCTCGACGAGCAGCTGCTCGCCGTCCGTGACCCTGACCTGTGCGCCGTCGCAGCGCGGACAGCGAAACGAGGGCTCCGCGAGCTCCCACTCCTCGCCGCACGCGCAGCGCAGCCGCGCCGGGCGCAGGTGCTGCTCAAGGCGCGCCCCCGCGCAGGGGGTCTCGCGCGCGAGGATCTCGAAGTGAAACGCCAGCGAGTCCGGCACGACCTGGCGCAACGCCCCGACGGCGACGTCGATCTGCGCCACCCGATGACCGCCCGAGTGGCGGATGGCGGCGTCAAGGATCGACCGGGCGAGGGCGTGCTCGTGCATCAGCGCTTCACCGCCGCGCCGGCCAACTCGTGCATCAGCGCACCCCTCCCGCGCGGGCCCGCCCGCCCGGTTCGCCCCTCGCACAGTCGCGACCGGTGCGCATCAGCAGATCCGCGGCAGGGGGTCGCCGGCGAGCAGATCCATCACGCGGCGCCCGCCGAAGGCCGTGTCGACGAGCACCATCCCGGCGGGCTCGACCAGGATCTCGCCGATCTCGACCGCCTGCTCGCAGCCGGGGACCGCGCGCAGAGCCTCGAGCGCGCCGGCGGCGGCCTCGGGGGCGACGAACGCGAGCAGGCGGCCCTCGTTGGCGACGTACATCGGATCGATCCCGAGCAGCTCCGCGGCCGCGGCGACCGCCGGCGCGACCGGCACGTCGGACTCGCGCACGAGGGCACAGACCCCGGAGGCGCGCGCCAGCTCGTTCAGCGCCGAGGCGACGCCGCCGCGGGTCGCGTCGCGCATGCAGCGCAGCGCGGCGCCGGCCGCTCCCAGCAGCGCGTCGGCCGCGGGCCACAGCGAGCGGGTGTCGGAGGAGATGTCCGCGTCCAGCTCGAACTCGTCGCGCGCGAGCATCACAGCCATGCCGTGCTCGCCGATCGGTCCGGACACGAGCACGCGGTCGCCCGGCGTGAGCGCTCTCGGCGACAGCCGGGCGCGCGGGTCGAGCGCGCCGAGCCCGGTGGTGCATGCGTACATCTTCTCGGCGTGCCCCCGTTCGACGACCTTGGTGTCGCCCGCGACGATCTGCACGTCCGCGCGCTCGGCCGCGCGGGCGATCGCCTCGACCTGGTCTTGCAGCTCCCGCGCGGAGAGTCCCTCCTCGAGCACCAGCGAGAGCGTCAGCGCCAGTGGGCGGGCGCCGGAGACGGCGAGGTCGTTGACGGTTCCGTTGACCGCGAGCTCGCCGAGCGAGCCACCGGGAAAGCGGATCGGCTTCACCACGAAGCTGTCGGTGGTGAGCGCCAGCCCGGGGGCTGTGGCGGGGGCGGCGCCGACGATCTCGATGATCCGCTCCTGGCGCGTGCCGGCGCTCACGCGAGCACCTGCGGCGTG
>DASQGE010000123.1:0-20699 GCA_035632775.1 Solirubrobacteraceae bacterium | reverse complement strand
GAGCGCACGGACGGCGGCGAGTACGCGGCGCAGGCGCTGGCGGCGGGGGCGTGGGGGGTGCTGGTCGCGCCCGAGCACGCGCGTGCGGCGGCCGCGGCCTCCGAGCCGGCCACGCCCGGCGTGGGCCGATCTGCGATCGGTGGGGCGATCCTCGCGCATCCGGACCCGCTTGCGGGGTTGCAGTCGCTGGCGCGCGCCTGGCTCGGCGAGCTGCGCTCGGGCGGCGCGCGCGTGGTGGCGATCACGGGCTCGACCGGCAAGACCTCGACCAAGGACATCCTCGGGGCGCTGCTCCAAGACCATCTGCGCACGGTGTCGAGCCCCGCGAACTTCAACACCGAGATCGGCCTGCCCCTGGCGATCCTCGCGGCTGGAGCGGGAACCGAGGCGCTGGTGCTGGAGATGGCGATGCGCGGGCCGGGCCAGATAGCGCGGCTGACCGAGATCGCCGAGCCGGACGTCGGCGTGATCGTCAACGTGGGCCCCGTCCACCTGGAGCTGCTGGGCTCGGTGGAGGCGGTCGCGGCGGCCAAGGCGGAGCTGATCGCGGGGCTTGGGCCGGGGGCGAGGGCGGTCGTGCCGGCGGGGGAGCGGCTGCTCGACGCGCACCGCCGGGAGGAGGTCCTGACGGTGGCGTTCGGCCCGGGCGGCGACATCGAGCTCGTCGGGCGCGACGAGCGGACACGCGTCGTGATCGAGGACCGGCTGGCCGGCGCGGAGATCGTGCTGAGGCCGTCGTTCGAGCAGGCTCACAACCTGAGCAACCTGCTGGCGGCCGTCGCGGCCGCGCGTGCGCTCGGGATTACGCCCGGCGGCGAGGTTAACGTGCGGTTCTCGGCCCTGCGGGGCGAGCGGGTGGGACTGCCCGGGGGGATCGTGCTGATCGACGACTGCTACAACGCCAACCCGATGTCCATGCGCGCGGCGATCGACGATCTGGCCCGGACCGCTTCCGGGCGGCGCGTGGCGGTGCTCGGCGACATGCTCGAGCTGGGGCCGGGCGAGCGCGACTTTCACCGCGAGATCGGCGCGTATGCGGCGGCGCGGGGGGTCGACGTGCTCGTCACGGTGGGCCCGCTGGCGGCGCAGATGGCGGGCGCATTCGCGGGCGAGGTCTCCTCGGCGCCCGACGCGGACGCCGCGGCGGAGCTGCTCGCGGGGTTGCTGGCCCCCGGCGACACGGTGCTCGTCAAGGGCTCGCGCGGCGTCGGCCTGGAGCGCGTCGGGCAGGCGCTGGCCCGAGCCCCGGCGCGCGCGCGGGCGGGCGGGCGCTGAATGGGTCGCATCCTGATCGGGGGCACCGCCGCGCTGCTCATCTGCATCTTCTTGAGCCCCAAGTTCATCGAGTTCCTGCGCCGTCGCGAGTTCGGCCAGCAGATCCGCGAGGACGGCCCCGAGGGGCATCACCTGAAGGCGGGCACGCCGACGATGGGCGGCGTCATCGTGTTCCTGGCCGTGTCGATCCCGTTCTTGATCCTGACCGACTACGACTGGCGCTCGATCGGGGTGTTCGGCGCGGCGATCGCGTGCGCGCTGCTCGGCTTCGCCGACGACTACACGAAGCTCGTCAAGCGCCGCTCGCTAGGCCTGCGCGCGCGCACGAAGCTCGCGGTCACGATCGCGATCTCGCTCGGCCTGTGGTACGTCGCAAGCCACGAGGCGCATATCGCGGGCGAGCTGCGGTTGCGCGTGGTCGACTACACGATCGACCTCGGCCCGTTCTATCCCGTGCTCATCTACCTGGTGCTCGCCGGCACGACGAGCGCGGTCAACCTCACGGACGGCCTCGACGGCCTTGCGGCGGGGTGCGCGGCGATCGTGCTGCTCTCGTACATCGCGATCGCGTTCGTCACAGAAGACTTCGACCTGGCGATGCTGGCCGGCTGCCTCGTCGGGGCGTGCATCGGCTTTCTCTGGTTCAACGCGTTCCCGGCGACGATCTTCATGGGCGACACCGGCTCGCTGGGCCTGGGCGGCGCGATCGCCGGGCTCGCGGTGATGACGCACACGGAGGTGCTGCTGATCCTGCTCGGCGGGATCTTCGTGATGGAGGCGCTGTCGGTCGCGATCCAGGTCTTCTCCTTCCAGGCCACCCGCAGGCGCGTCTTCTTGATGGCCCCGATTCACCATCACTTCGAGCTGAAGGGCTGGTCGGAGACGAAGATCATCCTGCGCTTCTGGATCGTCGCGGCGATCTTCTGCGCGATCGGTTTCACCATCTATCACCAGAGCATCCGTTAAGTGAAAGCGTGACATGGGGCGGGCTTTTGGGGGGAGACAATTAAGCGCGGTCATCCGCATCGAGGCGCGTGTCGCCGGTCTCATCGCGCAGCTGACTTGCAGGGCACGCAAGAGCGAGCGATGAAGCTCCGCCCGCCGCTGCCCGCCGGTCCATATCTCGTGGTCGGTCTGGCCCGTTCGGGTGTTGCGGGCGCGATCGCGCTGCGCGAGAGAGGCGAGGAGGTGATCGGCGTCGATGGGGGCGCGCCGGACGGCCTGGGGGCGCTGGCGGACGCGGGAGTCGAGCTGCACCTGGGCGAGGACGGGGTCGCGCTGCTGGATCGGGTGGGCGCCGTCGTCAAGAGCCCGGGCGTGCCCGGGGAAGCGCCCGTGATCGGGGCGGCGCGCGCGCGCGGCATGCCCGTGCTCGGCGAGCTGGAGCTCGGGTGGCGGCTGTCGGAGAACGAGGTCATCGCCGTGACGGGCACTAACGGCAAGACGACGACGGTCGAGCTGATCGGGCACATCCATCGCCAAGCCGGCCTGCCGGTCGCGGTCGCGGGCAACGTCGGCGCCGCGCTGAGCGGCTTCGCGGGGAAGATCGGCAGCGACGTGACCGTCGTGTGCGAGGCGTCGTCGTTCCAGCTGGAGGACACGCTCGCGTTCGCGCCCGAGGCCGCGGTGCTGCTGAACATCGCCCCGGACCATCTCGACAGACATCACGGCTTGGACGCGTACACCAAAGCGAAGCTGGAGATCTTTGTGCGGCAGTCCGCGGAGGACGTCGCCGTGACGCCTGTGGACCTCGGCGTCGAGCTGCCGGGCACCGCGCGGCGCGTGACCTTCGGCGAGCGGCCGGACCTGCGCGGCGGGCCGCTCTCGGCGTCGGTGACGCTGAGCGCGGGGGTGGTCAGCTGGCAGGGTGAGCCGCTGCTGCGTGTCGAGGAGATCCGCCTGCGCGGCGCTCACAACGTGCAGAACGCGATGGCCGCCGCGGCCGTGTGCCTGGCGCGGGGGCTCGACCCCGACGCGGTGCGCGCGGGTCTGCGCACGTTCGCGGGCGTGTCCCATCGCCTGGAGGAGGTAGCGCGCGAGGATGGAGTCCTGTACGTGAACGACTCCAAGGCGACGAACGTCGCCAGCGCGCTCGTCGCGCTCGAGGCCTTCGCGGGGGCCGGAGGGCCGGCCGTCGGATCGCCGATCGCCGGGGGGCTCCGACCGGGCGCGCGCGGCGCGAGGGTCGTGCACCTGATCCTCGGCGGCCAGGGCAAGGGACAGGACTTCTCGGCCTTGCGCGCGCCCGTGGAGCGCCGCTGCCGGGGGGTGTATCTGATCGGCGAAGACGCCCCGGCGCTCGCCGCGGCGCTCGCGGGGATCGCGGCGCCCGTGCGCGAGTGCGGCGATCTCGAGCATGCGCTCGCCGACGCGACCGCGGCCGCCCAGGCGGGAGACGTGGTCCTGCTGTCGCCGGCGTGCGCGAGCTTCGACCAGTTCGCCGACTTCGAAGCTCGTGGGGAGCGCTTCCGCGAGCTGGTGGGCGGAGGCGAGGCGGGGCCGCGCGCGTAGCCCCGGCGGGCGCTCGGGAGCCGGCGGGCGGGCGATGGAGGCATCGGCGCGCCCGCGTCGAAGTGGGTATGGGATGCCAGCCGCGCCGAAGCAGCACTCGCTCGAGCATCGCATCCTGATCACCGCCACCATGTGCCTGCTCGCGTATGGCGCGGTGATGGTCTACAGCGCCACTTCCGCGACCGCGCTGGAGCAGGGGGCCAACGGCACTTCCTACCTCGTCAAGTTCGTCGCCTACGGCGCGGTCGGCGTCGTGCTGATGCACGTGCTCGCGCGTGACGGCGTCGCCAGGATCCAGAGCCTGGTCGCGCCGCTGCTGGCGGTGTCGCTGGCGCTCGTGCTGGCGGTGCACATCCCCCATGTGGGGGTCGCCGTCAACGGGGCGCGGCGCTGGATCGGGCCGGGCTCGCTCCAGTTCCAGCCCTCGGAGCTGCTCAAGCTCGCGCTCGTGCTGTACGCGGCGACGCTCCTGGCCAGGCGTCCCAGGCGGGTGCACGATCTGCGCGAGCTGACGCGGCCGCTGCTGGCGGTGGTCGGGGGCGCCTGCCTGCTGGTCGTCACCGAGCCGGATCTCGGAACGGCGATGACGATCGCGTTCACGACCGCGGCGCTGCTCGTGGCCGCGGGCATCCCGATGCGCAAGCTGGCGATCGTCGCCGGCGCGGCCTTCGGGGTGGTCGTGCTGTATGCGCTCGCGCGGCCGTACGCGCGAGCGCGCCTGACCTCGTTCATGGATCCGTGGGCGCACGCCTCACAGAGCGGCTTCCAGGCCGTCCAGGGTCAGATCGCGATCGGCTCGGGTGGCCTGTTCGGAGCGGGCCCCGGCCAGTCGGTGCAGAAGATCTTCTACCTGCCGGAGGCGCCCACCGACTTCATCCTCGCCGTCATCGCCGAGGAGCTGGGGGTGCTCGGCGTGTGCGCGCTGCTGTTCCTCTACGGGCTGATCGCCTACGCGGGCCTGCGCACGGCAAGGGCGGCGCGCAGCCTGCACAGCGCGCTGATCGCGGTCGGCGTGACCTCGCTGATCGTCTCGCAGGCGCTGCTGAACGTGTTCGCCGTGCTCGGCCTCGCGCCGCTGACGGGCGTGCCGCTGCCGTTCGTCTCCTACGGCTCCAGCAGCCTGGTGGTGATGCTCGCCTCGATGGGCCTGCTGCTGAACGTGGCCGCGGGCGGAACCGCGCACGTGCGGGCGGTGCCCTCCCGGACAGCGGCGCGCGCGCGAAAACCGGCAGGATGGGGCCGTGAGGACGACGAGGATCGTGATCGCCGCAGGGGGCACCGCCGGGCACGTGGCGCCGGCGCTCGCGGTGGCCGACGCGCTGCGGGCTGACGGCGCACAGGTCACGTTCGTCGGCGGGGATCGCGCCGAGGCGCAGCTCGTGGGGCAGGCGGGCTATCCGCTGCGCCGGCTCCCGGTGGAAGGTCTCAGCCGCACCAACCCGCTGCGTGCGGCCCGTGCGCTGGCGCGCGCCGCGCTTGCGCTGGCGCGCGCGCGGGCCCTGCTGAGGGAGCTGCGTCCCGACGCGGTGCTCGGCGGCGGCGGCTACGTGTCTGGGCCGGTGGGCCTGGCCGCGCTGAGCCTGCGCATACCGCTGGTGCTGAGCGAGGCGGACAGCCGGCTCGGGCTCGCCAACCGCCTGCTCGCGCGCGGCGCGCGGCGCGTGTGCCTGGCCTTTCCGATCCCCGGTCGCGACGACGGGGCGCGCTACCGGATCACGGGCCGGCCGATCCCCGTGCCGGACGCCGATCGGGCGAGCGCACGGGCCCGGTTCGGGATCGCCACGGACGAGACGTGCGTGCTCGTGTTCGGGGGTTCGCTCGGCGCGCGCTCGATCAACCTCGCCGCCGTCGAAGGGCTCGCCGGGGTCGACGTCCGGGCGGGCGCTCCCAGCGAGCGTCCCGACCGGGAGCGCCCCGCGGTGGAGATCCCCACAGCGGAGAGCCTCGCGGTGGATGGTTCCGCCCCCCGCTCGAGCGACAGCGCCGTGCGGGTGCTGCACGTCGCGGGCCGCCGCGACCACCCCGAGCTGTCCGCGCTTGCGCTCCCGGACGGATACGACCTGCGCGAGTATCTCGACCTGGACGAGTTCGCGCAGGCGCTGGCCGCCGCCGACCTCGTCGTCGCGCGCGCGGGGGGCTCGGTGTTCGAGCTTGCCGCGTACGGCCTGCCGGCGATCCTCGTCCCCTACCCACAGGCCGCGGCCGACCATCAGAGCGCGAATGCGCGCTGGATGGCGGACGCGGGTGCGGCCGTGGTGATCCCGGACGGCGAGCTGTCCGGGAAGCGTCTGGCGCGCGAGGTCGCGACGCTGCTGACGGACCGCCCGCGCCTGGCGGCGATGGCGCGCGCCTCCAGAGGGCTGGCGCGCCCGGACGCCGCAAGGGATGTGGCACGCGAGCTGCTGGAGGCGGCCGGCCTATGAGCGGACCGGAGCATTCCGACGGACCCGAGTCTTCCCCGCAACACCCCGAACGTCCCCAGGCACGCCCCGCGAAGCGTCCCTGGAGCGGACGGCGGCTGCACTTCGTCGGTGTAGCCGGCGCCGGGATGAGCGGCTACGCGCGCGCGGCCGGCGCTTTGGGGGCGCAGGTCAGCGGCTCCGACCGGCGCGCCTCGCCGTACAGCGAGCGCCTCGCGGCCGACGGCGTGCTGAATGCACAGATCGGCGAGCATTGCGCGACGAACGTACCTGAGGGCGATGACGTGGAGGTCGTCTACTCGAGCGCCGTCGCGCCGGAGAATCCCGAGCGGGCGGCGGCTCGCGCGCGCGGTCTGCGCGAGCGTTCGCGCGCCGAGCTGCTGGCCGAGCTGACCGGCCTGCGGCGAACGATCGCGGTGGCGGGCACGCACGGCAAGACGACGACCGCCTCGATGCTCGTGCACGCGCTGCGCGCGGCCGGCTTGCGCCCGGACTGGCTGATCGGCGGCGCGGTCGGGGAGGGGGAGGCCAACGCGCAATGGACCGGCGAGGGCGAGTGGCTGGTCGTCGAGGCGGACGAGTCCGACCGCTCGATGCTGCGTTTGAGCGTCGAGATCGCGGTGCTCACCAACGTCGAGCTGGACCACCACGCGACGTTCGGCTCGCTGGCGCAGCTGCGCGAGGCGTTCCGCGAGTTCCTCGCGCGCGCGCGCGCAGCGATCGTGATCTGGGATCGGCCCGAGCTGCTCGAGCTGGCCCCGGCCGAGGTCGAGGTCGAGGTCGTCCCCTACGACGTGCCCGGACCGGCGCTCGTGGACGGCAGCTCACGCTTTCGATGGCGCGGGCACGAGGTCGCGCTGGAGGTGCCCGGCGCGCACAACGCGCTGAACGCGACCGCCGCGCTGGAGGCCGCACGGCTCGCCGGGGCCGAGGCGGCGCGCGCGGTCGCGGGGCTCGCGGGCTTCCATGGCGCCGAGCGGCGCTTTCAGCTCGTGGGCGGCACAGCCCGGGGGGCGCGCGTGTATGACGACTATGCCCATCATCCGACCGAGGTCGCGGCGACGCTTCAGGGCGCCCGCACCCTGGCGCACGAGCGGCTGGTGGCGGTGTTTCAGCCCCACTTGTACTCGCGCACGCAGATGTTCGCGCGCGAGCTCGGTGTCGCGCTGGCGAGCGCCGACGTCGTCGTGGTGCTCGACGTGTATCCGGCGCGGGAGCGCGCCGCGGATCATCCGGGCGTGAGCGGTCTGCTGATCGCCGAAGCCGCCGCGTCCGCGGCGGCGGGAAGGCCGGTGTACTGGCTGCCGACGTTCGCCGACGCCGAGCCGGTGTTGCGCGATCTGTTGGAGGAGGGGGACCTGTGCGTCGTGATGGGCGCGGGCGATGTGGATACGCTCGCGCACGCCCTCGTCATGGATGGGGGCGACTCCGTGCAGGATGTTCCCGCGCGCACTTCTCCCGGGCTGGACCCGGCCTCTCCCGGGCTGGACCAGGCATGACGGAGTCCGGGCCACCCGCGGGCGTCCAGGCCGGCTTCCCGCTCGCGCGCCTGACGACCGTCAGGACGGGGGGTCCGGCCGAGTGGTTTGCGCGCGCCGGCAGCGAGGCGGAGCTCGTGGAGCTGCTCGGCTGGGCGCGCGCCGCGGACACGCCGGTGGCGGTCGTCGGGTCGGGCTCGAACCTGCTCGTCGCCGACGAGGGGGTGCGTGGTCTCGTGCTCAAGCTCGACCGCGACCTCGCGCGGATCGAGCTCGACGCGCCACGAATCGTCTGCGGCGCCGGCGCGCGCCTGCCCGCGGTCGCCGCGCGCGCCGCGCGGGCGGGCCTGTCGGGGATCGAGTTCGGGGTCAACATCCCCGGCACCGTGGGCGGCGCGGTGCGGATGAACGCGAACGCCTACGGCGGAGAGCTCGCCCGCACGCTCGAGTGGGTGGAGATCGTGACGGCGGAGGGGGTGGAGCGCCGCGCCCCGGAGCAGCTCGGGCTCGGCTATCGCCGCTCGGACCTCGCCGCGGGAGAGATCGTCGCGCGCGCCTCGCTGCGGCTCGTCCCGGCGGAGGTCGAGGAGGTCAAGGCCACGCTCGCGGAGATGCGCGTCCGCCGCCACGAGGCCCAGCCGCAGGGGATCAAGACGTTCGGCTCGACCTTCAAGAACCCCGAGGACCCCCGCGCGCAGGGCCGCACCGCCGGGCGGCTCCTGTCCGAGGCGGGTTGCAACGGCCTGGCCGTCGGCGGCGCCCGCCTCGCGCCCAAGCACGCCAACTTCGTCGAGAACACCGGCGCCGCCACGACGGCCGACGTGATCGCGGTGATGGCCGAAGGTCGCCGCCGCGTGCGCGAGCGCTTCGGCATCGTCTTGGAGCCCGAGGTGCAGACGCTGGGCGACGTGAGCTTTCCCTGGGATCGTTAGCGCCAGGGGTCCGCAACGCTGAAGGGGCCCGGTTTCCCGGACCCCGACACGTCGACATCAGTCGATGTGCTAGCACGAGCATCGTAGCGCCACTCCGACCCCGATACAAGGGGTTCGCGTGAGGTGGTCGAAGACCTCGTGAATGGACCGCTCGCTCGCCGCGCCCGCCCCGCGCCGCCTGACCCGCGAACGTAGACGGACTCGCCCCGCGTTCGGCGTGCCGCGCCCGTTGGGGGCCGCCGCGAGCAAGACGCGCTCGGGCTTTGCCGGGGTGTGGGCGCGCCGGCGGCTGCGGGCCGCGCTCGTCGCCGTGCTGGCCGCGATCCCCGTGCTCTGGGGCGGCTGGCTGTGGTTGCGCCACTCCTCGCTGGTCGCGGTCGAGCACGTGCGGGTGAGCGGCCTTGCGAGCACGCCCGGATCGGATGGGGGAGCGATCGAAGCCGCGCTGGCCGGCGCCGCGCGGGGGATGAGCACGCTCGACGTGAAGACCGCCGCGCTGCGCGCGGCGGTCGCGCCGTTCCCGATCGTGCGCTCGGTGCGAGCCCGCGCGAGCTTCCCCCACGAACTGCGCATCGAAGTGATCGAGCAGCCGCCGGTCGCGGCGCTGCTCGCCGGAGGCGCCCGCGCGGCGGTCGCGGCCGACGGGGTCGTGCTCGGCGCGAGCCCCCTCTCGAGCTCGCTGCCGATCGTGAGCGCCGGCGGAGCCTCAGCCGGCGTGCTGCCGCCCGTCGGGCGGAGCGTGCGAAGCGGGTCGCTGTTGCAGGCGCTGACGGTGCTCGGCGCCGTGCCCGCGCCGTTGGCGAAGCTCGTGACGCGGGCGTACTCGGGGCCGAAGGGCCTGACGGTCGTGCTGCGCGGCGGTCTGCTGGTCTACTTCGGGGACGCCGATCGGCCGCACGCGAAGTGGGCCTCGCTCGCCCGCGTGCTCGCCGACCCGAGCTCGGCGGGCGCCGCATACGTCGACGTGCGCCTGCCCGAACGCCCGGCCGCCGGATTCGCGCCCGGCACGTCCCGCCCCGCGGGCGCGAGCGAAGTCGAAGCTTCCAGCACGGCGAATTCGACCACAGCCGCGGAACTGGCGGCGGGCCTGGACGCGGCCGTCGGAGGGGGCGCGAGCTCGGCCCCCAGCTCCGGCGCAGGCGGTGGACCGAGCGCCGCCGGGGAACCGGCCTCGACCGGGTCGACGCCCGCGCAAGGGAGCTCCACAAGCTCGACGTCGTCTGAAGCGGCAGGCGCCGCGCCGTCCGAAGCGAGCTCCTCGGGGGGCGCCGAAAGGGGCGCCCCGACACCCGGCCCGGGCGGGTGAGGCGGGACGGTCGAGCCCAACTCAAGAAAGGGAGCGCTCGGCGCCCGGCCGACCGGGAGCGGTCGGCGACTTCCCCGGATCAGGAGCGGCTCGCGACCCCTTGCGAAACTCTAACGCTCAACTCGAGATAGAGAGCTCGAATTCGGCCTCTCTCGGGGTGCGGTCGAGAGTTCCTCGATCTGCAACGATCGTTGCAGAAGTGGCGCCCGTCGTTGACAGGGCGAAGTTCCCTGCATAACGTGCACAATTCAGCAGCTCGGGCCACAGTGCCAAAATAACCCTTAACCATTACTGAAGGCTTCGGACGGGAACCATCATGGAGAGCGGCAGTCACAGCGGCGTGGCAGGCACAGGAAGCTATCTGGCGGTCATCAAGGTCGTGGGCGTCGGCGGCGGCGGCACAAACGCGGTCAGTCGCATGGTCGACGCGGGTCTGCGCGGCGTGGAGTTCATCGCCGCCAACACCGACGCGCAGGCGCTGGCGATGTGCGACGCGGACGTGAAGCTGAACATCGGGCACGAGTCGACCAAAGGCCTCGGCGCGGGCGCGAACCCCGAGGTCGGCCTGACCGCGGCGTCGGAGTCGCGCGACGACATCAAGGAGGCGCTGAAGGGCGCGGACATGGTGTTCGTCACCGCGGGCGAGGGGGGTGGCACGGGAACCGGCGCGGCGCCCGTGATCGCCGACATCGCCAAGAACGAGATCGGCGCGCTAACCGTCGGCGTCGTCACGCGCCCGTTCGACTTCGAGGGCAGCGAGCG
This sequence comes from Solirubrobacteraceae bacterium, assembly GCA_035632775.1. Classification (GTDB taxonomy): domain Bacteria; phylum Actinomycetota; class Thermoleophilia; order Solirubrobacterales; family Solirubrobacteraceae; genus Palsa-744. The sequence continues at coordinate 10,015 of DASQGE010000123.1, read as the reverse complement.
CAGCCGTCAGGCCGCCGAGGGAATCGAGCGTCTGCGCGAGGTCGTGGACACGCTGATCGTGATCCCCAACGAGAAGCTGCTGGCGGTCGTCGAGCGGCGCACCTCGATGCTCGACGCGTTCCGCGAGGCCGACAACGTGCTGCGCCAGGGCGTGCAGGGCATCACCGACCTGATCACGATCCCCGGCCTCATCAACCTGGACTTCGCCGACGTGCGCACGATCATGCACGACGCCGGCTCCGCGCTGATGGGAATCGGCGTGGCGGGCGGCGAGAACCGCTGCGCCGACGCCGCCAGGGCCGCGATCTCCTCGCCGCTGCTGGAAGAGTCCGTCGACGGCGCGACCGGCATCCTGCTGAACATCACCGGCGGCAAGGACCTCGGGCTGTTCGAGGTCAACGACGCGGCCGAGATCATCCAGAACGCGGCGGACCCGAACGCGAACATCATCTTCGGCGCGGTCATCGACGAGAGCATGACCGACGACGTGCGCGTCACCGTGATCGGCACGGGCTTCGACCACCGACCCGGCCACGCCGCCCGCCGCGAATCCCGTTCCCGTCGCGATCGCAGCCCCCGCATCGACGCACGCCAGCGCTCGACGCTAGAGATCTCCGACGAGGACATCGACGTCCCGCCGTTCTTGCGCTGAGGTTCCGGCGGACTTCATCTTGGCAAGGCAACGCCGCATGCGGCGTTGCCCGGGGCCGCGCATGCGCGGCCCCGCCGGTGGGCGCATGCGCCCACCGGAACAAATAGAGACGCCATGCGCCGCTAATCTGCGCGCCGTGTCGCCCAGCCCCCCGCGCCGCACCGTCCTGTTCGATCGTCATGTAGGCGCGGGCGCGAAGCTCGTCGAGTTCGCGGGCTGGGAGATGCCGGTCCAATACGAGGGGGTCCGCGCCGAGCACATGGCGGTGCGCGAGGCATGTGGGATCTTCGACGTCTCGCACATGGGCCAGATCGAAACCGCCGGGCCGGGCGCGAGCGCGCTGTTGCAGCGGCTGCTCTCGAACGACGTCTGCAAGGTGCCGATCGGCGGCGCCCAGTACGCGGTCCTGTGCCGCGAGGATGGGGGCGTGCTCGACGATCTGTTCAGCTACCGGCTCGAGGACGACCGCTGGCTGACGGTGACCAACGCCGCGAACCACGAGCGCGACCTGGAGTGGTTTCGCGCGCATGCGCACGAGCTTCTCGCCGAGGACGATGGGGCGGCGGACGAAATCGCCGCGGGCGAGGGTGGCGGCGGTTCGCAAGCGGTCGAGGTGCGCGACCGCATCGAGGACTACGCGATGCTCGCCGTCCAGGGACCGCGCGCGCGCGAGCTCGTGCAGGCGATCTCCGACTCGCCGCTGCCGCCGCGCATGACCGCCGCCACGCGCCGGCTGGGGGGCGCGAACGTGCTGGTGTGCGGCACCGGCTACACCGGCGAGGATGGCGTCGAGCTGCTGCTGGCGCCCGCCGAGGCGCCCGCGCTGTGGGACGAGCTGACGCGCCGCGGCGCCAGGCCCGCGGGCCTGGCCGCGCGCGACACGCTGCGCTTGGAGGCGTGCTTTCACCTGTACGGGAACGACCTGTCGAGCGAGCGAAATCCGATCGAAGCGGGGCTCGGCTGGTGCTGTGAGGAGGACACGGGCTTCGTCGGCGCGGAGGCGGTCCGCGCGGTGCGCGAAGCGGGGCCGGCCGAAAGGCTCGTCGCGTTCGCGATCGACGGCCCGGGGATCGCGCGCCAGGGCAACCCGATCCTCGGCGGAGGCGTCGTCACGAGCGGGACGCTCTCGCCCTGCCTCGGGGTCGGAGTCGGCCTGGCATACGTGCCCGCCGAGCGCTCGGCGGTCGGGACGAGCCTCCAGATCGACGTCCGTGGCAAGATGCGCCCCGCCGTGGTGCGCGAGAAGCCGCTCTATCGAAAGGGTCCATGAATGGCGCAGGAGAGCTGCCCCGAGGAGCTGCTGTACCACCCCGAGCACGACTGGGCGCGCATCGAGCCGGGCGACCCCGAGGAGGCCACGCTCGGGATCACCTGGTACGCGCAGGACGCGCTCGGGGAGGTCGTGTTCTTCGAGGCGCCCGCGCTCGGCACGACCCTTACCCAGGGCGCCCCCTACGCCGAGGTCGAGTCGGTCAAGGCCGTGTCCGACGTGGTCGCCCCCCTGTCCGGGGAAATCGTCGCGGTCAACGACGCGCTCGCCGACACTCCGCAGGCGATCAACGAGGATCCCTACGGCGCGGGCTGGCTCGTGCGGATCTCCCTCAGCGATCCCGCCGAGCGCGACGCGCTGCTCGACGCCGACGCCTATTCCGCCGGCCTCGGCGGCTAGGCTCAAGGCTTGAGCCGCTACACCGCCACCACCCCGTCGGACCGCGAGCGGATGCTCGCCGCGATCGGCGTCGGCTCGATGGGGGAGCTGTTCGAGCGCCAGATCCCCGAGGCGGTCAGGCTGCGGCGCGCGCTGGCGCTGCCGGACGGGCTGCCCGAGCAGGACGTGTACGCGCATTTGCGCGAGTTGGCGGCGCGCAACGTCTCCACCGAGGATCAACTCTCGTTCCTGGGGGCCGGGATGTACGACCACTACGTGCCGGCGCTGATCGACATGCTGATGGAGCGCTCGGAGTTCCTGACCCCGTACACCCCCTACCAGCCGGAGATCTCCCAGGGGGGGCTGCAGGTCATGTTCGAGTACCAGACCGCGATCTGCGAGCTGACCGCGCTGCCGGTCGCCAACGCGTCCGTGTACGAGGGGCCGAGCGCGGTCGCCGCGGCCGGCTACCTGGCGAAGCTGCACAACGGCCGTCGCCGGCTCGTCGTCAGCGCGGGGATGCACCCGCACTCGATCCAGACGCTGCGCACGCACGCCCACGGCTATGGCATGGAGGTCGTGGAGGTGCCACTGGCGGACGGTCTCACCGACGTGGACGCCTGGACTGCCGCGATCGACGCGGACACGAGCGCGGCGTTCTTCGCGCAGCCCAACTTCTACGGCGCCGTCGAGGACGCCGAAGCGCTCAGCGCCGCCGCCAAGCGGGCGGCCGCGGGCGGGAGGGGCGCAGCACGGGACTCGCCCGCCGCGGCCGGGACCGATCGGGCGAGCGCGGACGTGACCGGCGGTGGCGCGGCGGGCGGTGGCGCGGCGGGCGGTGGCGCCCCGATCGTCGTCGCACAGGTCGATCCGATCACGCTCGGCATCCTTAAGCCGCCGGGCGAGTGCGGGGTCGACGTCGCCGTCGGCGAGGGGCAGCCGCTCGGCAACCGCCTGGACTTCGGCGGCCCCTCGTTCGGGCTGTTCGCGGCGCGCGAGGAGTACCTGCGCCGGATGCCCGGCCGGATCGCGGGCGAGACCGTGGACGTGGACGGGCGGCGCGGGTTCGTGCTGACGCTGCAGACGCGCGAGCAGCACATCAGGCGCGAGAAGGCCACGTCGAACATCTGCACCACGCAGGCGCTGAACGCGCTCGGCGGCGTCGTGTACCTGGCGTGGCTGGGACGCCACGGGATCGTCGAGCTGGGCGAGCTGCTGCTCGCGCGCACGCACTACGCGCGCGAGACGCTCGCCGCGCTCGACGGGGTTCAGGCGCTGCACGAGCGTCCGGTCGTCAGGGAGTTCGCGCTGCGCCTCGACGCGGACGTCGCCGCGGTCAAGGCCCGCTGTGCGCACGCCGGCGTCAATCCCGGCGTGGACATCCACGCCTTGACCGGGCGCGAAGAGGACCGCGGCGGGCTGCTCGTCGCGATCACCGAGCAGCGCACGCGCGCCGACATCGACCGCTTGGCGGAGGCGCTCGGGGCGGCTGTCGCAGCGGAGCGAGAGATCGCCCTGGCATGAGACCCCAGATGCGCACGGAGCCACCGCTGCAACGGGAACGGGCGCGCACGATCTTCGAGAAGGGGGCGCCCGGCCGCCGCGCGTTTCAGTGCCCCGCGCCGGACGTCCCGGCGGTGGACTCCGAGACGCTGCTGCCCGCGCGCTTTCGCCGCGCCGAGCCGCCGCGGCTGCCCGAGGTCTCAGAGCCCGAGATCGTGCGCCACTACGTCTCCATCTCCAAGCGCAACTTCGACCTGGACTCCGGCTTCTACCCGCTGGGGTCGTGCACGATGAAGCACAACCCGCGCCTGCACGAGCGCGCCGCGGCGCTCCACGGGCACGCGCGGCTGCACCCGCTGCAGGACCCGGCGCGCGCGCAGGGCGCGCTCGAGCTGATGTGGCGCCTGCAGGAGGCGCTGGGGGAGATCGCCGGCCTGGGGCACGTCTCGCTGCAGCCCTCGGCCGGCTCGCACGGGGAGCTCGCCGGGGTGCTGCTGACGCGCGCCTACCACGAGAGCACCGGCCAGGCGCGCCACAAGGTGCTGACGCCCGACACCGCGCACGGGACGAATCCGGCGACCGTGACGATGGCGGGCCTGCAGGTCGTCAAGCTGGCGACCGACGCCGCCGGCGGGATCGACCTCGAGGACCTGCGCGCCAAGGCCGACGAGGACGTCGCGTGTTTGATGCTGACCAACCCGAACACGCTCGGCGTGTTCGACGCCAACATCGAGGAGATCGCTCAGATCGTGCACGGAGTCGGCGCGACGCTGTACTACGACGGCGCGAACCTGAACGCCGTGATGGGGATCTCGCGACCGGGGGACATGGGCTTCGACATCGTCCACTTCAACCTCCACAAGTCGTTCACCCAGCCGCACGGCGGCGGCGGCCCCGGCTCCGGGCCGATCGCGGTCAGCGAGCGGATCGCCCCGTTCCTGCCGGTCCCCTTCGTGGTCAGGCGCGAGGGCTCGCGGACCGACCGCCCGGACCCGACCGACGCGGGCGCCAACGGCGCGGCGCCGGCCGTCGCCGAGTTCGAGCTCGACTACGGCGCCGCGGGCGGTCCGGGCTCGCGCTCGATCGGGCGCCTGCGCGGCTTCCACGGCAACTACGGCTGCTGCGTGCGCGCGTACGCGTACATCCGCTCACTCGGCGCGGACGGGCTGAAGGACGCCTCGGAGACGGCCGTGCTGAACGCCAACTACCTGCTCGCGCGGCTGAGGGAGAACGGGGTCGTCGAGCGTCTGCCGCTCGCCTACGGGGAGCTGTGCATGCACGAGTTCGTGCTCTCGGGCGGCCCCATGAAGAGGGAGCTGAAGCTCAAGACGCTCGACCTGGCCAAGCGGTTGCTCGACTTCGGCTTTCATCCGCCGACCGTCTACTTCCCGCTGCTCGTCGAGGAGGCGCTGATGGTCGAGCCGACCGAGACCGAGACCCGCGAGACGCTCGACGCCTTCGCCGAGGCGATCGCTCAGATCCTGCGCGAGGCCGCGAGCGAGGGGCCGGAGGTGGCCCAGAACGCGCCGTACACGACCCCGGTCAGGCGCTTGGACGAGGTCGCGGCGGCGAAGCGGCCGGTCATCCGGCAGGCGCTGTAGGCGGCCTGTGCGCCTCCGCGCGTTTACGACCTGGCGTGACGAGCGCTGCGGCTGGTGGAGCCGGCGGGACCGCAGCCGAACGGCCCGTCTCATGGGGATTTGACGCTCCGGCGCGGCCGGGGAGGCCTCGTCGCGGAAGGCGCCCGGTGGCGCCGAGCGGGCCGCATCGCGGGACTTAATCGACACCAGAGATGTTTATTCTAAACCGCTGAATCGCAGCGGCTCGCCATGAAGTTCGGCGCTGCGCGTGGATCGTTCCTCGAGCAATGGCTTCAGGGGTTGATGCAAATTGGGGTTGACGTTTGGTCACCGATCTGTTTAGGATCTTTGCCAGCGTTTATACGAACCTTCGCCGGGCTTGGCTCACGGGTGGGCGGGCGTGTACCGGCGATGCGGATCCAGGAGGCTGGGTCAGGGGGGGGGCTGGTAGATGAGATCTGGGTCCAGAGGCGCGGTTGTCCGGATGAGGCTGGTCGTTGTCTGCTGCCTTGCAGGTGTCGCGGGGGGAGGCGGTGTGGCGCTCTTCAGCGGCGCGCCGGCGGCGGGAGGCGACGCGAGCGCGGCGCTGGGAGCCGGCGGAGGGCCCGGGAACGTCGCAAGCTCGCCCTTGAGCGGCCCGCTGAGCTTGGCCTCGCTGACCGTGCCAGGCGTGCAAAGCCTGGCTGGCGCTGCGCAGGTGGCGGCCGAAGCGGGGGCGGAAGCGACGATCCGCAAGGAGAGTCCCGCGGCGCAGCAGGTACGTGTGGCGTCGCGTACCAGGTTCGAGCACCTCGGGACTGCGCTGGCGGCCGAGGTTGCTCGTAAAGCCTTTCCTGACGTGATCGAACGTTCGACGGGCGGGCCGCCGCAGCTGCCCGCGGGTGCACGGATCGCTCATTACTTGTCGGCTGACGCCGCCCAGCTCTCCCTTCCCGACGGTAAGCACGCGGTGGTCGAATCGACCGAACCGATGGCGGTCAAGACCTCCTCGGGGCACTTCGCGCCGGTCGACCTGAGCCTGGCCAAGGTGGGAAGCGCGTTCGAGTCCGCGAGGCCGGCGGTAGGAGTGCTGATCCCGCAGCGGCTGAGCGACGGAGTGCGGTTGCCTGAAAGGGGCGTGTCGCTGACGCCCGCCGACTCGCAGGGGTTGCCGCTGGGGGGCTCAGAAGGCGCGGTGGATCGCACGAGCGTGCTGTACGCGAACACCCAGACCGATACGGACACCGTGGTCAAGCCCACCACGATGGGGTTTGCGGCAGACACGGTGTTGCGGTCGGTAGACAGTCCCGGACAGCTGTACTTCCGTGTGGGGTTGCCGCAGGGCGCGAGCCTGGCGCCGCCGCGAGGCGGCTCGGGGTCCGTGAAGATCGTGGAGGGAGGGCGCACGGTCGCGTTGATCCGCGCGGCGAGCGCCACAGACGCGACGGGCGTGTCCGTGCCGGTGTCGACGAGCGTCAGGGGCGATCTGCTCGCCCTCACGGTCGCGTCGCATGACGGGGAATATCAGTGGCCGATCGAGGTGGATCCTGAACTTGCGGTCGTCTCGGACAATTACATTGGCTCCAACGCGAATTGGGTTTTTCAGGCCAACCAGGCTGCAAACTTTACCTTTTTTCCATATTATACCTGGGATGAGCAATACAATTCCAAATCGGTTGCGCCAGGCGAATACTCAGACATTCAATACCATACCCAAGGTGAATCAAAGATATATAAGCTGCTCGCGACGGCATCCGCCCAAACCGCCCACGGCCGAGCAAAGGTGCAGCTCCTATACAATGTGCAAGGCGGAGAAGGCAGCGTCGAAAACTCCGTTACTGTGAAAGAAGGCGAATCGGAAGGTATCCCTGAAGGTAAAGTCAAACTATGCCCTAATGCCAGCGAAAGCGAATGCTCACCATCGGCTGGCCACAACGGCAACCTCGCCTGGTTCAGGATCGAAGCCACTGAACCGGCTCAGCCGGAATACCTCTCGGGAAAACTATCCAGCACCGACGTGTTCATATCGCAGGAAAAGGCGCCCGAAGCATCTTTCAACGAATCGGAAGCCACGATTGACAGCGGCCGCGCCAATGTCCTGTTCGGGCCCGAACACGGGCCAGGTACCAGCCAGGTCTGGCTGGGCCCGATGTCGGGCGCCTTTGAAGTGAAAGCGCACGATCCCGGCATCGGCGTCAGCGCGGCGCGGATAACCGTGGGGTCGTGGCATCAGGAAGAACAAATGCCGTGCCTCGGAGTTCAGTGCAACGAGAGCTACTCAAGCTTCTTTACATATAACACCGGAATGCCCGACGGAGAATACCCCGCCGAATGGCAGGCATGGAACTTCGTCGGCGGCAGCAATGGAAGCCATGGGCTCGAAGGCAAACGCACGCAGTCGATCAAAGTGGACGCGACGCCGCCGCACAGTATCGGGTTCACCGGAATGGCCGAACAGGGAGCTGAAATCAGTGCGACGCCCCACAGACTCATCGTCAAAGCTGTCGACGGCACGCAGCCGACGCCCAGTTCCGGCGTGAAGTCGATCGCCGTCGCGATCGACGGCGGCAACGAAGTCGTGACGCCTGGAAGCTATTGCTCGTCAGGCGAATGCACTGCTAATGGGGAATACACGCTCAATGCCGAAAACCTGTCGGAAGGCATGCATCGGCTTGTCGTCACGGCCACCGACAACGCCGGTAACGCCGCGCCGAAGGAATTCATATTCGACGTGCGCCATGGAAGTCCAGTTCCGGCGGGCCCGGGCGCGGTCGATCCGACCACCGGCCAGTTCAAGCTGAGCGCGACGGACGTGTCGCTGGCCGGCGCCGGCGGCGTGTCGCGGGTTTACGAGTCACGCAATCTCACGGTCGGCGCCGAAGGGCCGCTCGGGCCGCAATGGGCTGTGAGTCTCGGTGACGAGGGACTCACAGTGCTCCCGAGCGGCAGCGTGGTTCTGGCCGGGTCCGCGGGCGGGCATACGACCTTCATCCGCAATGAAAAAGGCGAATTCGAATCTCCCCTCGGCGACGGCAACGTGAAGATCGAAGCAAAGGAAAAAGAAACCGGCAAGGGGATTACGGAATACCTGATGACCGACGCCAAGGCGGGAACGTCGACCACGTTCAAGCAGCCGGCAGGCACCGAAAGCACGGTTCCCCTGTATTCCAACCAGTTCGGGTCCGGGTCCGAAGTGGCTCAGCTGAACCACCCCGTAGGAGCGGCGATCGACGCGAGCGGCAACGTGTGGATCGCCGACTATAACGACAACCGCGTCTTGAAGTTCTCGCCCGCGGGAGTGCTGCTCGCCGCCTACGGCTCCTACGGATCGCCGCTGCGCGAGTTCGAATCGCCCTACGGACTCGCGATCAACCAGCGCACCGGGAACGTGTATGTGAGCGACATGGGCAACCATCGGATCGTGGAGCTCGACAAAGAAGGCAAATTCCTCATGACGTTCGGCTGGGGAGTCACCGACGGAAAACAGGAATGGGAGAGCTGCTCGAGCTCGATCTTCTTCTGCCGCGCTGGGATCAGCGGCTCGGGCAATGGCCAGCTGAGCGAACCGAAGGGCGTGGCCGTCGACGCGAGCGGAAACGTATGGGTCGTGGACCCCGTCAACGCGCGAGTCCAGGAGTTCGCCGAAAATGGCAGCTATCTGAACAAGTTCGGCAGCTATGGTGGCGGGGAAGGGCAGTTCAACGTCCCGTTGGGCATCGCGCTCTCGGGCGGGAATCTCTATGTATCCGAATATGGAAACAACAGGGTTCAGGAGCTTTCGACCGCCGGTAAATTCATCTCGCAGATCGGCACCGGGAAAGCCGGGTCCGGCAACGGCGAATTCAATGCGCCGCGTGGCATCGCTGCGGATCCGAGGACCGGCAACCTGTATGTGGCGGACGCCGGAAACAATCGCGTGCAGGAGTTCAGCGCGGCGGGGAGCCTGATCGCAAAATTCGGCTCAGCCGGCTCGGGCACGGAACAGCTGTCCGAACCGAAGGGTGTCGCGGTGAGCTTCTCCGGCGGCGTGTACGTGACCGACTACAACAACAACCGCGTAGAGGAGTGGAGTCGTCCGACGTGGCTGCCGAAGCACTCAGAAGGGCCCCTGAAAAGCACAACCGCAGCCTATGCATACATGCCTGTCGAAGTGGAAGGCAAGGTCGTGGTCGAGCCGACCGAGGCGCTGGCGCCGACGCCGTCCGGGGTGACATGTGGCGCCGAATCGGAAAAAGAACTGGAAGTCAAAGAACTGAAAAAGGGGTGTCGGGCGCTGACGTTCAAGTACGCCGAAAAAACTGGCGCGACGGGCGAACGCGAAAGCGAATGGGGCGAATACGCGGGACGCCTCGTGAAGGTGTCGCTGGTAGCCTACAATCCGACTACCAAAACGATGCCGGAAACCCCCGTGGCCGAATACGCCTACGACAGTCGTGGCAGGCTGCGCGCGGAGTGGGACCCGCGGATCTCGCCCGCGCCGCTCAAGACCACATACGGGTACGATTCGGAAGGGCATGTCGTCTCAGTCAGCCCGCCTGGCCAGGAGCCCTGGCTCATGCACTACGGCGCGCTGGCCGGCGATCCCAGTATGGGGCGGCTGCTGTCAGTCACGCGTCCGGCCGCGGCGACGCCGACCGCGCTGAAAGAACAGAA
>DASQGE010000122.1:0-6263 GCA_035632775.1 Solirubrobacteraceae bacterium | reverse complement strand
AGTTCACCGAACTGAGCGAAACCGGCGCCTGAGGGGCCCGCGAAATCCTGGAACGGCTCAGCGCGTGAACGACGCCTCGCCGTCGAGCCGCAGCGCGGCGGCGGCGATCAGGCGGGCGGCGGCGTGGACGTCGTCGAGCTGGACGAGCTCGACCGGCGAGTGCATGTAGCGCAGCGGGATCGACACGAGCGCAGTGGGAACGCCGTCGCGGCTGAGGTGGACCGCGTCGGCGTCGGTGCCTGTGGCGCGCGCGGAGGCCTCGACCGTGAACGGGATGTTCTCCTCGGTGGCGGTCTCGAACAGCAGCTCGAACAGCTTCGGATGGATGGTCGAGCCGCGTGTGACGACGGGTCCCGAGCCGAGCTCGTGCTTGCCGAGCTCCTTGACCTCGACCCCGGGCGCGTCGGTGGCGTGCGTCACGTCGATCACGATCGCCGCGTCGGGACGCAGCGAGAACGCGCTCGTGCGCGAGCCGCCGAAGGTGATCTCCTCCTGGGCGACCGCGACCGCCGCGAGCTCCCACTCGGCGCCGCCGGCCTCGGCCACCAGGCGCGCGGCCTGCAGCGCGACGAACGAGCCGATGCGGTTGTCCAGGGCGCGCGAGACGAGCCGCCCGCCCAGCAGCTCGACGGGGTCGGCGTCGATCACCGCGACGTCGCCGATGCGCACCAGCTCACGCGCCTGCTCGCCGCTCGAGGCGCCGATGTCGATGTGCAGCTCGCGCAGCTCGGCCACCTTCTTGCGATCCTCCTCGCGCAGCAGGTGGATCGGCTTCTTGCCCACGACGCCCTTGATCTCGCCCGCGCGCGTCGCCAGCGCGACGCGCTGGCCGACGAGGATCTGCGCGTCCCAGCCGCCGACCGGCTGGAACCACAGGTAGCCGTCGTCGTCGATGTGGGTGACAATCACGCCGATCTCGTCGATGTGGCCCATCACGAGCAGGCGTCGCGGCGGCTGGGCGGCGCCGTGCGTGGCCGCCACCCGCGCCAGCGGCGTGCCGAGCACGTCCGTGCTCACCTCCGCGAACGCGCCCGCGGCCTGCAGCCAGACCTCCGCCGCGGGCGTCTCATAGCCCGACGGCCCGTGCGCGGCGAGCAGGTCGAGCAGCAGCTGCGGGACGACGCCCTCGCCGGCCGGATCTGTCATGCGGTCTGAGCGGACGCAGCCGACCCTGGCACGAGGAGCGCGCGGAGCACGTACTGGAGGATACCTCCATGCCGGTAGTAGTCGGCCTCGCGCGGAGTGTCGATGCGAACGCGCGCCGCAAACCGGATCGGCTCACCGGAGGCGGGCTGGGCGCTGAGGAAGACCTCGCGCGGGGGGGCGCCGCCGCCGTTCATCGCCGAGGCGAGGCCTTCGATCGCGAAGACCTCCTCGCCGGTGAGACCGAGCGACTGGGCGCTCTCACCGTCGGGGAACTGGAGCGGCAGGACGCCCATGCCGATCAGGTTCGAGCGGTGGATGCGCTCGAAGCTCTGGGCGATGACCGCGCGCACGCCCAGCAGCATGGTGCCCTTGGCGGCCCAGTCGCGCGACGAGCCCGACCCGTACTCCCTGCCGCCGAGCACGACCAGCGGGACGCCTTCCTGGGCGTAGCGCATGGCGGCGTCGTAGATCGACATCTGCTCTGCGGCCGGCGGACCGCCCTCCGGGCCGGCGACCGGCGCCCGCAGATGCCTGGTCACGCCCCCTTCGGGAAGCGGATCCCGCCCACCGCCGAGCAGGTTGCGCAGGCGGATGTTGGCGAACGTGCCCCGCACCATCACCTCATGGTTGCCGCGGCGCGAGCCGTAGGAGTTGAAGTCGCGTGGCGAGACGCCCTGCTCCTGTAGGTAGAGCCCGGCGGGGCCATCGCGCTTGATCGAGCCGGCGGGGGAGATGTGGTCGGTCGTGACGCTGTCGCCAAGCAGCGCGAGCACGCGCGCGCCGCTCACGTCCTGCACGGGTGCAGGCTCGAGGGGCATGTCCTCGAAGTAGGTCGGCCGGCGCACGTAGGTCGAGTCCGGCTGCCAGGCGAAGCGATCGCTCTCGCCCGCGTCCGCCCCGGCGCTGCTCGCATCCCCGCCGGCGCCTGTCCCGGCGCCCGCAGCGCCCTGCAGGGCGTTCCAGCGCTCGTCGCCGGCGAACACCTCGGCGTAGGTCTTGCGGAACATGTCCGCCTGGACCGCCCGCTCGATCGTCTGCGCGACCTCGTGCTCGGAGGGCCAGATGTCGCGCAGGTAGACGTCCGCGCCGTGCGCATCACGACCCAGGGGCTCGGAGAGGATGTCGATGTCCATCGTGCCTGCCAGCGCGTAGGCGACGCACAGCGGAGGCGAGGCGAGGTAGTTCATCTTCACGTCGGGGTTGATGCGCCCCTCGAAGTTGCGGTTGCCCGAGAGCACGGATACGACGGCGAGGTCGCCCTCGCCGACCGCTCGGGAGATCTCCTCGGGCAGGGGACCGGAGTTGCCGATGCAGGTCGTGCAGCCGTAGCCGACGAGGTTGAATCCGAGCTGCTCGAGCGGCTCGGTCAGGCCGGAGCGGTCGAGGTACTCGGTGACGACCTTGGAGCCCGGCGCGAGCGAGGTCTTCACCCACGGCTTGCGCTGCAGGCCCCGCTCGATGGCGTTGCGCGCGAGAATGCCCGCGCCGATCATGACCGACGGGTTGGAGGTGTTGGTGCAGCTCGTGATGGCGGCGATCACGACGTCGCCATGGGCGAGCTCGATGTCGGTCCCGTCGGCGAGCGTCACGGCGACCGCGCCCGCTCCGGCCGTGCCCCGGACAGCGCTCGGGGCGTCGCTCCGGGCCACCGCCGCGCCGGCGCCCTCCCCGGCATAGCTCGGCCCGCCGTCGTCCGGCTTGGGCCTGTCGCTGCCGTCGGCGGGAGGATCGCTGGAGGGGAAGCTCTCGGCCGAGGCCTCGTCGCGCCAGTCGTAGCTCTGGACGTAGCCGGTCAGCGACTCGCGGAAGGAATCCCGCGCGCGGGCCAGCGGGACGCGGTCCTGCGGGCGCTTGGGCCCGGCGAGGCTCGGCTCGACCACGCCCAGGTCGAGCTCGATGGTGTCCGAGAAGGTCGGCTCGACGGAGTGCTCGTCGTGCCACAGGCCCTGCTCGCGGGCATAGGCCTCGACGAGCGCGATCTGCTCGCCGGGGCGGCCGGTGAGCTCTAGATAGCGGAGCGTCTCTGCGTCGATCGGAAAGACCGCGCAGGTGGAGCCGAACTCGGGGGACATGTTGCCGATCGTCGCGCGGTCGGCGATCGGCAGGCCGGTGAGGCCGGCGCCGTAGAACTCGACGAACATCCCCACGACCCCGCGCTCGCGCAGCATCTGGGTGACGGTGAGCACGAGGTCGGTCGCGGTCGCGCCCTCGGGCAGCCGGCCGTGCAGCCTGAAGCCGAGCACCTGGGGAATCAGCATCGACAGCGGCTGGCCGAGCATCGCGGCCTCCGCCTCGATCCCGCCGACACCCCAGCCGAGCACCCCGAGGCCATTGACCATGGTCGTGTGCGAGTCGGTGCCGACGAGCGTGTCGGGGTAGGCCCGCCCCCCTTCGAGCGATGGATCGGCGAACACGACGCGCGCGAGGTACTCGAGGTTGACCTGATGGACGATCCCGGTGTCCGGCGGCACGACCGAGAAGCGCTCGAACGCCCCCTGCCCCCAGCGCAGGAACGCATAGCGCTCCCGGTTGCGCTCGAACTCGCGCTCGGCGTTGAGCCTGAACGCGTCGCGGGTGCCGAACGCGTCGACCTGGACGGAGTGGTCGATCACGAGCTCGGCGGGGACCAGCGGATTGATCCTGGCCGCGGCGCTTTCAGCGCCGACCGGTCGCTCCGCTCGGAGAGGACCCATCGCGGCCATCGCGTCGCGCATCGCCGCCAGGTCCACGACGGCGGGCACCCCTGTGAAGTCCTGCATCAGCACGCGCGCAGGCGTGAAGGCGATCTCGGCGCTCGGCTGCGCCTCGGCGTCCCAGCCGGCGAGCGCCTCGACGTCGGCCGCGCCGACCGAGCCGTTGCCCTCGGTGCGAAGCAGGTTCTCGAGCAGCACCTTCAGCGAGAACGGCAGCCTGGCCACGTCGAAGCGCTGCGCGAGCGCATCCAGGCGGAAGATCTCGTACTCGTGCGCACCGACCGCGAGCGTCGACGCGGCGCCAAAGCTGTTCTCCGACATGTGCCTCCTCGGTGTTTGCAGGACCGCTTCTCAGTCTCGCAGAACGGCCGCGCCCGGCGACCACCCCGAAGCGCCTGCGCCGCGGCTCGGCACGGCTCGCCGAGACACACGCGCTGAGTCAGCGCGCGCGCGCCGAGGCGCGCGTTACGCGCCCCTTGCCCTGGCGCTTGGAGCGCAGCAGGGCCGAGTCGCAGGCCTGCAGCAGCGCGTCGGCGCCCATCGGCGCCTGCCACTGGGCGACCCCGATCGACGCGCCGACGCCGGGGTTGGCCTCGCTCCCGGGCAGGGCCAGCAGGCGCGCAAGCGCGCGGGACGCCGCGGTGGCGGCGCTCTCGAGATCGGCGTTGGGCAGGATCACGACGAACTCGTCGCCGCCGTAGCGGGCGACGCGATCGAACGCGCGGAACTCGCCCACGAGCGCCTGGCCGACTTCGCGCAGCACGTGGTCGCCGGCCTGGTGGCCGTGGCGGTCGTTGACGAGCTTGAAGTTGTCGAGGTCGATCAACAGGCACGAGAGCGGTGTGCCGGTGCGCATCGCGCGGCCGATCTCCTCCTGCAGGCGCCGGCGCATCGCGCGGTGGTTCATGCAGCCGGTGACCGGGTCGGTGCCCGCCTCGGCGCGCGCACGCACGAGCGCGAGCGCCGTCGCCGCCTGCTCGACCAGCGTCGCGGCATGCTCGATCGAGCGTGGCTCGAACGCCTCGGCGCGCCGGCGCACGCACATAACGACCGCCTCGACCTCGCCCCGCACTGCGAGCGGCAGCAGCAGCGCGCAGCCCGCCTCGCTCCTCGCCGCGATCCGGGGGACGGACGCGGCCAGCTCGCGCGGGTCGGCGGCGAGGACGCTGCGAGCGGCGCCGGCGACCCAGCCGACGCCGGGCGGACGCTCGGAGCGGGGCGCCAGATAGCTGAGACGTCCGTCGCCCTCGAACAGGTACACGACGACCAGCTCCTCCTCGGCGGGCGGTGAGGCGAGGTGGTGGACGTGCACCTCCTCGGCGCCCGGCGCAAGCAGCAGCTCGCGGGCCAGCCCCCTGAAGATCGCCTCGCCGTCCCCGGCGCTGTCGGCGAGCAGCGTCAGGCGCCGCACGCCCGCCAGCAGCGGGTCGGCGCGCTCGGGCGAAAGCTCGAGGGCGGCCCGCGACAGAGCCTCGCCGCCGATCCGCTCGGCGCCCTCCGGCCCTGGATCGCTGTCCCGCGGCGGCCCTGAGGTGTCCGTACCCGTAGAGCCCATACTGTCAATTTACGGCATATCCGGGGGCTGCAGGCAGGCAGCCCCCGGATTCTTCACACCGCGCCGTCTACCTGAAGGTCACGATCGCGTAGGCGACTGACGTCGGCTGGCCCTTCTTCTTGGGCACGAATCCGACGCGCACCTTGACCTTGAACGGGCGGTGCCTGCCGCGTCCGGCGCTCGAGAGCGGCACGCTCAGCGAAGCCGACTTCTCAGCGCTGCCGAGATAGCGATACACCGTCGCCAGGCCGCTCCCCGAGCCGCTGATCCGTCCGGGTGCGTAGGTCTGGACGGTCATGTAGGCGGTGTTGCCGGCGGTCCTGTGCCCGACGATGCGCACCGGGCAGTTCTTGACCGCGATCGTCGTGTTCTGCTTGACCGTGGCTCCGTTCTGGGCGGTGATCGTGGGCGGCATCACGAGCTTGCTCGTGCAGAGGTTGCCGTTGGCCGCCAGCGCCGAGTGCGGCCCGACCGGCAGGTTCACCGTGATGCTGGAGACCGGGACATCGGGGGTCGCCGCGAAGTTCGTCGTGGTGATCCCTTTCTTGATGTTCGTGTTGCCGACCAGGATCACGCGCACGCCGTTGGCTTCCATGACGAGATCGAGGTCGGGGAACGCGGCGCCGCCGTGCGATACGAGGATGGCCGGCCCGGTCAGTTTGCCCGGTAGCACGGGCGTGTTCGCCCTCGCACCACCGACGAACGAGCCGCCCGGGCAGTTGTTGGGGTTGCTTTCGAACGTCTTTTCCGGACACGCTTTCTGCAGCGTCGTCAGCCGCGAGGGCAGCTGCTTGGGCAGCTGCACGAGCACCGACTTGATGTTCGCGTTGCCCGCCACCTCGTTGATCGTCGTTTCCAGGCTCGCCCCG
>DASQGE010000121.1:0-20435 GCA_035632775.1 Solirubrobacteraceae bacterium | reverse complement strand
CTTGAGCCTGATGCGGATCTTGTTTTGGGTTGCCGCTGCCATGGTGGTCGTGTTCTTGGGGGTGCTTGGGATGTGCCTGGCGATGATGTGCTTGGTGATCGGTGGTGAAGCGTGCGAGGGGGCGGATCCACGCGTGAGCAGAATCCGCCCCCGGCCCGCCGTCTGGGCGGGATGTTCCATTCGTCGTATCGGACTGCCAACTGAGCGCTGCGCCGCCGGCGGTGCGGCGGCGCGCGCCGGTGCTACTCGATGATCTCGCTGACCACGCCCGAGCCGACCGTGCGCCCGCCCTCCCTGATGGCGAACCGCAGGCCCTGGTCCATGGCGATCGGCTGGATCAGCTCGATCTCCATCTGGACGTTGTCGCCGGGCATGACCATCTCGACGCCGTCGGGCAGCTTGGCCACGCCGGTGACGTCGGTGGTGCGGAAGTAGAACTGGGGCCGGTAGCCCGAGAAGAACGGGGTGTGACGTCCACCCTCCTCCTTCTTGAGCACGTAGACCTCGGACTTGAACTTGGTGTGGGGGGTGATCGAGCCGGGCTTGCACAGCACCTGGCCGCGCTCGATCTCCTCGCGCTTGGTCCCGCGCAGCAGGCAGCCGACGTTGTCGCCGGCCTGGCCCTGGTCGAGGATCTTGCGGAACATCTCGACGCCTGTGACGACCGTCGAGGTGGTGTCGTGGACGCCCACGATCTCGACGGTGTCGCCGGTGTTGACGATGCCCTGCTCGACGCGCCCGGTCGCGACGGTGCCGCGGCCGGTGATCGAGAAGACGTCCTCGACCGGCATCAAGAACGGCTTGTCGAGCTCGCGCACGGGCTCGGGGATGTAGGTGTCGAGCGCCTCGGCGAGGTCGAGGATCTTCTGCTTGTAGGCCTCGTCGCCTTCGAGCGCCTTCAGAGCCGAGCCGGTGATGAAGGGGATGTCGTCGCCGGGGAAGTCGTACTCGGAGAGCAGCTCGCGGACCTCGACCTCGACCAGCTCGAGCAGCTCTTCGTCGTCGACCATGTCGGCCTTGTTCAGGAACACGACGATGTAGGGGACGCCGACCTGGCGCGCGAGCAGGATGTGCTCGCGCGTCTGCGGCATCGGCCCGTCGGCGGCCGAGACGACGAGGATCGCGCCGTCCATCTGGGCGGCGCCGGTGATCATGTTCTTGACGTAGTCGGCGTGACCGGGGCAGTCGACGTGCGCGTAGTGGCGCTTCTCGGTCTGGTACTCGACATGCGAGGTGGCGATCGTGATTCCGCGTTCCTTCTCCTCCGGGGCGTTGTCGATCTCCTCGAAGCTGCGCGCTTCGGCGCCCCCCTTCTCCGCCAGCACGGTCGTGATGGCAGCGGTCAGCGTCGTCTTGCCATGGTCGATGTGACCGATGGTCCCGACGTTGACGTGCGGCTTGTCGCGCTCGAACTTCTCCTTCGCCACTTTGCGTCGCTCCTGTATCGACTTGTATGTCCGCCGGTGAATGGCGAACCTGGGAAATCTATCTAAATGCGGGGTTTCGTGTTCGCTGGTTGCGTGTTTGCTCGTCGAGACGGCCGGCGGACGCGACTGCGCTTGAAGCGCTCGGTCTGGCTCGCCGGCCATCTCCGATCGCTCTAGGCCGGGACGGGTTCCCCCGTGCGCTGCTCGATTATCTTCTCCGCGATGTTCGGCGGAACCTCCTCGTAGCCCTCGAACTGCATCGTGTACGTCGCGCGGCCCTGCGTGTTGGAGCGCAGGTCGGTGGCGTACCCGAACATCTCGCTGAGCGGGACCCTGGCGGCGACCGCCAGGGCGTTGCCGCGGCGCTCCTGGCCCTCGACCCGTCCGCGGCGGCGCGAGAGGTCGCCGATGACCTCGCCCAAAAAGTCCTCGGGGGTGACCACCTCGACCGCGAAGATCGGCTCCAGCAGCACCGGCTTGGCGCGCTTGGCGGCCTCCTTCAGGGCGATCGACCCGGCCACCTTGAAGGCGATCTCCGAGGAGTCGACCTCGTGGTACTTGCCGTCGGTGAGGGTGACGCGCACGTCGACCATCGGGTAGCCGGCCTTGACGCCGCTCTCGAGCGCCTCCTCGACGCCCTTCTCGACCGCCGGGATGAACTCGGTGGGAATCGCGCCGCCCTTGATCTTGTTGACGAAGTCGAAGCCCTCGCCGGGCGCCGGCTCGAGGTCGATGTAGACGACGCCGAACTGGCCCGAGCCGCCGGTCTGGCGCACGAACTTGCCTTCGATCTTCTGCGCCGAGCCGCGCACCGTCTCGCGGTAGGAGACCTGCGGGCGGCCGACGTTGGCCTCGACGCCGAACTCGCGCTTCATGCGATCGACGAGCACCTCCAGGTGCAGCTCGCCCATGCCGGAGATCTCGGTCTGGCCGGTCTCCTCGTTGCTGCGCACCTGGAAGGTCGGGTCCTCCTCGGCGAGGCGGCCCAGCGCGACCGACATCTTCTCCTGGTCGACCTTGGTCTTGGGCTCGACCGCGACCTTGATGACGGGCTCGGGGAAATCGATCGTCTCCAGGCGGATGGGAGCGTCGGGCGCGGCGAGCGTGTCGCCGGTCACCACCTGCTTGATGCCGACGGCGGCGGCGATGTCGCCGGCAAAGACCTCGGAGACCTCCTCGCGGTCGTTGGCGTGCATCATCAGGATGCGCCCGATCCGCTCGGTGCGTCCGCTGTTGACGTTGAGCACGCGCGAGCCGGCCTCCAGGTGGCCGGAGTAGACGCGGAAGTAGGTGAGCTTGCCGACGTAGGGATCGGCCATGATCTTGAAGGCCAGCGCCGCGAACGGCTCGGAGTCCTCAGGCTTGCGGGTGACCTCACGCTCGCCCTCCTCGCCGCGGACCAGTTCGGTGCCGGTCACCGCGGGCACGTCGAGCGGCGAGGGCAGGTAGTCGATGACCGCGTCGAGCAGCGGCTGGACGCCCTTGTTCTTGAACGACGACCCGCACAGCACGGGGGTCATCCTGATCTCGAGCGTGGCCTTGCGGACCGCCTGCCGCAGGCGCTCGGCGGGGACGTCGGCCTCCTCGAGGATCAGCTCGAGCAGCTCGTCGTCGTAGTGGGAGACCTCCTCCAGCAGGTGCTCGCGCGCGGCCGCGGCCTGCTCGGCCAGGCGCTCGGGGATGTCGAGGACCTCCTGTTCGGTGCCGAGCTCGTCCTTGTAGACGATCGCCTTCATCGCGACGAGATCGACGACCCCTTCGAAGTCTCCCTCGGCGCCGATCGGCAGCTGGATCGGCACGGGGTGCGCGCCGAGGCGGTCGACCATCGTCTGCACGCCTTTCTCGAAGTCGGCGCCGGTGCGGTCCATCTTGTTGATGTAGGCGATCCGCGGGACGTGATACTTGTCGGCCTGGCGCCAGACCGTCTCCGACTGGGGCTCGACCCCGGCGACCGAGTCGAACAGCGCGATCGCGCCGTCGAGGACGCGCAGCGAGCGCTCGACCTCGACCGTGAAGTCGACGTGGCCGGGCGTGTCGATGATGTTGATGCGGTGGCCCTGCCACTCGGCGGTGGTGGCGGCAGAGGTGATCGTGATGCCGCGCTCCTGCTCCTGTTCCATCCAGTCCATCGTGGCGGCGCCCTCGTGGACCTCGCCCATCTTGTAGGTGCGACCGGTGTAGTAGAGGATGCGCTCGGTCGTGGTCGTCTTGCCGGCGTCGATGTGCGCCATGATCCCGATGTTGCGGGTGTTCTGGAGGGTGAACTTGCGTGGCATGGCTCGGGTGGGTGAGTGTGAAAAGAGTGCTGCGACGGCCGCTCGAGACAAAAAAATGGGCCCCTCGGGCCCACGCGCGCTACGGGTCTTGGCTTGACCGGTTCGCGTCGTTATCTGCTCGAGGTCTCCATCTTGATGGCTTGGCTTCGCCCGGGGCCTGCTCGCACGACCGCGCCCACAGGCGACGCGCGGCCGACTATAGCAGAGCTACTTGGGGTTTCCGCCGGGAAATCCGACGCAAACGCCGGCTGCGCGGGCCGGCGCGCGACGCGCGATCAGACGCCGATCGGCTCGGCGGTCGCGTCGGGCAGCAGCGGCCCCGAGTCGCCGAAGCGCGCCTGTGCGCGCTCGGCGCGGAGCAGCATCAGACAGGGGATCAGCGACAGCAGGGCGATGCCGAGCGCCCACCAGTAGGCGGTGTCGAACGCGCTCGCATGCTCGGCCGGGGTCACGGCGTGCGCGCCGGCCCGCTGCAGCACGACGGCGAGGATCGCGGTGCCGATCGCTCCGCCGGTGCGCTGCAGCGCGTTGATCTGGGGAGTGGCGTCGGAGATCTGCTCGGGACGCATGGCCGCGAAGGCCGCGGTCATCGCGGGCATGAAGCACAGTCCGATGCTCAAGCCGCGCACCACCAGCACGAGCGAGATCGCGACGATCGAGGTCTCGGCGCCGACGAAGGCGAGCGGGATCGTGCTCGCCGACAGGACCGAGACGCCCGCGAGCGCGACGCGGCCGCCACCGAAGCGCTCGGTCAAGCGGCCGGCGAGCGGCATCGCGACGAGCGCGCCGAGGCCCTGCGGCCCGGTCAACAGGCCGGTCTCGACGATGCTCTCGCCGCGCACGATCTGGTAGTAGAGCGGCACCAGGATCATCGCGCCGAACAGCGCGGCGCCGAGGCCGAAGTTGACGAGCGAGGCGCCCGCGAACACGCGGTTGGCGTACAGGCGAATATCGAGCAGCGGGCGCTCGACGCGCAGCGCGTGCAGACAGAAGAGCGCGGTCAGCGCGAGCCCGGCGAGGAACGGCAGGATCACCTCGGCGGCGGTGAGCGACGCGCCGGAGCCGAGCCTGCTGACGCCGAAGACGATCGCGGCCGAGCCGGTGGGCAGCAGCGCGAGGCCGACCAGGTCGAGGCGACCGGCCTCGCCCGAGTCGGTGTGGGGCAGCAGCCGCCAGCCGAGGACGAACGCGACCAGGCCGATCGGCACGTTGACGAAGAAGATCCAGGACCAGTGCAGGTTCTGCAGGATCAGTCCTCCCACGACGGGCCCCATGATCGGGGCGAGCATCGCGGGCATCGAGACGATGGCCATCACCCTGCCCATGCTCTTGGGGCCGGCCACCTGGGCCATGATCATCATCGCGACGGGCATGATCATGCCGCCGCCGACGCCCTGGAGGATGCGGAAGAAGACCAGCGAGGCGGTCGTGCCGGCCAGGCCGCAGAGCGCGGAGCCGATCGTGAACAGCACCAGCGAGACCATGTAGACGCGCTTGGCTCCGAAGCGCCTAGCCGCCCAGCCGGTCACGGGGATCACGGCGGCGAGCGCGAGCAGGTATCCGGTTATCACCCACTGGACCTGCGAGAGCGGGCTGTGCAGGTCGTGCGAGAGCGTGTTCAGCGCGACGTTGACGATCGTCGTGTCGAGGATCGACATCATCATCCCCAAGATCACGACGCCGGCGACCACCCAGACGTGGCGCTCGATGGGGGCTCGCGCGGAGGTGGTGGAAGCCACTGGCTCCTACCGTAGCGGGGCGCGACCGGCTACCGAAGCGCGGCGCGACCGGCTACCGAAGCGCGGCGCGGCGCGCCGGGAAAGACATCGGGGTGGGCGCAGCCCGGAGGTTCGTCGAGAAAGACCGGCTACCAGCGGTAGTGGGCGAAGGCCTTGTTGGCCTGGGCCATGCGGTAGATTTCGTCCTTGCGCTTGTAGGCGCCGCCCTGCTGAGACTGGGCGTCCAGGAGCTCGCCGGCGAGGCGCTGGGCCATCGTCTTCTCGCGGCGCTGGCGGGCGAACTCGACCAGCCAGCGCACCGCCAAGGTGCGCGCGCGGCGGGTCGGGACCTCGACGGGAACCTGGTAGGTGGCGCCGCCGACGCGTCTGGAGCGCACCTCCAGGGTGGGCGTGAGGGCCTTGATCGAGGTCTCGAGCATCTCGATCGGGTCGCGCTCGGAGCGCTCGCCGAGCAGGGCGAGCGCGTCGTAGACGATCCGCTCGGCGATCGACTTCTTGCCGTCGAGCATGACCTTGTTGATGACCTGCTGGACGAGTCTGGAGCGGTGGATCGGGTCCGCCTCGAGCGGGCGAACCTGGGCGGCGGCGCGGCGGGGCATGGATTATTTCTTCTTGACGCCGTACTGCGAGCGGGCCTTCTTGCGGTCTGAGACCCCCGCGGCGTCGAGCGTGCCGCGCACGACCTTGTAGCGGACGCCCGGCAGATCCTTGACGCGGCCGCCGCGGACGAGCACGACGGAGTGCTCCTGCAGGTTGTGGCCCTCGCCGGGGATGTAGGCGGTCACTTCGATCGACCCGGAGATGCGCACGCGCGCGACCTTGCGCAGCGCGGAGTTGGGCTTCTTCGGGGTGGTCGTGTAGACGCGCGTACAGACGCCGCGCCGCTGCGGGGCGGCGACCTTCTTCTTGCGCCCCTTGCCCGACTTCAGGCCCGGGGTCGCGAGCTTCTTCTTGGGGGCGACGCGCCCCTTGCGCACGAGCTGTGACGTGGTCGGCATCAGGCCGGGGATGGTAGCAGCGAAGACTAGGTCGCCGCCGCCGCCGCCGCGCCGGCGGAGCGGACCGGGGCGGGCATCAGCGCCGAGGCGATGACGACGAGCACGAATGCGAGCGCCTCGAGCACGACGCCGGCGGGACTGCCGGCCATCGGGTCGCCGAACACGACGATGCCGCCGGCGATGCCCGCGATGTTGGCGGCGGTTCCGGTGACGGCGATGACCGGGACGGCTTCTCCGTCCTGGAGGCCGCGGGCGGAGGCGTAGAAGGCGACGATCGAGGCGAGCGCCGCGACGAGCAGCCACGGGCTGAGCAGCAGCGCCAGGGCCCCATGCACGCCGACGATTCCGGTGAGCGCCTTGATCGCGGTGTCCGAGACGCCGAACAGGATGCCGGCGGCGGCGCCGAGCATGACGCCGTGATGCTCGACCGGCCCGCCGATGCGCGGCCCCATGATCAAGAGGCCGCCGAGACCGAACAGGCCGGCCTCGAAGGAGATCATCGCGACCTGGGAGAACTGCGAGTGCGCGCCGTGCATCGCCGGCAGGCTGATGCCAAGGATCACCAGGCCGACGCCGGTGAGGAACAGGCCGGCCCACTGGCGCGGGCCGACGTCGAAGCCGAACATGCGGTCGGCCATGACCGCGATGAAGACGACGCCCGCGGCGAGCGAGACCTGGATCACCGACATCGGGGCGAGCGCGAGCGCGGCGACGTGCAGCGCCCAGCTGGCCGCCGCGACGATCATCCCGAGCGTGAACCACTTCGAGGCGAACAGCGCGTGAGCCGAGCGCAGCGGATGGCGCACCCGGACGACGGGGGCGGCGTTGGCGCCGCGGTGCTTATAGAAGAATCCGAGGTTGGCGACGAACGCGCAGGCGAGCGCGAGCAGGATGCCGAGGGTTAGGGTCATTGGGGGTCGGGGTGGAGTTGGGGATGAAGATGCTCCTGGTGCGGGTCACCGAAGGCTGTTCAGGCTGCAGGCTCCCCCCGCCTGCCCAGAGAGCCGATCGGCAGCGATCGGCCGCTGCTTTACTGACCGCACCGGATCGCGGCAGATTACCGAGCCGAACCTGTATGCGAGCTAAAGACGATCCCAACGGGCAGGCCGAACCGCCGCCGACGGCAGATCACCGCGGACGGCCCGAGCCGCCGGCGGTCGATCGCCCCCACGCCCAGCCAAAGCCGCTGCTGATGGTGGACATCGACGGGGTGATATCGCTGTTCGGCTTCCCCCCCGCCGACCGCAGATCGCCCAGCGGATGGGCCAGCGCACCCTGGGAGCCGGCCTCTGGAGAGTGCGAGGCGCCCGCGGTCTCACCGCAGACGATCGACGGGATACCGCACTTCCTCTCGCGCGCCGCCGCCGGCCAGCTGAAGAGGCTGGCGGAGGACTTCGAGCTCGTGTGGGCGAGCGGCTGGGAGGAGAAGGCCGAGGAATACCTGCCGCGCCTGCTCGGCCTGCCCGCCGGCCTGCCGTTCCTGCGCTTCGAGCGCTCGCCGGGCAAGAGCAACGCGCACTGGAAGCTCGCGGCGATCGACGAGCACGCGGGGTCGCGGGCGCTGGCTTGGATCGACGACGCGTTCAACGACGCCTGCCACGCCTGGGCGCAACGGCGCCAAGCGCCGACGTTGCTCGTCCAGACCGCGCCCGAGCGCGGCCTCACCGCGAGCGAGGCGTCGCTGCTGGCGGAGTGGGCTCGCGGGCTCGCCGCTACGTCGCAGCGACAGACAGCGGGGAGTGAAGGGCGATCGCGTCGAAGTCGCTGTCCCGGTGCAACAACTGGGCTCCCGTCCTGATCGCGACGGCCGCGATCAGGCAGTCCGGGAGCCTGCGGATGGTCTTGCCGGCGCGCCGGCAAGCTCGGTACAGAGCGGCGGCCGCCTCGTGGTCGGAGGGCTCCTGGAGCCTCAAGAACGTGCAGCGGCCCAGCAGACGACGCAGCTCGCGGGCCTGGCGCTCGTCGCGAGCGCCGGCGAGCACCTCGAGCATCACCAGGCCGGTGGTCGCCAGCGGCTCGCCTGCTTCCACGGCCGTCCGCAGACGGCGGTGGACCGGGCTGCCGGTCGCTCGCTGAAACTCGATCCAAGCCGAGCTGTCGGCAAGGATCACGGCGCGTCGGACGCGTCCCCCATCCAGTTGTCGCGCATCTCGTCCAGGTCGCCCTCCCACCCGGTGCCCTGCATCGCCAACGCTTCCTCACGGGTCATCGGCTCGAGATCGAGCCGGCGCAGCGCGAAATCGATCGCCGCGCGCTTCGTCGGCAAGTCGTAGTGGCTCATCACGCGGTCCACCAGCGCGTCGTCCAGCTCGACATTGGTGCGACTCATGTGTAGATAATACACCACATCCGTGCGAGCCTACATCCGCACGAACGTCCACCACACCACCGTGCCCGCGATCCGTGTCGGGTTCCGCGCCCCGTCGTTCAGCAAGCCGCGTCTTACGCGCGCCTGCGGACCGCCCCGATCGGCCAGCTCGAAATGAGACCGGCGAGACGGACCCCAGCGGGGCGACCGGCCCGGTTGTCTCCCACCCCAAGCCACGCGCGAGTTGCCGCCCGAAGCCGCGGATCGGATCAGGAGGCGGCCGCTCAGGGATGGACCTGCTCGCCGGTCTCCTCGTCGATCACGCTGATCGCTTCGACCGGGCAAGATTGCGCGACCGAGACGAGCTGCTCGAGCGGCGCGGTCCCCACCACGGTCGTGACGTCCTCGACGCGGAACACATCCGGCGCCAGTTCCTCGCAGTCGCCGTGCGCCACACACGCGGACTGATCGATCACAGCAAGATATGCCATCTCATGCCTCTGCTTCGGTTGCCATGTGTACTCGGTGCGACTGCGCGATCGGCGGCCTCGGCCGCGCGGGCCGAGACCGTGGCCGGGAGCCCTGCGCGCGACCCTGGAGGGTGCGCAAGACGAACAGGTAGACGATCGGAATCGCCGGCGCCAGCACGAACCCGCGCAGCCACACCGTGGCGGCGTCGCTGCCCGCTCCGAGGGTGTGCACCACCCCCAGCACCCAAACGAGCACGGTGGCGCGGTGCAGCCTGCGCCACAGCTTCACCCCGATCCGCCGCCGCGCGTAGAAGCTCAGACCGAGCACAGCCGCGAGGTAGCCCGCGATCAGTCCCAGGCCGGTGAACACGGGCCGGTAAGACATCGCGAAGGGAACCGTCAAGCCGCTCAGGCCCGGGCGCAGCCAGGGGTCTCCCAGCAGGGCGAGGCCGTGCACCGCGATCGCCGCCAGCCCCACGAGCGCGACGTGCTCGTGCAGGCGCACCAACGTGCGCCCGACGCCAGGGCGTCGCAGCAGCTTCGCGGACATCATCAGTCCCAGCAGCACCGCGACCGTGATCAGCCCAAGCGCGACTATTCCCGAGGCCCGGCTGACGAGCCACCACATGTACACAGTCGGGTCCTTCGCGCCCATCACGCGGCCCCGCTCAACATCCGCAACGCCCCGCCCGACTTCTGGAGCGGGCCGATGACCTCGCTGTCGCCGTCGTCGCAGACGATCACCCCGCCGTACTCGGCGAGCACGCGCCGGGCGCCGAGCGGCCCGAGCAGCAGCGCCGCCTTGGAGAGCGTCTCGGCCTCCAGCGCGCTCGAACCGAGGGCCGTCACCCCGATCAGTCCGGTCCAGGCGGGCAAGCCGGTGGAAGGATCGAGCAGATGATGCGCAAAGCCGCCTTCGGGGCTTTCCCAGAGGCGCACGTTCAGCCCCGAAGTCGCGACCCCACCGCCGGACACGCGAACCGTGCGGATCGTCTCGCCGCTGAGAGGGTGCTCGATCTCGACCTCATAGGGCTCCAGCTGCGCGCCGACGCCTCCCACGGCAAGGTCGCCGCCGCAGTCGACGACGAAGCGGGTGTACCCGCGCAGACGATGCGCCACGGCGTCCGCGCACAGCCCCTTGCCGGTGCCGCCGGTGTCGATCCTCACGCCCACGGGACGGCTGACCGTGCCGGCGGCGTCATCGACGGATATCCGCCGCCACAGCCGCTCGGCATGCGGGCGGGCCGGCCGCCGCGCGGGCGCCTGCGCCAGCGCGCGCTGAAGCGACGCGGGCCTGCCGCCATCGCGCGAGGTCTCATAGCCGGCACGCTCCAGCTCGCCGACCAGCGTCGGGTCGACGAGGCCGCCGCTGCGCTGCGCCGCCCAGATCCCGGCCCGTACGGCCGCTCGCAGCAGCGGCGAGGCCTGCGCCCGACCGCGCGGATCGCGATTGAGCGCGCTCAGCTCGCTGTCTGAGCGAAAGCGCGAAAGACGCGCGGCGAAGTCCTCGACATAAGCGCGCTCGCGCATGCCCGCCTCCGCCGGAGCAGGCGCGTCGCTCAGCAGCGGCCTGCCGATCAGCAGGCGCACGTCGCTGCCCATCGCGTGAAAGACGATGTCGTGCTCTTCGGTCATGACACGCGCGTAACCGGCGCCACCGCGGGCGCCGGCGGTTCGGAGGAGCCCGACACCGACTGGCTGACCGACCTGCCGCCCGCGCCGCCCGAGCCGGTCGGCAAGACGCGTTCGACCACGGTCGTGCGATAGATGCGGCGAATCAGCACCGGCGTCCGCGCCGCCGCCCGAGTCGAGCTCCCGCGGCTCAGCTGCGTGCCGAGCAAGGCCAAGACCAGCAAGAACGCTGTCGCCGAGAACAGCGCCACGGTGATCCGATCGGGGCCGCCCCGCGCGCTCCGAGCCGGACGCGAGTACGCCTGCTCAGTCACCGTGACCGCCTCCGCCGTCGCCGCCGTCGCCACCTCCGCCGCTGGTGCGCGTGCGCACGGCGCCGGCGCTCGTCGTGCCTTTGCCGCCGGTCGAGCCGCCGGTCGAGCCGCCGCTCGTACGGGTCGTCACGGGAGCCCCGGTCGAGCCGTGGGAAGGCGTCGAGCCGCTGCCCGCGGAGCCGCTGCCCGTGGAGCCGCTGCCCGCAGAGCCGCTGGTGCGCGTGCGCGGAGCCGAGGCTTCGGACGAAGCTTCAGACGCGGGCGCGACCGTCGAATGCGAACCGCTCGAGCCCGTGCGCGGCGCGGCGCTCGCCACCCCGGCGGCGGAGGCCGATAGAGCGCCGCCGGCCGAGCCGACGCCGCCCGTTCCATGCGCCGCCCGACTGCGCCGTGGTTTTTCGTGGCGCACGATGTGGACCGTGCGTCTGATCACCTGGGTGCGCACCTCGGCCGCCTGCTGCTGCGCATGCGCCGCGGAGCCGGTGGTCGAGGTCGTGGCGGGGCGCAACGCGAAGGCGGCGAGCGCCCCGGCTGCCAGCGCTGATGCGAGAGCGGCGATCCTGGCGTTGGTGGGTCGGCGTTTCATCCGAAGCTCCTTGCACTCGTTCCAAACGCACTGTGCACGACCGCCATCCAAAGGCCGCCCAAGAGCGGGCAAAGCTTTGGCAAAGAGCTGCGATCGGCGATTCAGGCCCGCCGCTCAGGCTTTACCACGCGGGCTCGACAGCTCAGGCTCGTCGCGCGGGCTCGAAGCCGACTCGCCTGTGAGCTTCACGCTGCGTCACGCTGCGCAAGCCCGCAGCTCAATCGTCGCGGCCGCCACCACTCTGGCCGCCACCACCCTGGCCGCCACCATGCCCGCTGTCGCCGCCGTCGCCGCCGGAGAACGTGGAGGTTCGCTGCGGCTGCGCCTGTTCGGCCGGCGCCGCGGGAGCGCTTTCGGCGGGAGCGCTTTCGGCGGGCGCGCTGGGGCTCGCTTCTTCGGCGCTCGGCGTGGACCGGACCCCCGCTTGTGGAGCGGCCGTCACGGTGCTCGACGGTGCCGAGGGCGTGGACGTTCTCGGCTTCGCGGTCGTGGTCCTGCCCGTGGCGCCGGCCGAGCCGCGCCGTGCGCCGTGCGCCGGCCGTTTGCCGACCGGGGACCGCGGCGCCAGCGCGCGGCCGGCGGCGAGGGGTTCGGAGGAGAGGCCGATACGCTGGCTCGTAAGCTGGCTTGTGGCCCACGTGATGCCGGCTGTCAGCACGATGCCGAGCAGCGCGGCGAGCGCCCAGACGGCGGTTCGGCGGTTCGATCGGGAGCGGCTGTCGCTGCGCATATGTTTCAGGCTAGACCGTCGATGGTTAAGCGATTGCAAGGAACCGGGACCGCACGGGACAGGCGGGCGCGCGATCGCGCGGGGCCTTCACGGCCGGCGCTCCGGCAGGGACAGCCGCGCGCAGGCGCCGCCCCCGTCGCGGTCGCGCAGCGTCACCTCGCCCCCCCACTCGCGCGCAAGCTCACGGGCGATCGCCAGCCCGAGACCGCTTCCCGCAGGGCCGCCGCGGCCGGCGCGGCCGCGATGAAAGCGCTCGAACAGCTCCTCGCCCTCACCCGCGGCGAGCCCGGGGCCTCGATCCTGCACCTCGACCCAGCCCGGTCCGCTCGAGATCGTCACGTGCGATCCGCGCGGCGAGTAGCGCAGGGCGTTCTCGACCAGCACATCCAGCGCGCGGTCGGCGTCGGCCCGCGCGCACCAGGCGCCCCCGTCGCAAGCCTCTCCAGGCGCGAGCGCGATCTCCCGCTCGCAGGCCGCGCCATCCCAGCGGCGCAGGGCGTCCGCGACCAGGACGCGCAGATCGAGCTGCTCGCCTGGCTGCTCGCGCTCGCCCGCCCGGCTGAGCACGAGCAGCTCGTCGACCATCTGGGCGAGCCTGTCCACCTCGGCGAGACCCGCGTCCAGCTCGGCGTCGGCCGCGGGACCCACCCCGCCGGCCCTGGCCTCCTCGATGCGCAGGCGCAGCCCGGTCAGCGGGGTGCGCAGCTGATGGGAGGCGTCGGCCACGAACGCGCGCTGGGAGGAGAGCAGGCGCTCGACGCGATCGGTCATCTCGTTGAACGACTCCCCCAGCGAGCGCTGCTCGCGGCTGCCCTCGATCGGGGCTCGCGCGCTCAGATCCCCGCCGGCGACCCGCCTGGCGATGAGCTCCAAGCGCCCCAACGGACGCGCTATCTGACCCGCGATCACGGCCCCGACGGCGAGCCCGAGCGCGAGCACGATCCCCCCGATCAACGCCAGCCCGAGCTCGACGCGGCTGACGGCCGCGTGCACCGCGGCCACGCTCTGGGTCACGCGCACCGCCCCGACCGGCGCCCTTTCGCGGATGATCGGCACCGCGGTGGCGAGAATTTCCTCGCCGAGCGTGCGGCTCGCGCGCTGCACCTGCACCTGGTGGCCCGCCAGCGCGCTCGCCATCTCCGGCCGGGCCGCGTAGCTCACCCCCAGCTGCGCCGGTTCCGCGCTGTCCGCGAGCACGATCCCCGAGCGATCGACCACGAGCACCCGCCCGCGCACCGTGCCCGCGGCCGTGCGAGCCAGCATCTCAAGTTCGCCGCGACGCGCCGGCGAGAGCAGATCGGCGGCGGTCGCCGCGACGAGGTCGGCCTGCCCCTGCGCCTGCGAGCGCACCTCGTCGTTGACCCGCGTGCTGAGGCTCAGCGCCAGCGGGACGCCCAGCGCGAGGATCGCCAGCAGCACCACATAGGCGAGCGCTGCGAGCAGGCCCGTCCTCAGTCTCACAGCCCGCTTTACGGCCCCGGCTCCCCGTCCGCGGAGAAGCGGAAGCCCACGCCGCGCACCGTGCTGATGTAGCGGGGCGAGGCCGACGAGTCCCCAAGCTTGCGCCGCAGCGAGGCGATGTGCACGTCGAGTGTCTTCGTAGATCCGAACCAGTTCTCGTCCCACACCTCCGACATCAGCGTCTCGCGCGAGACAACCCTTCCCGCGTCGCGAGCGAGGCGCGCGAGGAGGTCGAACTCCTTGCGCGTCAGCTCCAGGTCGCGTCCAGAAAGCCACGCCTGGCGCGCGCCGAGGTCGAGCCGCAGATCGCCGGCGCTCAGCACCGCCGGCGTCGGCGGCGTCGCGCGTGCGCGGCGCAAGACCGCCCTGATCCGCGAGATGACCTCCTCGGCGGAGAACGGCTTGACCACGTAGTCGTCCGCGCCCAGCTCCAGCCCGACCACGCGGTCGGTGATCGTGCCGCGCGCGGTGAGCATGATGATCGGGACGTCCGAGCCGCGGCGCAGCTCGCGGCAGACGTCGCGACCGTCGCCGTCGGGCAACGTGATGTCGAGCAGCACGACGTCCGGCTCGGCCTCGCGGCCGAGCCGTATCGCCTCGCTCGCGGTGCGCGCGATCAGCGGATGAAAGCCGTTGCGCGCGAGCGCCTGCGCGAACGGATCGGCGATCGAGGACTCGTCCTCGACCAGCAACACCCGGTGCGCCTCGCCCTTGGCCGCGGTCATCATGCGAACCTCACGATAGGGCCAGTCGCAGACCGAGCCAGGCGCGCACGAGGCCGCCCGCGCCGCCCGCGAGAGCACAAGCCTGCGCGCAACCGCCCGAGTCCCGGGGAGCCGGGGTGATTGGCTCAGCCGGGTGCGCGCACGAGGCCACACGTCCTCCCTGGCAAGGGATCGGAGCCGCCAGGGCACCGCCCGAGTCCCGGCACCCCGCCCGAGTCCGGGTCGCTCAGCCCCCGAGCGCGCGCAGGGCGTTGAGGATCACGGCCAGGTCGATGACCTCCTGGAAGAGCGCGCCCGCGACCGGCGGCAGATAGCCGGCGGCCGCGACGCCCATCGCGGCAAGGCTGAGGCTCATCCCCGCGAGCACGCTCTGGCGGGCGATGAACAGCGCCCGCCGGCCGGCGTGCAGGGCGTCGGCGACACGATCGACCCGGTCCACGGTGATGACCGCGTCGGCGGTCTCCGAGGAGACCGTCGCCCCGGCCGCTCCCATCGCGATGCCGAGATCCGCGAGCGCGAGCGCCGGCGCGTCGTTGACCCCATCGCCCACCATCACCACGGGGCGCAGCCGCGGCTCGGCGCGCAGGCTGCGCACCACCTCGAGCTTCTCCTCCGGAGACTGCTCGGCATAGACGCGGTCGACACCGAGCTCGCGGCCGACGCGCTCGGCGACCGAGCGCCGGTCCCCGGAGACCATCGCCACGTGACGGACCCCCTCGGCGCGCAGGCGCTGCACGATGCGATCGGCGTCGGGGCGCAGTTCGTCGGCCATCACCATGACCCCGCCGAGATGCCCGTCGATGCCGACCAGCACGTGAGCCTCCCCCGAGCCGTAGCCGCTCATCGAGGTCGCCGACGCCACCTCGTCGGGGGGCACGCCCGCGCCGCGCAGGAACGCCCTGCTGC
This sequence comes from Solirubrobacteraceae bacterium, assembly GCA_035632775.1. Taxonomy (GTDB): domain Bacteria; phylum Actinomycetota; class Thermoleophilia; order Solirubrobacterales; family Solirubrobacteraceae; genus Palsa-744. The sequence goes on along the minus strand of DASQGE010000121.1, from coordinate 4,863 downwards.
CGACGCTCACGCGATGGCCGTCCACCGCCCCCTCGATGCCCTGGCCGGGATCCTCACGAATGCCCGTGGGAAGCGCGAGCTCCAGCTCCGCCTCCCGGGCTGCGTCCACGAGCGCCTGCCCGAGCACGTGGGCTGACATCTGGTCGACCGACGCCGCCAGCCGCAGCAGCTCCCCCGCCTGCGTCTCTCCGCGGGTAACGATCTCGCGCACGTCGGGCACCCCCACCGTGAGCGTGCCCGTCTTGTCGAACAGCACCGTCCGCGCCTCTCCGAGCGTCTCGATCGCCCCCGCCCCCTTGACGATCACCCCCGCCCGCGCCGCCCGCGATAGGCCCGAGACGAGCGCGATCGGCGCCGCCAGGATCAGCGGGCACGGCGTCGCGACCACCACCACCGCGAGAGCGCGCACCGGATCGCCGCTCACCGCCCACGCCGTCGCGGCGACGAGCAGGGTCGCGGGCAGGAAGAAGCCCGCATAGCGGTCCGCCATCCGCACGAACGGCGCCCGCTGGGCCTGTGCCTGCTGCACCAGCCGCACCAGCGCGGCGTAGGCGCTCTCGAGCGCCGCCCGGTCCGCCCGGACCTCGAACGGCGCGCCCGCGTTGGCCACGCCGCTCAGCACCCCCATGCCGCGCGGGACGGTCTCCGGCAGCGGCTCGCCGCTCAGCGTGCTGGTGTCGACCACGGCCTCCGCGCTGAGCACCGTCCCGTCCACCGGGACCACTTCGCCGGTGCGCACCACCACGACGTCGCCCACGCGCACCTGCTCGGCCGGCACCTCTTGCACCGTGTCGTCGACCCGCAGCTGAGCGACCTTCGGCGCACGCTGCACGAGCGCCGTCAGCTCCCGCCGCGCCCTCGTGGAGGCGAGGTCCTCGAGCGTCGAGCCTCCCGTGAACATGATCCCCACGATCAACCCCGCGAGCTCTTCGCCGAGCGCGAGCGACCCGACCATCGCCACCAGCGCGATCGTGTCCACGCCCATGTGGCGTTCGACGACGATCGTACGGGCGACCTCGAACGCCAGCTCGGCCGCGAGCAGCGCCACCGCGGCCCGCCAGACGTCGTCGCCCCCCTCGGCCGCGCCGGCGAGATGCAGCGACCCTCCGGCCACGAGCGCGGCGAGCGCGATCGCCGCCAGCAGGCGAGCGCGATGCTCGACCAGCCAGCGCCAGCTACGTGCGCCGCGGCCGCCGTGAGCGCGCGCGCCCTCGCCCGCGCTCACGGCTGCGTCTCCGCGAGAGACGTGGGCTGGATGCGCCACGTGAACCCGCACAGCGCGAGCGCGCCCATCGAGAGGGCGCTCGCCAGCACCGACGTGGCGATCATCCCCGCGTCGGGGACGGTCAGCGCGAAGAACCGGCGCGTCGAGGGCAGCAGCAGCGCGAGCACGTAGAGGCCCGCCAGCACCGCGCACATCCCCCCCACCAGCGTCGAGCGCCGCAGCGAGCCTTCGGCCTCGAGCGCCATCACGAGATACAGCCCGCACGCGACCAGGATCGTGACCGCGACCGTGCGCGCTTGCCCCACCGCGAGATCGAGGTCGTGCAGCGCGAACAGGTAGCCCGCCACCACGCCCGTGCCCACCACCACGCCGGCCGGGACCGCGAATCGCGCGACGCCGCGCACGAAGCGCTCCGGACGCCACGGCCCGCTGCTGGGCGCGAGCGCGAGGAAGAACGTGGGAATCCCGATCGTCAGGCTCGCGGCGAGCGTCAGGTGGCGCGGGAGCAGCGGATAGGCATCTGAGCTGGTCCCGATCGTGAGGATCAAGAACGCCGCGAACGCCGACTTGGTCACGTAGAGCTTGGTCACCCGCCGCAGGTTGCGCAGCGCGCGGCGGCCTTCGACGACGAGCAACGGCACGCTCTGGAAGTCGCCCGATACGAGCACCAGGTCCGCCACGCTGCGCGCCATCTGCGTGCCGCTGCCCTGCGCGATCGCCAGGCGCGAGCTCTTCAGCGCGGGCACGTCGTTGACCCCGTCGCCGACCATTGCGACGTACCGGCCCTCTTCGTGCAATGCCTGCACGAACGCCTGCTTTCCCTCCGGCGAGATGCGCCCGACGACGGTCGCGCCCACCGCGAAGCCGCGCAGCTCCGCGGGATCGGAGGGCATCGCCTCACCCTCGCTGACGCCCGTCACAGGGATCCCCACGTCGCGCGCGATCGCGGCCACGGTCTGGGGAGCGTCGCCCGAGAGCACCCTCACCTCCACCCCCTCCCGCCGCAGGAACGCGATCGTCTCGCCCACGCCCGGGCGCAGCTCCTCCGCGATCACCACCAGCCCCAACGCCTGCAACTCCGGCGGGAGCCGCTCGCCCTCCTCCTCCGGCAGCGGGTCGTGGCCGCGGGCGATCGCCAGCACCCGCCGGCCTTCGCGCTGGCGCTCCTGCGCGCGGCCCGCGAGCGCCCCCAGCTCCAGCCGCTCCGGGGCGCCGAGGAAGAACACGCCCTCGCGCAGCGCCACCGCGCTGAAGCGCCGGCGGCTCGAGAAGGGAATCTCACCCAGTGGCTCCTCCCCCTGCGCCGCGAACGCGTCGGCGATCGCCTGCAGTGTCGCGTTGCGGCTCGACGCGCTCGCCGCGACCCTGCCGAGCGCCTCCTCCAGCCAGCGCTGCTCGACGCCAGCCGCGGGAATCGCTTCGACGACCCGCAGCGCCGCCTCGGTGAGCGTCCCGGTCTTGTCCACGCAGATCGTGTCCACAGACGCCAGCGACTCGATCGCGTTGAGCTGCTGTGCCAAGACGCCCCGGCGAGACATGCGCACCGCCGCCACCGCATAGGTGAGGCTGACGAGCACCACCAGGCCCTCGGGGATCAGGCTGACCACGCCCGCCGCCGAGGTCGACACGGCGGTGCGCCTCGGAACGTGACGGTGATAGAGCGAGTAGCCGAGCAGCGCGCCGAGCGCGATCACGAGCACGACCAGCACATACAGCAGCCGGTCGATCGCCCGCTGCAGCGGCGAGCGGGGATGACGGAACGAGCGCGCCTCGCCGGTCAGCCGCACGGCGAAGCTCTCCGCGCCGACCGCCGTGACCTCGCAGGCCCCGGCTCCGTCCGTCACGAACGCACCCGAGCGCACCTCCTCGCCCGCCGCCCGCGCAGCCGGCTCGGACTCGCCGCTGAGGATCGACTCGTCCAGGCGCAGATCCCTCGCCACGAGCAGGCGCCCATCGGCGAGCACCTGATCGCCCGGCGCGAGCACCACGACGTCCCCCGGCACGATCTCCCCCGCCGGGACCCTCCGTTCGGCTCCGTCGCGCAGGACCGCGGCATCGGGGGCGACCAGCAGCGACAGTCGGTCGAGCGCGCGCTTGGCGCGCACCTCCTGCGTGATCCCGATGCCCGAGTTCGCGACGATCACCCCGAGGAACAGCGCGTCCCGCCAGTCCCCGAAGATCAGCGTCACCGCGCCGAACGCGGCGAGGATCGTGTTGAACACCGTCAGCACGTTCGCGCGCACGATGCTCGCGTACGAGCGGCTGGAGCGCTCGCGCTGCGGACGGCCGCGCGCGGCCAAGCGCCGCGCGGCCTCCTGCTCGCTCAGCCCGGTGCGGGCCAACGCGGCCTGCGACGACTCCAGGCGGTCGGTTTCCGATCCCTGTCCCAGCCCAGTGCTCATCGCCCCCCAGTCGGGCAGCGCGCCGTCACCCGTCGAACATAGCCGAGCCGATCCGCGAAAGCTTGGCGCAAGCCTCCGGGGCACCACACCCGGCCGATGTCGCACCCCCCCTCCGTGAGAATCGCCAGTCAGGAGAGGACCCGGTGGCTCCTCCAGACATTGGAGTCTGCCGACAGAGAAGTTAAGACATCCCAAGCGCTTGGTATGTCTGGTCAATGAGCCCGGAGAAGCGCAAGCGCCGCTCGACCCGTCGATCAAGCGAGCCTCGGCCCGCATCTGAGCGCGTGACCGACCCCGGGCCGCCATACGAGGTGCTCTGGCATCCCATCGCCGATACCGAGCAGGCCGCAATCCCTGATGCAGCCGAGCGTGTCGCGATTCAGCACGCGCGGGAGAAGCTTCAAGCGCTCGGACCACGACTCGGGGCTCCGCACAGCAGCGCAGTTCAGAGTGAGAAGGGCACCGGCCTGCGCGAGCTTCGTCCTCGGGCAGGCCGCAGTCGCTGGCGACCGATCTACAGGCGCATCCAACCACGCGTCTTTGTGATCCTCGCCGTCGCACCCGAGGCGCAGATCGACAAGCGCGGCTTCGATGAGACAGTACGCAACGCCAAACAGGTGTTCGAACATCTGGAGACATGACCGACGTCCACATCACATCAGCGATAACACCCTTGCTATCATCATGGGCGTGGAGATCGAAGAGAGCAGCAATGAAGCTTGACGACATGAAGACCAGCGAGCAGGTTCTGGCCGGGGGGTTGCGCGACTCCGCCTTCAAAGCCGAGTGGGAGAGGACCGCCATAGCAAGGGCAGTCGCGCTGAAGGTCCTGGCCTACAGGACTGAGCACAACCTTTCCCAGCGAGCGCTCGCGGTCAAGCTCGGTGTTACCCAGCCCCAGGTTGCGCGTCTGGAGGCAGGCGAGCACAACCCTACGATCGACACGCTCGCGCGCCTGGCGCAAACGTTGAACATCGAGTTCGTAATCGACGTGCATCCTCGCCGGCGAGAGGCCAAGCTCGTCAGCAGACGCGCCCGCACACGCGACGCAGTCGCCTCCTACTCGACCGGCGACGCCGCGGTTCTACTCGCCGTGGGCTGACATTTCAAACCGCATCGGGACGCAAGAGGCCACCGGCGGACGCCGCGATCGGACAGCTTGAGATGAGACCGGCGGGACGGACCCCCGCGGGGCGGCTCGCCCTGTTGTCTCCCACCCAAAAAGCGCGACCCGGT
>DASQGE010000120.1:0-9247 GCA_035632775.1 Solirubrobacteraceae bacterium | reverse complement strand
TCTTGCGCTCGAGGATCTGGACATCGTCGAGCAGCAGGACGTCGGCGTGGCGAAAGTGGGTCTTGAAGGCGTCGGTCTGCTGCCCGGAGAGGGCTTGGAGAAAGTCGTTGGTGAAGGCCTCACCGGTCGTGTAGCGGACAGCCAGGTCGGGGCTGTGGGAGAGCAGCAGGCTCACGATCGAGCTGAGCAGATGCGTCTTGCCGACCCCGGGAGGCCCGCATATGAACAGGGGGTTGTAGGTCTGCGCAGGCATCTCGGCGACGGCCAGCGCAGCGGCGTGGGCGAGACGGTTGCAATCGCCGATGACGAACTGATCGAAGGTGAGTTTGGGGTTGCCAAGCGGGCTGTGCGGGGGAGTCCCGGACCGAGCGCTCACGTGATGTGGCGCGAACCCGTGTGGATGTGTCGTGGCTTGTGGGGCGCCACGCCGGTTGGCCGGCCGTATGACGCCGGGCGGTGCGCTCGAGGCGGATGCGGACGTATCGTTCCCGGGGATCAACTCGACGACGACGTCGGCGCCGAGCACGCTCGCGGCGCAGGCATGCAAGACGCGACCAAAGCGGTCGCTCACCCAGCCGCAGGCCTGGGGGGACGCTTCGATGGTCAGACGGCCGTGGGACAGCTCGCGCGCTCTCAGGGGCTCGAGCCAGATGCGATAGGTCGGCTCGTCGACGGCCGCCGCGAGCCCGGCTTGGACACACGACCATATGTACTCGAGCTCGGCGCTCACGGCAGCGTCTACTGCTCCTCCCCGGGAGAACACGAATTACCTATTGATAGGGGGCCCGCCACTCGCCAAGAGCCCGGTCGCGCGACTATACCCCAAGCCCTGATGCCCGCCGCCGAGCCTGGCCGCATTTGGCGAGAAAAATCGCTGGCCGCCGATCGGCCGTATACTCAGACCTCTCCCGGCGGCGCTGGGGCCGATGGCCGAGAGGAGACCGAGGATCGTGAAGCGCACCTACCAACCAAAGAAGCGCAAGCGCGCCCGTGCTCACGGGTTTCGCTCGAGGATGCGCTCGCGCGCTGGCCGGCTCACGCTCAAGCGCCGTCGCAACAAGGGCCGCAAGCGCCTGTCGGCCTGAGCATGCCAGGCCGCTGCGCGACCGAGCTGGGCGGGCGATGAGGCCGCGCGTACCCGCCCGCGGACGGCGCCTGTCGCGCAGCGCGGAGTTCGAGCGCGTGTACAGACAGGGCCGCTCCGTCGCCAATCGCCACTTCGTCCTCTACAGCTTTCCGAACGCATCGGTCGCGCGACCGCGGCTGGGATTGTCGGTGTCCCGCAAGGTGGGGGGCGCGGTGGAGCGAAACCACGTGAAGCGGCTTCTGCGTGAGGCGTTTGCGCAGGCGGAGAGCGAGCTGAGCGCGGGACAGGACGTCGTCCTCGTCGCCCGTCCGGAGGCGCGCGAGCTCGCCGAGCGCGAGGGGCTGGCGGGCGTGGCCGCGGCGCTCACCGAGCTGATCGACCGCGCGCGACTGCGAGACGCGGAGCGCGCGGGCGCCACGGCCCAGAGACAGGAGGCGTCGTGAGCGCCGCGGCGTCCGGATCGCATCTCGCCCGCCGCGCGTCGGGTCTCGCACGGACGCTCGTGACCGCTCCGATTCTCGTCTACCAGAAGGCGATCTCGCCGGCTCTCCCGAGACGGTGCAAGTACGAGCCGACGTGCTCGCGCTATGCGGTCGAGGCGATCCGGTCGTTCGGCATACTCAGGGGCGCCGTGCTCGCTGTGTGGCGCCTGCTCAGATGCAACCCTTGGAGCTACGGCGGGTACGATCCAGTCGAGGCCCAGCGAGTGTTCAGGTCCGTGCGCGCATCGACGCCTGAACGTGCGCGGGCCGGTCAGCACCGCAGTCGAGCAGGCAGCGAGCATTAGCCCCCTCGGCCGAGCCCTCGGCCGCCCCAAAGCCACCGCAAACACGTCAATCTCCGTCCCAGCGCATGCCAATCTCCGCCAACGTCATCGAGGACGCGTTCTCACCGCTGATCAGCGCCTTCGAAGCGATCATGGTGTTCATCCACGATCACTTGGTGGGCACCAGCTGGGGCCTGGCGATCGTCGGACTGACGGTGTTCATCCGGGCGATCCTCGTGCCCGTGACCTTCAGGCAGCTGAAGTCTATGCAGGAGATGCAGCGGCTGGCGCCCGAGATAAACAAGCTGAAAGAGAAGTACAAGGACGACAAACAGCGCCAGCAGCAGGAGATCATGAAGTTCTACCAGGAGAACAAAATCAATCCCCTGGCCTCCTGCCTGCCGTTCCTGCTGCAGCTGCCGGTGTTCATCTCGCTGTTCTACATGCTGCGCACCGATCTGAAGTTCGACATCTGCGGGCCGGCGCTGAAGAGGCACTTCCACGTCCTGACCTTCGGCCAGATCCCGTCCAAGCAGCTGGCGGAAACCGGCTGCAACCAGGTCGACCCCGGCTCGGCCAAGTTCCTCTTCATCCCGGACATCACCGCCAAGGCGACGGGGATCGTCCTGATCGTCCTGATCGTCGTGTACATCGGCTCGCAGATCGCCTCGACGCTGATGGCGACGGCGACGGCCGATCCAAATCAGCGGCGCCTGATGCTGCTGCTGCCGCTGGTCATCGTGGCCTTCCTCTTCAGGTATCCCGCGGGTCTGCTGGTGTACTGGATCACGACCAACCTGTGGACGATCGGACAGCAGTACTTCATCCGCCGACGCATGGGGCCTGCTCCGCCGAAGCCCTCGGACGCCGGGGGGTCGGCCAACGGCAAGGCCAAGGTGCCTCCCAGGGCCGCGCTCGCCGGCGCGGCGGTCGCCGGTGGAACCGTCTCGGCTCCGCCACCGCCTCCGCGCAGGAAGAAGAAGCGCTCGGGCAGGCGGCGATGAGCGAGACCGAGCAGGGGGGCGATGCGACCCTGCCGGCCGGGGAGGAGGAGCCGGCGGAGGTGCTCGAAGAGCTGCTCGAGGAGATCGCCGCCGGTCTCGGCCTCGACGTGGAGATCGAGATCGAGCAGACCGACGAGGTTCTGAAGGGCTGTCTAGAGGGAGAAGATGTGGGCCTGTTCATCGGCCGACGCGGGCAGACCATCGACGCGGTGCAGCATCTGGCGCAGCGGATCGTCTTCCGCGACGGCCCGTCGCCGGTGCGCGTCGTGATCGACGCCGACGGCTATCGCGAGCGTCGGGCGGAGTCGCTGCGCGTCGACGCCGACGACGCGGCGGATGAGGTGGTGCGCACGGGCCGGCCGGTGGAGCTCGAGCCGATGCCCGCGTCGGAGCGGCGGGTGGTCCACGAACACCTGCGCGACCGCGGAGACGTGGAGACGCACAGCGAGGGCGAGGAACCCGAGCGCTACCTGGTGGTCTCGCCGCTGGTGAAGTGACCGATCCTCACGCGGACCGTTTCACGTGAAATCGATCGCTCTCGAGTCGTTGGGCTGCCGGTATGGGCTCGAGCGGCGTCAACTTGCGCAGCTGGCGGCGATCCTGTGCGAGTTGCAGGGCGATGAGCGCGCGCCGACCACGATCCGTGCCCCGGAGCAGGCGGCGGACATCCATCTCGCCGACTCGCTGACAGCGCTAGAGCTGGGCCTGGTCTGCTCGGGGCGCGCGATCGCCGACCTCGGCAGCGGCGCCGGCTTCCCAGGCGTAGCGCTCGCGGTGGCGCTGCCCACCGCCCAGGTCAGCCTGGTCGAGAGCCAGCGCCGCAAGTGCGAGTTCCTGAAGAGGCTGTGCCTCGCCGCCGAGATCCAGAATGTGCGGGTCGTGTGCACGCGGGCGGAGGAGTGGCGCGAGGGCCTGGGAGAACAGGACGTGATCGTGGCGAGAGCGCTCGCGCCGCAGCCCGTGGTGCTCGAGTACGCGGCGCCGCTGCTGCGAGTGGGCGGGGCGCTCGTCGACTGGCGGGGGCGGCGCGGCGCGAGGGAGGAGTCGGCCGCGGCCTGTGCGGCCGAGCAGCTGGGCCTGCGGCTGGCCGAGATTCGCCACACGGAGCCGTACGGGGGCGCCCGCGATCATCACCTGCACGTGTACGAGAAGACAGGCGAGACCCCGGCGCGGTTCCCGCGCCGTTCGGGGGCGGCACGTAAGCGCCCCCTCGGTTGCTAGCTTCCCATCGGTGGGCACGGTGTATGCGATCGCCAACCAGAAGGGGGGCGTCGGCAAGACGACGACCGCCGTGAACGTCGGCGCGTGCATCGCCGAGGCCGGCTACGAGACACTGCTCGTGGACGTCGATCCGCAGGCCAACGCCACGGTAGGGCTCGGTTTACCCCGTGGACGGACGCCCGGGCTGTACGAGGTGCTGACCGGGGAGGCGCTCGCCGAGCAGGCGCTCGTCGACACGCCCGTGCCCGGCCTGAGGGTGCTGCCGGCGGGGCCGGGTCTCGCCGGCGCAAGCATCGAGCTGCCGCGAATGGAGGCGTTCGAGCTGTGTCTGCGCGAGGCTCTCGCGCCGATCAGGGACCGCTTCGAGTACGTCTTGCTCGACTGTCCGCCGTCGCTCGGCCCGCTCACGGTCAGCGCCCTGGTGGCGGCCGACAGGGTGATCGTGCCGGTGCAGACCGAGTACTACGCGCTCGAGGGACTCGCGGGCCTGCTGGATACGCTGGCCCTGATCCGGCGCGAGCTGAATCCCGGCCTGACGGTCGCTGGGATGCTGCTGACGATGCATGACAGCCGTACCAGGCTTGGCCGCGACGTCGAGCGGGAGGTGCGCGAGCACTTCCCGGACCTCGTGTTCCAGACTGTGATCCCGCGCAACGTGCGGGTCGGCGAGGCGCCGAGCTACGGGCTGCCCGTGACCCACCACGATCCTCTCAGCGCGGGTGCGGGAGCCTATTTCGCGCTCGCGCAGGAGATGGCCACCCGTGGCTAGGCCGAGACCCGGCATGGGTCGTGGCTTGGAGGCGATCCTGTCGGTGTCGGAGGCGGGCGCGGCGGCCCGGGCAGACGAGCTGAGGCAGCTGCCGGTGGAGATGATCGCGCCGAGCCCGAAGCAGCCGCGGCGGCGCTTCGACGACGAGGCGCTGCGGGCGCTGGCAGGGTCGCTGGGCGAGCGGGGCGTGCTGCAGCCCGTGCTCGTGCGGCCCAAGCCGGGCGGGACCTACGAGCTCGTCGCCGGCGAGCGCCGCTGGCGCGCGGCGAAGATCGCGGGCTTGGAGGCGATTCCCGCGCTGGTGCGCGAGCGCGAGGACGCCGAGGCGCTGGAGCTGGCGCTGATCGAGAACATGGCCCGGGAGGACCTCAACCCGGTCGAGGAGGCCCGCGCGTGCGCGGCCCTGGTCGAGGAGCTGGGCTTGACGCGCGAGGAGGTCGGGCGGCGGGTGGGGCGCAGCCGCGTGGCGGTCAGCAACCTGATGCGCCTGCTGGATCTTCCCGACGAGACGATCGCGCTGCTCGAGGAGGGAGTGCTCAGCGAGGGGCACGGCCGCGCGCTGCTGCTGGCCGAGGACCACGGCGCGCGCAGGCGCCTCGGGCGAGAGGCGGTCGAGCGGGGGTGGTCGGTGCGTATCGTCGAAGATCGCGCGCGCAAGAGCAACGAGGAAGCGGGCGCCGGGGCCGCCCGACGCCGGAGACCACCGCGCTCGGCGCATCCCGACCAGTTGGAGGCCGCGAAGGAGATCGCCGAGGCGCTCGAAGCCGCCATGGGCGCCGAGGTGCGGGTCAGGCCGGCGCCGGACGGGACCTACCGCGCGGAGCTGTCGTTTGACACGCCGGACGAGGCGCTCGCCCTGGCGAGGAGGCTGCGCGGGTAGGGTCGAGCGGGGCTGACCCGCTCCAGGGGGCGCTTGGACCGGGCTTCCGCACGCGAGCCCGAGCGGGGATACGCCGCTAGAATCCGCCCCCAAGGGCGATTAGCTCAGTCGGTTAGAGCGCCTCTCTGATAAGGAGGAGGTCCCTGGTTCGAGTCCAGGATCGCCCATCGCCAAACCTCCTGTAATGGAGCCGGTTTCGACCTTCAACCGGCTTTACGCTCCGTTGCTCTCGCGGGTGCCCACCGACGGCTCGTCTGCCAATTTCTGCCGTCTCGGTCGATGTGAGGACGCGCCCGGCTGATGACTCGCCGCGATCTCCGCCCTGTTGTCTTATGGCCGCTTGTGCGACCTTTCGCCCCGACTCCCAGAACGACGAAACCCTGCGGTTGGCAGGACCTTCGGAAATGCGCAATGCTGGGCTCGAAGCAAGAACGCTACGCGCCGCCAGCTACGGTAGCGTCGGAACCATGACAACGGCCGAGATCGTCGATCGCGCCGGTCGCCTGCTCGCGGAGGCTGCGCCACGCCAGTCAAAGGTGATCCTCTTCGGATCACACGTTCGTGGCGATGCGAGGGCCGACAGCGACTTCGACTTCCTCGTGATCGAGCCTTCGGTGGCGAGCAAGGCGGAGGAGATGGTGCGCCTGCGCGCTGCGCTCGATCCGCTCAGGGTCGCTGCAGACGTTGTGGTCGTACCGCGCGAGTATGTGGACGAATGGGGCGACGTTCCTGGGACGATGCTCCACGATGCGCTCACGGAGGGCCGTGTCCTCGCCGAAACGTGATCTCCACGATCTTGCCATCCGGTTTGCGCGCAAGGCTCGCAGCGATGAGATCGCGCTTGACAAGCTCGCCGACGATCCCGACGCGCCGGATGATCTCATCGGCTTCCACGCGCAGCAAGCGCTGGAGAAGTTGCTGAAGGCGGCGCTTGCTTACACCGGGGTCGCGCCGCCCCGTATCCACGACCTCGGCGAGCTGATCGCGCTGCTTGGAGATGCGGGCCTGTCTCCGCCAACGTCGGCCAACGAGGCACGTGCCCTCGTCCCTTGGGCGGTCGAGTTTCGCTACGACGATGTCCTCGATGAACGCCTCGATCGCGCCGCGGCCTGCAAGACCGTCGTACAGGTGCGCTCGTGGCTCGACGGGCTGCTCGCCGAGCCCGAGACCTGAGGGGCGGGGACCCGAAATGGCAGCTCTGCCAATATCGCCAGCGATCGGCCGCAAATTGCGGACATTCTGCTGAACGGCTACGGGAGGTGCGGGGCGGCAAATCGTCAGTATCCATGCGCGATTCGAGCCGCCCTGCCCTCTCGACCGGGCCTCTCTGATAAGGAGGAGGCCCCAGGTTCGAGTCCTGGATCGCCCATCGCGGAAGAGCTCCGCGGTTCGAGCCCGCGCAGATATAAACGCGGGCGGTGAGCCAAACCGCGGGGGTTTGACAAGAGGTCACCGGTGACGCTGAAAGAGAGTTGTAGCGCCGAAACGCCGTGTAGCTATACGTTCACGGGTCTGAACCCGGCATCCGGCATCCCTGTATCTGGTCCGCTTCACGGTGCCGGCAGGCGGCCAGCTCACTCCGCCCTTCGATCCGCTAGTCTTACGCCCGCCTAATCCCGGGCAGGTGCTCGGGAGCGGGGGAACCGAGTTGTAGGGGCGAGTTCCGCGGTGATCCGCGGGAGGCGCAAGTCGCTAGCCCGTCAGCTAACCCCGCCGGCCGACGAAAAGAGGCGGGACGGTGCGACTGAGTCGCCCGACGTATGCGGTCACGCTCATGCTGGTTTCGCTCGTTTGGGTCCTTGCGCTCGCCGGGCGCGCGCTTGCCGCCTCCACCGGTGGCACGGGTGTAACGGCGACTACGACCGCGCCGGCCTCCACCAAAGCGACCGGCGGCACCACGACCGCGCCGGCCTCCACCAAGGTGACGGGCGGCACCACGCCCTCGTCGGCCTCCGTCTTTGCCGGCAGTCCCTATCCGATGAGCTCGCGCGGCTGGGTGTTTCCCCTCTATCCGCTCTCACACGTCGTCGCCACGAGCTCGTGGTCGCTTGACCAGGGCGTCGATCTCGGGGGCGACGCCAACCAGTGCGGTCCCCATCTGGTCGAGCTCGCGGTGGCCAGCGGCACGATCGTCCACGAGGGTCTCGACGGCTTCGGCCGGTGGACGCCCGTGCTGCACGTCGACAGCGGGCCCGACAAGGGCCGGTACGTCTACTACGGTCACGCGTCGCCGGACCTGCAGCCCGTGGGCGCGCATGTGAGCGCCGGTCAGCCGATCGCCGACGTCGGCTGCGGAGACGTCGGTATCTCCTTTGCGCCGCACCTGGAGATCGGGATGCTGCCGGTCGGAGCGAGCAGCCCGGAGGACCTGCCGGCCGTCGGCCAGACGGCGAACGAGACGCTCGCCAACCTGCGCTCCGCGTATAAGACCGCCGTGTCCGCGTACGAGGCGCAGAAGGCGGCAGCCGCAAAGGCCAGGAAGCGTGCCCGCCCCCGAACTCGCTCACGGCGACATTAGCCTGGAAACCCCTCACCGATAATTCCGGCCGTAGGTCAGCTGTTATAGGTGAACTGGTCTGCAGGCGGAGTCTTCTTGCTCTTGGCCTTGCCCACGGTCGCGATCACATCGACTGTCCCAGCCCTCTCCGCCGGGGTCCAGACCACGCAGGTCGTGGTCGTCGTGCAGGTGACCGACGCCGCGAGGGCCTTCCCGAACTCGAAGCTTGTCGCGTCTGCGCCAACGCCGAATCCAGTGCCGGTGATGGTCACGCTGGCGCCACCGGTCGTGGAACCGACATTGGGGCTTATGTTGGTAATCGTGGGCGCTTCGAACCGGAAGTGATCATGCTTCGAGATCGCGCTCGTGCCGTAGGGCGTGATCGTCGTGATATCGACCGTGCCCGAAGTCCCGGGCGGGGAGACTGCCGTGATCGATGTGGGCGAGTTCACGGTGAAATTGGCTGCCGGTGTCGAACCAAAGTTGACCGCGGTGGCACCGGTAAAGCTCGTGCCGGTGATCGTCACCACAGTACCACCGTACACAGGGCCGGCGTTGGGATTCACGCTGACGATGGCCGGAGCCGGCGGACCGTAGGACAAGCTGCTCGCTCCACCAGCCGAGATGCCTGCGACCTCGGCGAGTCCGTTGACTGCGATCGGAGCGTCGTTGTTCGTATAGAGGCCGTCTCCCAGCTGTCCGTCGGCGTTGTAGCCCCAGGCCACGATTGCGCCGCCGCCCAGCAGGGCCAGACTGTGAGCGCTCCCCGCAGAGATGGCCGTAACCCCACTCAGTTCGCCTACGGGTGCGGGAACGTTTCCCTTTCCGCCGCTCGTCCCGTTGCCAAGTTGCCCGACGCGGTTGCTGCCCCAGGCCATGACCGTGCCGTTGCCGAGCAGCGCCAGGCTGTGTTCTGCGCCCGCGGAGACGGCTATGACTCCCGTGAGCCCGTTCACCGCGACCGGCGCCGGGCTCATGGTCGTGGTGCCGTTGCCCAGCTGTCCGGACGCGTTGTAGCCCCAA
>DASQGE010000119.1:0-1521 GCA_035632775.1 Solirubrobacteraceae bacterium | reverse complement strand
CCCGAGTGGTATCTACGCGGCATGGCTCACTTCACCGACCGTGATGGAACGTCTCGCACCGCTCCGATGCACGCCCATCTGACGCTTGCCGGCGATGAGCTCGACTACGCGACAGTCCAGCTCATCTGTGACCCTGCCCTGATTCGGAGCGCTTGACCCATAGCCCCTGATAAGCCCCTGCTTGTCGGGGGCTTATCGTGTCGACGGCCTTTACCCGCTCACGGCGAACATACGGCTCACTTTGAGGGTCGTCCCGCCAGCCGGCGCGAAGGTGCAAGCAGTCGTGATCTTAAGCCGCTTGCTTCGCGCGAGCAGCCTCTTGCCCGCCGAGGTCAGCTTGAGGTGGATCATCACCATGCCCGACGCAGTGGTCCTCACGTGACCGGCCGCAACGAGGATCGGCTTGGGTTTGGTCTTGCGCGCGAGCTTCGCGCCCGGCGGCACCTCGTACCAGGAGACCGTCTCGGCGCCCGCCTCGGGAGCCCTGAACGCCAGCGTGATCCCGCTGTGCTTGAGCAGCGCCTTGATGCCGGCGGCCTTGCTGTGCGGGACGAGCTGCCCAAGAAGCAGGGCCCGTAGCTGAGCGGCACTGATGATCGCGGGGCCGGTGCTCGTCGCGGTGCTGGGTGTTGCAGTCGTGCTGCTGGACGGGGACGACGAGGACGGTGAGCCGCTCGGGCCGGGGCTGCTTTCGGAGTAGATGAGCCCGTTGCCGACTACGTCTACTGCTGCGCAGAAGCTGGAGCCCGCGCACGACACGGAAGACAGCGAGTTGCCGTCGATGTTGTCGGCGGCGCTCCAGGAGCTGCCGTTGTAGGTGAAGGCTGCACTGGAAAATTTGGTGCTGGCGGCCACTGAGCTGACGGCCATGCAGAACGAGGTGGACGGACACGACACAGAAGCCAGCGTCGATTCGATGAGTTCGTGGCGCGGGCTCCAGCTGGCTCCGTTGTACACGTAGGCTTCGCCGTAGATGCCGCCGGCGACGCAGAATGAGGCGGAGGCACATGACACCGCGTCGATGTCCATGACCCCGATCACGTCGGGTTTGCTCCAGGTTGCGCCGTTGTAGGTGAACGCCTCGGCTTCGTGGCCGGTAGCCGCACAGAACGAAAACGATGGACACGAGACCGCCTCAAGGCCACCGAACGCGAGTTCGAGTTCGGTCGCCGAACCCCACGAGCTGCCGTTATAGCTGAGCGCATAGGAGGCGTCGTTGATACGCGCGGTCGTGACGGCCATGCAGAACGAGGCGGACGGGCACGACACGGACGCAAGCCCCGCTGATGCTTCGATTCGTGAGGGAGCGCTCCACGACGAGCCGTTGAACGTGAGCGCGTAGCCCTGACCATCCACGGCCACGCAGAACGACGCCGACGCGGTCGCGTCTCATGAGCCGGGGGATTTGATGTTGCGGGCGTAGCCTCCGCTTTGACCAGACAAGTCGAAGCGATGGAGGTACGCCCGCATGGAGAAGGTAGCCCCGAGCGAGAGGTTTCGCTCTGAACTGGATGATGTGCT
>DASQGE010000118.1:0-5337 GCA_035632775.1 Solirubrobacteraceae bacterium | reverse complement strand
ACGCTGGGTGTGCGCGAGCAGATCATCTTTCCCGAGATCGACTACGACTCGATCGATCAGGTCCGCGGCCTTGACATCACGATCACCACCTCCGCGGCGACCGACGCCGAAGCGTTCGCGCTGCTCGAGGCGCTCGGGATGCCGTTCGCCCGCCAGGGCCGGCCCAGGGGCTTCGACGAGGTGTCCGCGGACGAGTCTGCCGCCGAGAATGGCGCCTCCAGCGGCCCTCCGGTTCAGGAGGCCGCCCAGGAGGCTGCCGAGGACGCCGCCGACACAGAGGACGCCGCCGTTGAGGACACCGCCGACATGGGGGACGCCGACACGGGGGACGCCGACGCCGGGGACGCCGCCGACACAGAGGACACCGCCGACACGGGGGACGCCGACGCCGAGGACACCGCCGACAGGAAGGACGCCGACTGATGGCCAAGACCTCTCTGCGCGTCAAGCAGGCGCGCATACCCAAGTACAAGACCCGCGCCTATACTCGCTGCAATCGCTGCGGGCGCCCGCGCGCGGTGTATCGCAAGTTCGGGCTCTGTCGCATCTGCCTGCGCGAGCTCGCCCACAACGGCCAGATCCCGGGGATGACCAAGTCCTCCTGGTAGAGGCCGCTACAGAAAGACGATCTCCCCGAAGCCATGTCCACAACACCCGCACGCTCGCATAGAAAGCTCCGGTCCAGGTGAGGCTCCGAACATGTCCATGACCGACCCGATAGCCGACTTCCTGACAAGGGTGCGCAACGCGATCCACGCCGCCCACGAGACGGTCGACATCCCCGCCTCCAAGCTGAAGTCCGAGCTCGCGCGCATCCTCGACGAGCAGGGCTACATCGAGTCCTGGTCGGTGGCGCCCGCCCCGGACGGCGGCCCGGGGCAGCTGATCCAGATCACGCTCAAGTACACCGACGACCGTCGCTCGGCGATCTCCGGGCTGCGGCGCGTATCCCGCCCCGGCCGGCGCACCTACGTCGACGCCAAGCACATCCCCAAGGTGCTCGGCGGAATGGGCACCACGATCGTCTCCACCTCCCGCGGCGTGATGACCGGCCACGACGCCCGTGCGGCCGGGGTCGGCGGCGAGATCCTGGCCGAGGTCTGGTGAGCGGAGGCGAGCATGTCCAGAATCGGTAGACAGCCAATCCCCATCCCGTCCGGCGTGACGGTCGCGATCGAGCCCGAGTCGGTGCGGGTCAACGGTCCCAAAGGCGAGCTCGTCGAGCGCATCTCCCGCGACATCAGCGTCGTCCAGGACGGCGACCGCCTGCTCGTCTCGCGGCCGACCGACCGCGGCGAGCACCGCGCTCTGCACGGACTCACCCGGTCGCTCCTCGCCAACATGGTCCAGGGCGTCACCGCCGGCTACGAGCGGCGCCTGGAGATCCAGGGCGTCGGCTACCGCGCCCAGCTGAAGGGCAAGAACCTCGAGCTCGCCGTCGGCTACTCGCACTCCGTCCCGATCCCCGCGCCGCAGGGCATCGAGTTCGAAGTGCCCCAGCCCACGCGCATAGTCGTCAAGGGCATCTCCAAGCAGCTCGTCGGCGAGACCGCCGCGATCATCCGCAAGCAGCGCCCGCCCGAGCCCTACAAGGGCAAGGGCATCCGCTACGAGGGCGAGTATGTGGCCAGGAAGGTGGGGAAGAGGGCGTGACCGTATTGACGAAGGGCGACCGGCGCCTGAAGCGCCGCCGCCGCGTGCGCGCGAAGATCTCGGGCACCGCCGCCCGGCCGCGCGTCTCGGTGTTCCGCTCCAACCGCGGCCTGTCCGCGCAGGTCGTCGACGACGTCACCGGACGCACGCTCGCGGCCGTCAACTGGTTCGAGCCCGAGCTGCGCTCGCTGGGCAAAGCCGAGTGCGCCACTCGCGCCGGACAGCTGCTCGCCGAGCGGGCCAAGGGGGCCGGCGTCTCCGAAGTCGTGTTCGATCGCGGCGGCTACCGCTACCACGGTCACGTCCGCGCGTTCGCCGAGTCGATCCGCGAGGCCGGCCTCGTCGTCTGAGGGCTCCCAGCCGCATCCCGCTACCCTCTTTGCCCACTGCCATGACCGTCTCCTCAGATCGCTCAGTCAGCGCGTCCGGCCTGGACCTCCAGGAGCGCGTCGTCGAGATCAACCGCGTCGCCAAGGTCGTCAAGGGCGGCCGGCGCTTCTCGTTCACGGCCCTCGTCGTGGTCGGCGACGAGCGCGAAGTCGTCGGCGTCGGCTACGGCAAGGCCAACGAGGTGCCCCTCGCGATCCAGAAGGGCGTCGAGCGGGCCCGCAAGGATCTCTTCAAGGTCCCTCGTCACGGCAGCACGATCACGCACCAGACGACCGGCGTCTTCGGCTCCGGCCGCGTCCTGCTCAAGCCCGCCTCACCCGGCACGGGGGTGATCGCCGGCGGTGGCGTGCGCGCGGTGCTCGAGCTCGCCGGGATCCACGACATCCTCTCCAAGAGCCTCGGCACCCAAAACCCGATCAACCTCGTCAAGGCGACGGTCGAAGGCCTGCGCTCGCTGCGCACGCCCGAGGAGGTCGCGCGCCTGCGCGGGCTCTCGATCGACCGCGTTCTCGGCCTCGGCGGCGGGGCCGCCGGCGGTTCCGCGGAGACAGGGGGTTCCGCGGAGACAGGGGGTTCCGCGGAGGCAGGGGGTTCCGCGGAGGCAGAGGGTTCCGCGGAGGTAAGGGGCTCCGCCGAGGCAAGCGGCTCCGGGGCAGGCGGTTCCGCCGAGGCCGCCGGCGCCGCGTCCGCAGAGGCCGCGCAGGCCGAGACAGAGACAGCCGAGGGCGTCTCCTCCGAGCCCGCGGTCGAGGAGGCGTCGGCCTGATGGCCGCTCTGTCGGTCACCCAGCGCCGCTCGCGCAACGGCGCCAACGGCAAACAGCTCGACACCCTGCGCTCCCTCGGCCTGCGCCGCATCGGCCACACTGTGCAGGTCGCCGACTGCGAGCAGGCGCGGGGCATGCTGCACGCCGTGCGCCATCTCGTCGAGGTGCGATCGTCCGAGGAGAAGGCTCCTCGAAAGAGAGCCCCTGCCGGTGACGCCATGCCGGCCGGTAAAGCCACGCCGGGCGGTAAGGCCCCGGCCGAGAAGGCCGCGCCGGCCGATAAGGCCGCCTCAACCGGTAAAGCCGCCCCAGCCGGCAAGGCCGCTCCAGCCGGTAAAGCCGCTCCAGCCAGGAAAGCCGCTCCAGCCGGTAAAGCCGCTCCAGCCGGTAAAGCCGCCCCGGCCAGGAAAGCCGCGAAGCAGACCACTCCGCCCGTGCCCGCCGAGGAGCTCTCCGCGTGAGCCCCCCAGGCAGGGACAGGCTCGCGGAGCGCACCGGCGAGGAGCGCATCGGACTGCACAGCCTCGCGCCGGCTCCCGGCAGTCGCCGTCCGCGCAAGCGCGTCGGACGTGGCGAAGGCTCCGGCACCGGCAAGACCTCCGGCCGCGGCCAGAAGGGCGCGGGCGCGCGCTCGGGCTCCAAGCGCCGCGCCCGCTTCGAGGGCGGCCAGATGCCGATCCACATGCGCATGCGCAAGCTTCGCGGTCCCCACATGAAGAAGTCGATGCCGTTCGAGCCCTTCCGCACGCACACCCAGGCCGTCAACATCTCAGACCTCCAGAAGCGCTTCGACGCCGGCGCCGAGGTCACCCTCGAGTCGCTTCAGGCCCACGGCCTCGGCACGCGCAAGGGCATACCCGTGAAGATCCACGCCAAGGGCGAGCTCACCAAGGCGCTCACCGTCCACGCCCACGCCTTCAGCGCCACCGCCCGCGAGCGCATCGAGGCCGCGGGCGGCGCCTGCCACACGATCGACGTCTGATCGGCGGCGCCTCGTCGTCCCTGGCGGCGTCCTCACCGATCGGAGATCGGCCAGCACGCCACGCTCACTGCGTCCTTGCCAGGAATGACGATCCGCTCGCCGGATGCTAAGACCGTCCGCGGCGCCGGCAAGTGCGGTGACCGGCGCCGGCAACGCTGTTCGGGCGACTGGCTCACGGGTCTCCCCCCAAACCAGCCCGCCCCATCGTCCCCCGGCGCGGGCTAGAATCCCCAGGCCGCGTGTCCCCGGCAAGTGATCAACCATGCTCGCCACGATCCTCAACGCCTTTCAGGTAGCCGACATCCGCAAGAAGCTCGGCTTCACGGCGGCCATGCTCCTGATCTACCGCCTCGGCTCGCACGTGCCGGTCCCCGGCGTCAACCTCACCGCCGTCAACAACATCCAGAAGCAGTTCAGCGGCAACGGCATCCTCAGCTACCTGAACCTCTTCTCCGGGGGCGGCCTCGGGCGGATCGCGCTGTTCGCGCTCGGCATCATGCCCTACATCACCGCCTCGATCATCCTGCAGCTGTTGCAGGTGGTCGTCCCCTCCCTGGAGAAGCTCTCCAAGGAAGGCGAGGTCGGGCAGGCCCGCATCACCCAGTACACCCGCTACCTCACGGTCGGCCTCGCGTTCGCGCAGTCGATCGGCTACGTCTTCCTGTTCCACTCGCTCCAGGCCAAAGCCGGCGAATCGGTCGTCACCCACTTCGACGCGCCCCACATCTTCCTGATCGTGATCTGCCTCACGACCGGCTGTGTGCTGCTCATGTGGATCGGCGAGCTCATCACCCAACGCGGCATCGGCAACGGCATCTCGCTGTTGATCTTCGCCTCGATCGTCTCGCGCCTGCCCGCGGGCATCCAGACGTGGTGGACCACCCCGGACCAAGTCTTCAAGGTGATGATGCCCTTCCTCGTGCTCGCGGTCGTCGCCGGCATCGTGTTCGTCCAGGAGGGCCAACGCCGCATCCCGATCCAGTACGCCAAGCGCGTGATCGGGCGGCGCATGTCCGAGGGCGGGCAGACGTACCTGCCCCTGCGCGTGAACATGGCGGGCGTCATCCCGGTCATCTTCGCCGCCAGCCTGATGGCTTTCCCGCCGACCGTCGGCCAGCTCGTCAAAACGCGCTGGGGCACCCAGATCTCGGACTTCTTCACGCCCAACGGCTGGCACTACATCCTCGGCCAGTCCTTCCTCATCCTCGTCTTCACCTACTTCTACACCGCCGTCACCTTCAACCCCGTCGACCAGGCCGACAACCTGAAGAAGTACGGAGGCTTCATCCCCGGCGTGCGCCCCGGGCGGCCCACCGCCGAATTCCTCGACCGCATCCTCGCCCGCCTCACCTTCCCGGGCGCGCTGTTCCTCGCCGCCGTCGCCGCGCTGCCCGCGATCCTGTTCGCGCGCACCCACCAAAACTTCCAGTTCGGCGGCACCTCGCTCCTGATCGTGATCGGCGTCGCGCTGGAAACGATGAAGCAGTTGGAGGCCCAACTGATGATGCGGAGCTATGAGGGCTTCTTGAAGTAGCCCTTCTCGGGG
>DASQGE010000117.1:0-13097 GCA_035632775.1 Solirubrobacteraceae bacterium | reverse complement strand
GCTGGCCGATCTTCGATCGGTCAGCGCCGTGTCCAGGGACGCATTCCGGGCGTGCCGATCTTTTTGAAAGCGGTTCTAAAGCGATACGGCCTCACGGTCACTTCTCCTGTGGCCATCCAGGACGATGCACTCCAGACGGTCAATCCTCAGAGCTTGCGTCGTCTCTCAAGCGTTGGCTCAGCTTCTCCAGTTGCGGGCGCAAGACCGGCAATTCGCGCTCGACCACATCCCAGACGAGCACAAGATCAACACCGAAGTATTCGTGGATGAGCTTGTCGCGCATACCGGCGATCTGCCGCCAGGGCACTGCTGGCTTCAGAGCGCGTGTGCCGTCCGAGATTCCCTTGACGGCTTGGCCGATGATCTCGATGTTGCGGATGACGGCATCCTGGGTCTTGCCGTCCGAGAAGAACGCGTCGCGACCATCGACGGTGTAGCTCAGGATCGCGTCGATCGCCTCGATCGCATGGAGCAGATAGGCACGCTCGTCCTTCACAGGGACACAGCCTCGGCGTAGATGCGCTCGCGCAGATGCGGGCTCACGCCGCCGTCACTGAGCACATCGACATGGGTACCGAGCAGATCTTCCAAGTCCTGCCACAGGCCCACGAGATCGACCAGGCTGCGACCAGGTTCCATCTCGACCAAGAGGTCCACATCGCTCGACGCATCCGCCCCGCCGCGCGCCATCGAACCGAATACACGCACATCGCGCGCGCCATGATCAGCGGCGCACTTCAGGATCTCCTCCCGCTGGGCACGCAGCCGTCGAAGGTCGATTTGGGCAGATGCGAGTCTCATGCTGGCGACCACGTTACCGTCGTTGGGGCGTCTCGATGACGACCGCCACCGAAGAACCAACGAGCGTCTGTAGTCTCGGCGGCTGTCGGCTGTGCTCCGGCTGTTGTGCGGGGTCGCCTACCGCGAGCTAGCCGCCATCAACTCCTCGGCCGTCGCTTGAAGCCGGTAGCGGCTGCCGGCGACTCGCCTGATCTGCCCGGCCGCAACCAGTGCGTCAAGGGTGTCAGCGAGCAACGGGGCAGGGATCGGAAGTGCACCGGGCATGAGCCCTGGCGTTCGGCTATCGGCTCAGCGCAGCCTTGAGATCATCGACGCTCTGGTAGTCGAGCCCCAACAAGTGGTCGTGTCGGTGGCAGACGACGCCCTGCTCATCGATAACGATGACCGCGCGCTTCGTCCCAAGACGAGGCGAGTAGGCGCTGTATGCCTTGGCGACGGCCTTGTTTGTGTCGGCCAACAAAGGAACCGTGAGCGAGTGCTTCTCGCTGAAGCCTTTGTGGGACTGCAAGTCCTGGGCCGAGATCCCAACGACTGTGGCGTCTAGCGCAGCGAACTCATCCGGCCGGTCCCGGTACGAGCAGAACTGCCGCGTACAGACCATAGTGTTGTCCCCCGGATAAAACAGCAGCACAACCCGCTCGCCGCGATGGTCGGAGAGCTTGAACGGGCCGCCCGTGCCGGGCAGCTCGAAGTCCGGCGCCTGCTCGCCCACCCGCGGGGTCTTGGCCATGCTCCGTCACGCCCTTCCGTCTGCTCGCCCGGCCGCCCGCGCCAGGATAGCGCCGCCGCCCCGGCGCTCCCGATGCGCTAGACATCCGCATGTGCGCGCTCGCGGAACGACGGCGGCGACGACCACGACCCGTCTCGCGGCGGCAGCGGCCGTGTGCTCGCTGATCGCCGCCTGCGGGAGCGGCTCCGGCAAGGCCGCCGGCAGCTCCACGCCGACGATCTCGGCGACGGCGATCCCCAGCCCTGCCCGCATCGCCGCGACACAGCCCCTCAGCGAGTGGCCCGAGTTCGGTCTGGACCCGCAACGCAGCGACTCCAGCGAACGCCCTACCGGGATCACCAGCGCCAACGTCGGGCGCCTGCGCCGCCAGCGCGTCGCGCTGGCGGGTACCGTCGACTCCTCGCCGATCTACCTGCACGGCGCGCTCGTCGACGGCGCCGCGCACGACACGATCGTGGTGAGCACGACCTACGGCAAGACACTCGCGATCGACGCCCGCAGCGGCCAGATCCTGTGGACGTTCACCCCATCCGGGTATCGAGACTGGGCGGGCACCGCGCAGATAACCACGACCAGTCCACTCGCCGATCCGAACGGGCAATACGTATATGCCGCCTCGCCGGACGGGCTGATCCACAAGCTTTCGCTCGCCCACGGCGAAGAAGACGCCGCCGGCGCGTGGCCGGCCAGGATCACCCGCGACCCCACGCACGAGAAGCTCGGCGCGGCGCTCAACATCGACGGGCCGGACCTGGTCGTGACGACCAGCGGCTACTTCGGCGACGCGCCCCCATACCAGGGCCACGTCGTCCTGGTCGACCGTTCCAGCGGACGTTTGAAAGCGGTGTTCAACACGCTCTGCTCGAACCGGCGCAGCCTGCTCGTGCCCGGCAGCTGCCGCTCCAGCGACTCGGCGATCCTCTCACGCAGCGGCGCCGTGGTCGAGCCGAGCGGTCGACGCATCCTGATCGACACCGGCAACGGGCCATGGAACGGAAGCACCGATTTCGGCGACAGCGTGCTCGAGCTCACGTTCCCCGACCTGAGCCTGCGCCAGTCCTATACGCCGACCGACCAGCGACACCTGAGCGAAACCGACACCGACCTCGGCTCGAGCGCCCCGGCGCTGCTCGGCCAAGACCGCGTCGTGCTCGCCGGCAAGGACGGGATCATGCGCGTGCTCAGGCTCTCCCGCCTGAACGGCCGCTCGACGCGCGTGCACACCATGCTCGGCGGCGAAGTCCAGCGGCTCGAGCTGCCCGGCGGCGGCGAGCTGTTCACCGCCCCGGCCGTATGGCGCCGCGGCACACGCACGACCGTGTTCGTCGGCGACGAAAACGCGACCGCGGCGTACGTGCTGCGCCGCGGTCGCCTGTACGAGGCGTGGCAGAACGAAACTCCCGGCACCAGCCCCGTGATGGCGGGCGGCCTGCTGTACGTGTACGACCCGGCGGGCGGCGGCATCTACGTCTACCGGCCGGGCTCGCCCCGGCCGATCGCAAAGCTCCCGGGCTCGCCGGGGCACTGGAACAGCCCGATCGTCGCCGACGGTCACGTGGTCGAGCCGGAGGGCGACGCCAACGACCATGAGACCTCGGGCACGCTCGAGATCTTCTCGACCAGCTGAGAGGCCGCCGCTCGGGATGGCTACTCTTGCTCTCACGACGATCGGCTTGCCGGGCGGCAGCGGCGCGCTGAGAGGCCGCCGCTCGGGATGGCTACTCTTGCTGGGTCCCCCAATCCCCGTCCGGTCTAGCCCCGGAGGACGCCGCAGATGCTGAGGCTCGCCCGCTGGTCGACAACCCATCGCAAGTACGTGCTGCTCGGCTGGGTTGCGCTGCTGATCCTCGTCAACGTGTTCGCGCAGTCGGCGGGCACGACCTACTCCAACAACTTCACGCTCCCCAACTCCGACGCGCAGAGGGCCGCAAACCTGCTGCAGCGCAGCTTCCCGGCACAGGCGGGCGACCGTGACACGATCGCCTACAAGGTCAGCTCGGGAACCGTGCTCGACCCGCAGGTGAAGGCGCGGATGAGCGCGATGTTCGTCCAGGTGGCCAAGCTCCCGCACGTCGCCGCCGTGATCAGCCCCTACGCGGGCGCCTCCGCCGGCCACTCGATCTCCGCCAACGGCAAGATCGCGTTCGCGACCGTCGTGTTCGACCAGAAAGCGAACCTGCTGCCCAAGAGCGCCCCCGAACGCGTCGTGCGCACCGCCCGCACGGCCGCGCGGCCGGGACTGCAGGTGGCGCTCGGCGGGCTGGCGATCGAGGCGACCGAGCAGAAGGGCTTCGGCATCTCGACCGCCGTGGGCCTGGCGGCGGCGATCGTCGTGCTGCTGCTGACGTTCGGGTCGATGATCGCGATGGGTCTGCCGATCGTCACCGCGCTGTTCGGACTCGGCACGGGGCTCGGCCTGATCGCGCTGTTCACGCACGTGGTGGAGACGCCCGACTTCTCCTCCGAGCTGGCCGCGATGATCGGGCTCGGGGTCGGGATCGACTATGCCCTGTTCATCCTCACCCGCTTCCGCGAGGCCTATCGCACGCCCGGGCCGACATATGAGAACGCGCGCGAGTCGGTCGTGCAGGCGATGGACACGGCCGGGCGCGCCGTCCTGTTCGCGGGCACGACGGTCGTGATCGCGCTGTGGGGAATGATGCTGCTGGGCGTCGACTTCCTCTACGGCGTCGCCATCTCGGCGTCGATCGGCGTGCTGCTGGTGATGCTCGCCTCGCTGACCCTGCTGCCCGCCCTGCTGACGATCGCCGGCGCTCGCGTCGCCAGGCCGAGTCGCCGGGGGCGCGCGCGCATGACTCGCGCGACGAAGGCCGGCGGACACGCGAGCGCCGCCGGCTCGGGCGCCCAGGGCCCGGCCGCCGCGCCGGAGCCCGGCGGACCGGGAGCGGCCATACCGGGAGTCCCGCAGGCGAGCCCGGCATGGCTGCGCTGGAGCGGATTCATACAGCGGCGGCCCTGGACGATCGCGATCGCCTCCGCGCTGACCATGCTGCTGATCGCGGCGCCCGCGATCGCCCTGAGGCTGGGATCGAGCGACGCCTCGAACGATCCCGTCGGCCAGACCACCCACACCGCGTACGAGCTGCTGGCGGAAGGGTTCGGCGAAGGCTTCAACGGGCCGCTCCTGGTCGTGGCGAAGATCCCGAACCCGAGCCGGGAAGCCGCCGAACAGGGGGTGCTCGTGGTTCCGGCCCCGGGCGGCGGCAAGACGGCGATCGAAAGGCTCCACGCGGCCATCGCCCGTACGCCCGGCGTCGCGGCGGTCGCGCCCGCGAAGCTGAATCCCGCCGGCAGCGTCGCGACGATCACCGTGTATCCGAAGTCCTCGCCCCAGGCGTACGCGACCACCCAGCTCGTCACGCGGCTGCGCACGAGCGTTGTCCCGCCAATCGAGGCCCACACCCCCATCAAGGCGTACGTCGGCGGCGTGACCGCCGGCGCGGTCGACTTCGCGGCGGTGCTCGGTCACAAGCTGCCGCTGTTCATCGGCGTCGTCGTGCTGCTCAGCGCGCTGCTCTTGATGGTCGTCTTCCGCTCGCTGGTGATCCCGCTGCAGGCGGCGGTGATGAACCTGCTCAGCATTTGTGCGTCGCTGGGAGTGATCGTCGCGATCTTCCAGTGGGGCTGGCTCGACGGGCTGATGGGAGTTCAGAAGGGCCCGATCGAGTCGTTCATTCCCGTGATGCTGTTCGCGATCGTCTTCGGGCTGTCGATGGACTACGAGGTGTTCCTCATCTCGCGGATCCACGAGCGCTGGGTGCACACGCGCGACAATTCGCGCGCCGTCGCCGAGGGTCTCGCGCTGACCGGCCGCGTGGTGACCGCGGCCGCGGCGATCATGGTGTGCGTGTTCCTGTCGTTCATGCTCGGCGAAAACCGCGTCATCAAGGAGTTCGGCCTGAGCCTCGCCAGCGCTGTGTTCCTCGACGCGCTGGTCGTGCGCTGCCTGCTGCTCCCGTCGGTGCTGCACATCGTCGGCGAGCGCACGTGGCGGATACCGGGCCGGCTGGACAGGGCGCTGCCGCGGCTGAACATCGAGGGCACGGTGCTGCCGGCCGACGCCGCCGGGGATCGTGAGCGGCCGCCGACGACACCCCCGGACGAGCGCACGCGCCAACCACGCACAGGCGTGGCGACCGAGGGGGCCGAGGGCTGAGCCTAGGGCTTTGGCGGAGCGCGGCGGCGGTCCCCGCTCTCCCCGTTCTCGCCGTCGCCGTCGCGCTCGCGCTCGCGTGGACGTCGGGGGACGCGCCGAGCGCCGCGGCATCCGGTCCTCCCGCAGCGAGCTCCGCGGCAGGTCCTCCCGCAGCGAGCTCCGCGACAGGTCCTCCCGCAGCGAGCTCCGCCGTACTGACGTTTCTGCCGGCCGGGGAGGCCGAGCTTCAGAGCGTCCCCGGCATGTCCATCGGCATCGTGTCCGCGAGCCAGGGCTCCTACTCGGCCGAGCAGCTGCTGCTCGACATCACCCAGGGCGCCCGCGTCGCGAGCTCGGCCTACTCGCAGGGACAGCCGTCGCCGATGTCGCTGCGGACGGTCGGCACGGGTGGCGTGCTCGAGGGCTGGCAAGGGGCGCGCAGGCGCGCCGAAGAAGCACCCCAGCTGCTGCAACCCGGTCTGCTCGCCGCGCAGATCCCGGGCGGCGCCGCGTACGCGGGGATCGCCGTGGCCGACCACACCGACGCGATCGCCGCCGCCGACCGCCGCGGCCGGGTCGCGGCCGTCTCGCTCGGGACCGCCGCGACGCTGCTCGCACGCATCGAACGACTGCGCCTGCAAAGGCGCTTCGTCGTCGCCGACCTGCCGGGCGGCGGAGCCGGCTACGAGGATCTGCGCGCCCTGAGTGAAGCCCGCGCGTCCGGAGAGCTGCTGCTCGTTCTCCAGCGCGCGCGAGCCGCCCGCGGCCATGCGCTGCTGTGGGCCGGCGCGGCGGGGCTGCGGGGCGGCGCGACCGCGGGGCGCTCGCAGCGCGCCGGCGGCAGCGCCGGTGGTGGTGGTGTCGTTGGCGGCGGCGGCCGCGAGCTGAGCTCGCAGACGACCAACGAGCGCGGCCTGATCGCGGCGATGGACCTCGCCCCCACGATCCTGCGCCACCTCGGCCTGACGCCCGTCCCAGCGGACATGCGCGGACAGGCGATCGAGACCGGCGGCCCGCTGGACGGACCCAGCCTGCGCGCGCTGATGAGCCGCCTGCGCGTCGTCGGCGGCCGGCGCCTGACAGCGCTCGGCTGGCTCCTGAGCGCGTGGGCGCTGCTGCTGCTCATCTCCGCCGTCTGGCCCGCCGGACGTTCGCCCGATGCGAGGGCCGGCTCGAGCCCAGCCGGGACGCCGGGCGCAGCCTGCGGGCCCGCTTCGGCCCGAGCCCGCGCCTGGGCGCTGCGCACGGGCGCGCTCGCGGTCCTGTGGGCGCCGGTCGCCGTCCTGATCCCCGCGGCGCTCGAGCCCAGCGCGCCGATCGAGTACGCCACGATCGCGCTCGCCTGCATGGCGCTCGGCGCCCTCACCGACCTGGCCCTCCCGTGGCCACGCGCCCCGATCCTGCCGGCGGCCGTCGCCGTCCTCGCGCTGAGCGTCGACGCGCTCGCCGGCACCCAGCTGCTCGTGCGCTCGGTGCTCGGCCCCAACCCCGCGCTGGGCGCCCGGTTCTACGGCATCGGCAACGAGCTGAAGTCCGGCCTGGCCGTGCTCGTGCTCGGGGCTGTCGCCGCCGCGCTGTATCCCGCCACGCACACCCGCCGCGCCGCGCTGGGCATGGCCTGCGCCGGCATCGTGCTCGCCGCGGTCGAGGGCTCGGCGCGGATCGGCGCCGGCGTGGGCGGCGTGATCCTCGTCAGCGCCGGCGCCGCCGTGGCGAGCGTCATGCTGCTCCCCGGCGCCCTCGCCACCGAGCGGAGATCGTCCGATCTCCGATCGGCCGGCAGATCGGCCGGCAAGCGCGCGCTGATCGTCCTGAGCGCCACCGTCCTCGCCCTGCTCGCGCTGGCCGCGCTCGACCTGCTCACGGCGCACGGCGCCGGCCACTACACCGGCAGCATCCTCCACGCCCGCTCGCCCGCCGACGTCCGCGACGTGCTCGTCCGCCGCTACAAAGCCGCCTGGGACGAGCTGCGCAACCACGCGATGCCCGTCGCCACCCTGCTGGCGCTGCTGTGCGCGGTGCTCGGCATACGCCGGCGCCGACGCCTGCTCGCCCCCGTCGCAGGCGATCCCGGTTGGGAGGCGGCCCTGGCGGGCGGTCTCACCGCAGGCGTCGTGGGCGCCCTCGCGGAGGACTCCGGCCCGGTCCTGCTGGTCGTGGCGGTGTTCGCCCTGATCTGCCTGCTCGCCTACCTGTGGGGCCGGCCCGATGCGCGGCCGCCGGACGCTACTCGTCTACGCCTGGGATCGGCTCGATCGGCAGCTCGTCATAGATGGCCTCCAGTTCGGCGAGGTCCACCCGATCCCGGGGTCGTCCGGCCAGGCGCTTGAAGCCGACGACGCTCGGCAATGACGCGACCCGAACTGTCTGACCATTCCACTCGATCGTGTCTGCGTCGCGGGAAACGGTGTCGTAATCGAGTGGCGGAAACCCACCGCGCATTATGTCGACGATGCCGCGGCGGCCGACGACGCGCAGGTGCTCCCCACCGGCGACATCCTCGTTTGTAAGCACCTTGCCGTCGCGCAGTCTCCTGGCGTCCACACGCTCCAGGAAGCGCAGCACCGCGGCATCGGCGTCGGGACCGTCGGGCACGAGCAGGTCGCTGTCCTTGGTGGCCCGCACGTAGCCGTGGAAGATCACGCTGAAGCCGCCGATGACGACGTGTTCGAGCCCGACCGCCGTGGCGTCGGCGACGACGCCGGCCAGGTCAGGACCAGAGGGCTCGTCTTGGGACATGGCCGGCACGTATCGAAGCGGCCAGCAAGTCCACCGCCTGTTCGGAAAGCCTCTGGCCGACCTCGAGCCGCTGGGCGGGGGTCAGCGCCATGTTGCCGGCGCGCAGCTGTTCGGCCTCTTCGCGATTGATCTCAGCCCACTCGGCCTCGTGACCGACCGAGAGCAGAGGCGTCTTCGAGGCGGGTTTCATAGCTCTGATTCTACCCCCGCCGCCACCCCGCTGCCGATTGTCTGCAAGCTCGGGACGCGAGGGCGAAGCGCCTCGCCCAGAGCTCCTACGCCGCGCAGTCGGCACATGACCCGTGCAGCACGATCTCGTGCTCGGACACCGTCAGCGGGACCCTCTCGCTGAGCCTCGAGATCGCGCGCTCCAGCCCTTCGTCGGAGAACGGCATCACCAGGCCGCACTCGTCGCAGACGAGATGGTGGTGATGGCGCTCGCGTTCGCACACCCGCTCGTAGCGGATCATCGCCTGGCCGGTCTCCACGCGCTGGACCAGCCCCAGCCGCTCCAGCTCGTCGAGGATCCTGTACACGCTCGCCCTGCTCACGCGCCTGCCCGCGCGCGCGGCGCGCAGCGCGTCCTCGATCTCGACGGCCGTCAGCGCGCACTCCTGCCCGCCCAGCAGCTCCAGCAGCGCCCGCCTGGCGCCGCCCCGCCTGTGGCCGGCGGCCGCGAGCGTCGCCTCGGCGCGCTCGGTCCAGGTCTGTGTCGGCGCGCGGGTGCTCATAGGGCGATGGTAGAGACCGACGCGAGCGCGTACGCCCCGACGGCGAGCGCGATTATCGCGCTGCCCGGAGGCAGCGACGGCACGGCATAGCTGAGCGCGAGTCCTCCCCACATCGCGACGAGCGCGATCGCGGCCGACAGCGCCATGCCGCGATACGGCCGCGAGGTGAGCCGCTGGGCGGCTCCGGCCGGGGCGGCGATCAGCCCGAGCACGAGCAGCGCGCCGATCGCCTGCGTGCCCTCGGCCGTGACCATTCCGAGCAGCGCCAGCAGCCCGAGGCCGAGCATGCGCACCGGCACGCCGTGCAGCGCCGCGAGCTCCGGGTCGAGCGAGGAGAACAGGAGCGGGCGCGCGACGGCGAGCGTGGCGAGCACGACGCCGGCGCCCACCGCGGCTGCCACGACCCCCTGTCCGGCGCCGAGCCCGAAGATCGAGCCGAACAGCGTGTTGGCGACGATCAGCCCGTCGCCGGCCGACGTGCTCGTGCTGAGCACCGCGATCAGCAGCACGCCGATCCCGAGGACCCACGAGAACGCCACGCCGATCGTCACCTCGTCGGCCCGGGCGCGGCGGCCGAGCCCGGCCATCACGGCGGCGAGCCCGAGCGTCAGCGCGAACAGGCCGACGCGCTCGTCGACGCCGACCACAGCCGCGGCGATCGCGCCCACGAACGCGACGTGGCTCAGCGCGTCGCCCGCGAACACCTGGCCGCGCAGCACCACGAACCAGCCGACGACGCCGCACGCGAGCGCGATGAACGTGCCGGCGAGATAGGCGTTGCGGATGAACTCGTGCGCGAACATCAAGCTCCCGCCGAGACGGCCGGCGCGCGCGAGCGCCCGCCGCGCGCGCGGCGGGCGGCGGCGTGGTGGGCGAGCCTGCATAGGACATACAGCCCGAACGCGAGCGAGGTGACGAAGAAGCCGAGCGGATAGATCGAGAAGTAGGAGATCCCGAGCCCCACCCACGTGACGAGCAGCGCGAAAGCCACGCTCAGCGCAAGGCTCAGGCCGGGGCGCGGGGTGAGCGCCTGCGCGGCCGCGGGCGGCGCGACGAGCAGCGCGAACACGAGCAGCGCGCCCGTGATCTGGCTGGTGGCGGCCACGGCCAGGCCGAGCAGCAGCAAAAAGCCGACGTCGAGCGCGCGCACCGGAATCCCCCGCGCACGCGCGAGCTCGGGGTCCAGCGAGGCGAGCAGCAGCGGCCGGCCGACGATGGCGAGGGCGCCGAGCACGACCACCGCGACGGCCAGCAGCGTCAGCACCTGGTCGCGGTCGATCCCCAGGAACGTGCCGAACAGCAGCGTCTCGAGCTGCTCGAGCACGCCGCTGTAGAGGCTCAGGAAGAGGAAGCCCGCGGCGAGCCCCGCGACCTGGACGACGCCGATCGCGGCCGACTCGGCGCCGCGCCCGCGCGCGGACGAGCCGCCGGCGCGGCCGATCGTCAGGGCGGCGATCCCGCACGCGAGGTAGTAGCCGAGCACGCCGGGCAGGCCCGCCAGGGCGGCGCCCGACGCGCCCGGGAAGGCCATCACGGCGATCGTGTGGCCCGCGAAGCTCTGGCGGCGCAGCACCATGTACCAGCCGACCACGCCCGCCATCACCGCCACGATCGTGCCCGCCTGCAGGGCGTTCACCATGAACTGATATTCGAGCAGCTCGTGCACGTCGGAGACCAGGTTCCAGGAGAGGGTGGGTTCGCCCATCAGACCCCCCTCCCACAGACGACTCCGTGAAAGACGGCGGACCTGCCCGCCGAGCACCGCGCCTGGAGAGTGAATTCGCCCATCGCGCCGCCCTCAGCCGTGCCGGGGTCCGTGGACGTGGGGCGCCTCGGGCTGGCCGACGACGACGAGCCGCCCGTCACCGGTGCGCAGCACCTCGATCGGGACCCCGTACAGCGCGCTCAGGGTCGGACCCGTTATGACCTGCTCGACCGGACCCTGCAGCGCGCGGCCCCCCGCCAGGTAGATCACCTGGTCGAGATAGGGCAGCAGCGGGTTGACGTCGTGCGCGACGAGCAGCACCGCCACGCTCTCTGCGCGGCAGATGTGCTGCACGAGCGCCGTCACCGCCGCCTGGTTGGGCAGGTCGAGGCTGTCCAGGGGCTCGTCGAGCATCAGTATCCGCGGCCGGCGCACGAGCGCCTGGGCGATCAGGATGCGCTGCTGCTCGCCGCCGGAGAGCTCGCCGAGCGTGCGCTCGGCGTAGGCGCTCGCGCCGACCAGCTCGATCACCTCCCGCACGCGCTCCCGCGCCCGCCGGCGCGAGGCGCGACGGCCGAGCGGCGTCGGCAGCCCCCAGCTCGCGCCGTCGAGGCCGAGGCGCACGAGGTCCACGCCGCGCAGCGGCAGCCCAGAGCCGAAGCCGTGGCGCTGGGGCAGGTAGCCGATCTCGCGGTTCGCGCTCCCCGCCGGTCCGCCGAGCACGCTGACGGCGCCGGGCGCCGTCTCCACGAGGCCGAGGATCGCCTTCAACAGCGTCGACTTGCCGCTCCCGTTGGAGCCGAGCACGGCCACGAACTCGCCCGGGCGCACGACCAGCTCGACGCCGCTCCACACCTCGTGCCCCCCGATGCTCGCGCGCGCCCCGCGCAGCTCGATCGCCGCCGTGTGGGAGCTCTGCGTCGGACCGGGCTCGCGCGTACCCCGGCCGGGCACATCCGCGGCGGGCGGGTCCGACCGGACGGAGGCGTCCACGCCGTTCACCGTCCCGTCGCCTCGTGGAGGGCCCGTTCGAGCCCTTCGAGCTCTGCGGCCTGCCACTGCTCGAAGCTGTCCGACGCCGGCGCCGGCGTCTCGGTGACGGTCGAGATCGGGATCTGCGCGGCGCGCGCGAGCTCGTTCACCCGCTGCACGTCCGGCGTCACGTTCTGGGCGTTGAACACCCATACCCCGATCTCGCGCTTTTCGGCCTGTTCGTCGACCGTCCGCTTGTCTTCGGCCGTAACTTCCGTGCCCTCGGCGACCGCCTTGGCGAAGCCGTAGGGGGTGAGCAGCTTCAATCCGAGCGCTTCGCCGAGCGGCTGGAAGACGCTCTCGCTGTAGCCCACCGGAACGCCCGCATAGCGCCCCCGGATCCGCGCGATCAGCGCCTCATAGCGGGCCAGGCCGGTCGTTTCGAACGCCTTGCGTCGCTGCGCGAAGTAGCCCTCATCGGCCGGACGCAGCCTGTCGTAGTCGGCCACGATCCGGTCGATCACGGCGTGCACGTGGGCGGGCGAGTACCACTGGTGGGGGTTCTCGCCCGCCTGCAGCCCCAGCAATTCGCCCACCGTCAGCACCACCCGGCCGGCGGCCGGGCTCGCCGCCAGCAGCTTTGGAGCCCATTCGTCGTAGCCGATCCCGTTGACGATCGCCATCCGCGCCCCCGCCATCGTCCGCGCGTCCTGTGCCGTCGGCTCGTAGCTGTGCGGGTCCGTGTTCGGGTTGGCGACGATGCTCCGCACCTCCACCTTCGCCCCGCCGAGCTGGCCGGCGATGCTGCCCCAGAAGTTCTCCGCGGCCACCACCTGCAACCTGCCACCCCGGCCGGCCGTCGCGCTCTGTCCGCCGCTGCCGCAGCCCGCCGCGGACGCGGCCATCAGCGCGCCTGCCGCCACGACCCACATGCGTGGACGCGCATGCCCGACCGCGCGCCGCGGTGAGCGGGAGCGACACACTCTCCGTGGGGTTCTCACAGCCCGCCGCCAACCCCTTCCATCCCGCTCCACCTCGCCTTCCTCATAGCCGCCACCACCACCATATCAAGACTGAGTCTTATTCTCGGCTGGGTCCACGCCGCGCGCGGGGGTGGGAGTATCATCGCCACGCATGCCCCGGCCCGAGCTCACGAGCAGGCAGATCGAGGCGCTCGAGGGCCGCTTCGGAAACCGCTTCCTGCTGGAGCCCGCGCCCGACGACAAGCTCCCGCAATCGGGCATGTCCGCCGAGGAAGCGATG